>DATIXD010000370.1:0-2933 GCA_035518875.1 Methylococcaceae bacterium | reverse complement strand
AATGGCAGCGAAATGCGGAGCAGTTGCAGCTCAAGACCGTCTGGGAATCGTGTTGTGATTACCTGATTCGAATCCTAACCCGTTTCAACTGGCTGGTACCGACACTGCCGCCGCCGGAACAACCGGCCCGTGCACCAGCACACTAGGCTTTAATTGCCGGATTTAGGATAAATAACTTGTTGTTCGTATTCGTTGGTTTCCATGTCGTTCTGATCAATCCACTGCAGAATGTCGTACCGGGCGTCCCCGCGCTTGTGTCGATCACCGCCGTGCTCTTCGCCCGCACGGTGACCGTGTCGACCATCGTCGGTGGGCTGAATCGAGGGGGAATGATCCGCGCTGACTGCTTCGGTCTGACCAAACTGCTGGCGTGGGGCGGCCCTGCGCGGCGGCCTGTCGCTGGGGCTCGCGGTCTCGTTGCCCCGCAGTCCCTGGAAGCTGATGATCCTGAACATGACCTTCGCCGTCGTCGTCTTCTCGATCATTGTTCAGGGGCTGACCATCCGGCGGATGTTTACCCAGACGCGACTGGCCGACTTATTGCGGTGACCTGACCGTTGTTTTGCAAGAATCGCCCTACCGGAAGGCTAAGTAGTTGGTTTGGATCGACGTCAGACTGCCGAGAACAGCAACGGTCGCTGCGCCTCTTTCTCCCTAGGAAATCCCCGACGTAGCCGACTAGTAGCCTCGCCGGCTTCATTGGAGCGGCTCTGGTCGCCCGATGTGGAAGCCCTGCACATAGTCGACGCCGATCTCTCGCAATTTGGTCAGCACGTCCTCGCGGTGGACGTATTCGGCAACGGTTTTCTTACCCATCACATGACCGATGGTGTTGATCGATTCAACCACGGCCAGATCGATCGGGTCGTCCGCGATGTCGCGGACGAAGGTGCCGTCGATCTTGAGGTAATCAACCGGGAAGTTCTTGAGATAGGCCAGCGAGGAAACACCGGTGCCGAAATCGTCCAGCGCGAACCTACAACCTAGGCGCCGAAGCGCATCGATGAAATCGGTAGCCCGGGAGAGATTACCGATCGCAGCCGTTTCCGTGATCTCGAAGCAGATCTTGTCTGGCGGTAGCCCGGTCTCCTTGAACCCGGCGATAATGAAATCGAGAAATTCCGGCTTGCCAATACTGATGCCGGACAGGTTGATGCAGCAAAGACCCAGCGTACCTAGGCGTTCCGGCTGAACCGTTAGCCAATGGAAAGCGGTGGCAATCACCCACTCGTCCAGCCGGGTCGCCAGATTGTAACGCTCGACGGCCGCCGCAAACTCGCCGTAGGAAACCAGCCGCCCTGCCTCGTCCTGCAGGCGCAACAGGAGTTCGTAGTGGTCCCCTCCATCGTCATCGCCGCTGATCGACTCGATGCGCTGACGGTACAGCTGCAGCCGGTTTTCCCGAATGGCCCGCTGGATACGGTGGGTCCATTCCATGTCCAGCTGACGCGTGGCCAATTCCTCGTCGTCCTCACGATAAACGTGAATACGGTTGCGGCCACTTTCTTTCGCGGCGAAGCTGGCGCTGTCGGCCGCCTTCAGCACATCGGTGACGGCGCCACTGTAGCGAGTAATGGCCACGACGCCGATGCTCACGCCTACGTTGAAGTGGCGATTCTCCCATAGAAAGTCGTAACGCTGCACGGCCTGTCTCAGGACGTGGCAAGACTTCTCAGCTTGTTCCAGCGTGGTATCCTGCAGGAGCAGTCCGAATTCGTCGCCCCCCAGGCGACCGAGGGTGTCCTTATCGGGAATATGCCCTTCGAGCAACCGTCCCATTTGCCGCAACAGTTCATCGCCGGCCCCATGCCCGCAAGTGTCGTTGATCAGTTTGAACTGATCGAGATCCAGATAGGCGAAAGCGTGCTGGGCGTCGTGCTCCCGCGCGTGATCTAGCAGCATCTCCAGGCGTCGCTCCAGTTCGCGGCGGTTGATCATGCCGGTCAGGGGATCATGGGTGGCTTGATAGAACAGGCGGTCGGAGAGTTGGTGGGATTCGGTGATGTCTTCGTCGGCGACGAGGATCACGGGACCGTCATCCACATCGCGAGCTAGCCGCGCGGTGCTGAGGACCCAAACGATATCGCCGTTTTTTTTGAGGATGCGAAGTTCGATCCTGTGGAGCTGGGCAGGCGATCGCCTAATGTCTTGCAAAATGCGCCGGGCGGCCTTCCGGTCGTCGATGTGCAAAAAATCGAATACGGGCCGACCAACGATTTCCCCCGGCGAATACCCGAAATATCGGGCGCCGAACTCATTGATCGACAGGACAACCCCGTCCAAGTCCAGCATGGTGAGGCGGGCGGGAATCTCGTTGTAGAGAGCCTGGTAATGCCTCCTACTCTCCTCGAGAGCGCGCTCAGCCCTCTTGCGCTCCGTGATGTCGACGATGGTACCCATGATTCGAACGACGCGCCCGGTCAGATCGAACAAAGGCGCAAGGTGATGAGTCACCCAGCGCGTCCCTTCGGGCGTCTCGCGGCAGCCCTCGAACTCGATGTGGGAGCGCGCCTCGACGCACTGCCGGTATAGTCTGTTGAGGCGAGCGCCGTGGTCGGGGTCCAAGAATTCTTCGGGGCGCTTACCCACATTCGGAGCGATGTCTCTGAAGGCCGGCTCCTCCTCGATCCACCGATTGATGGCGAAGTAGCGGAAAGCCCCTTCTTCCAGCACGTCCACCAAATAGACATAGGCCCCGATCGAGTTGAGGATGGGAATGACGTGAGCCTTGTCAGAACTGATGAGCACCGTGAATCCCCTCGACTGAGAATAATGGCGGTAGGGTTTTGTGGTTGGTTTGTATTGCTTCCCCACTTTAAATTAGTGGGGTATCCGGATAAATGCGGTTAGTTAGCGACGCCACGGACTGGGTGAAACCTCCATATGGAGAGACAAAGGCGCGCTTTTACCAGTGCTTGGTGGCATGGGGCTAT
>DATIXD010000369.1:0-5194 GCA_035518875.1 Methylococcaceae bacterium | reverse complement strand
CAGCCCTATCACGGCGAGGCGATCAAAGCCTGGGGGGAGAAGCCCGAGATGCACAGCGAGCAGGAAATCACCTTCGGTGCCGGCAAAAAGGAGCACCATCTGGGCGAGTTGAATTTCCACCAAAACATCAATTCGTTGAAGATCAAATGCCTGCCCTGAGCGCCTGCGCGGTTCCCGACCGGCCGCTCACAGACCCCTAGCGGCTGTTGATTCATCGGCAGGAGAAACGCCATGTCAGAAAAAATCATTTTCAAGACCGGGGAAGCCACAGTATTCGCGGCGGATGGCCAGTACACGGACGCCATGCCGGAAATCCTCATCGGCGACGTCAATGGTCCGGTCGGCCAAGCCTTTGCCAACATGATGGGGCAGACAGCGGGCCACACCCGCATGTTCGCCATTCGCGCCTGCAACCAGCAGGTGCGTCCCGCGACCATGATGGTGCCGAAGGTCACTATCAAGAACAGCGCCTATGTCAATTTGTTCGGTGGCGTGGTGCAGGCGGCGACCGCGGATGCGGTGCTCGATTGTGTGATCGAGGGCATCATTCCCCGCGATCGAGTCACTAACCTGTGCATCATCAGCCTGATTTGGATCGATCCCCAATGCGCCAGCGATCCCAACCTGGATGAAAAGGATTTGTACCGCACCAACTACGAGGCCACCAAGCTCGCGATCCGGCGCGCGCTCCACGACGAACCTTCTATCGAGGAACTCATCGCCAACCGGCATAAGATCAAGCACGACATGTACGATCCGGATGCTTGAACCCCGCGAGTGGCAATAGGCATTCGTGATCATCAGGACTTCACGGAGACATGCCAGTGATAAGATTCGAACCGAAGAGCACCCAGTTTTCCGCCAAGAACGCCTATGCGCTCGCGCTGTGCGCCGATCTAGCTTACGAGTCGGAGAAGAAGATCAAGGCCAAATTGGCCGAACAAGGTTTTAAATCGAAGTTCATCGAGCGCCGGGATACCCAGTTGTTCGTCGGGCATAACGATCAGGCGGTGGTTTTGTCGTTCCGGGGAACGGCTAGCATCAAGGATTGGATGACCAATTCGGATGTTTCGTTGACCTCCGTTCGCGCCGGGACGGGAAAAGTCCATAGCGGTTTCTTGCGCGCGGTGTGCCTGGTCTGGGATGACATCCTGGACACGCTGAAAGCGGTGCAAAACAAGGCTCAACCCCTGTGGATCACCGGCCATAGTCTGGGCGGCGCACTCGCCGCGGTGGCCGCGGCGCGGTTTGTTCTCGAACTGGATAAACCGGTCAGTGGAGTTTATACGTTCGGACAGCCGCGCGCGGGTGATCGCGAGTTTTCCAGGGCGTTCAATGCGGAATTGAAGGCGAGATTCTTCAGGTTCGTGAATAACAACGATATCGTAACCCGCGTGCCCACCAGGGAACTCGGTTATAGTCACGTCGGCGCATTGCGGTTTTTCGATTCGGATGGTCGTTTGCACGACGACATCAGCTGGTGGAACGAATTTCTCGAATCCATAAAGGGCAGCCTGAAGCAGCAGCTGGACCTGATTCCATCGAATGTCGAAAATCACAAAATGGAAAAATATATCCGGAATATCGAAAAGCTGATCGCCGGCTAGCTTCGCTTAAGCAGATCGCCAAACCAAATCCTATGACTCCTTACCGGAAATTTAAATGCTCCGCATGTGGTTACATCTTCGACGAGGCGGAGGGTGATCCCGATTCCGGCGTCGCACCGGGAACCCGCTGGGAGGACATCCCCGACGATTGGGTTTGCCCACAATGCGGCGTGGACAAGAGTTTCTTCGATCTGCTGGAGAGTGACGTTGGTTGTTGACTTCCGGCGCATGCCGGTTGTCCTTCAATGCGTCCGACACGCCTTTGCAATTTCCCGCACTAGCGCAGGCCCCCGGTATATGAACCCGCTGTAAATCTGCACTAGGCTGGCGCCGGCTTCGAATTTGGCTTGGGCGTCTTCGGCGGCGAGAATGCCCCCGCAGGCGATGATGGGGATTTCTCCCCGGAGAATTCTGGAAAGCTCTGCGACCATTGCGGTCGATTCTTGAAATAGCGGTTTGCCGCTCAGGCCGCCGGCTTCCGCCGCATGCGGCGAGGCTTCGACGCCGGTACGGGAGAGGGTGGTGTTGGTGGCGATGAGGGCGTCGATGCGATGTTTCACCAGCATTTCCGTGAGCGGACCCAACTGCGCCGGCGCCAGGTCGGGGGCGATCTTGACGGCGAGCGGGACGCGTTTGCCGTGCTCCTGCGCCAGCTTGTCCCGCTCGACGTCCAATCCCGCCAGGAGTGGCTCCAGGTTTTTTGCCCGCTGCAGGCTCCGCAGCCCCGGCGTGTTGGGCGAGGAAATGTTGATGGCGACGTAATCGGCGTGGCTGTACACCTTGCGCAGGCCGATCCGGTAGTCGTCCAGCGCGCCTTCGACCGGGGTCTTCAGGTTCTTGCCGATGTTGATGCCGAGCACGCCATCATAGCGTGCCTTTTGAACCTGCGCGATCAGGTAATCTGTCCCCTTGTTGTTGAAGCCCATCCGGTTGATCAAGGCCTGCTGCTCGGGCAGGCGGAACAGGCGCGGTTTGGGATTTCCGGGCTGCGGATGGGGCGTCACGGTGCCGATCTCGATGAAGCCGAAGCCCAGGGCGGCCAGGCCTTCGAGGCAGTCGCCGTTCTTGTCGAATCCGGCCGCGAGCCCCACCGGGTTCGGAAACTCCAGGCCCATCACTGTTCTGGGGCTGGCGGGCACGGTTTGCCGCAGCGGGTTGATGGGGCCGAGCCGGGCCAAGTGTTGCATCGCAGCCAGAGCGAGGTGGTGAGCGGTTTCGGGATCGAGGCGGAACAGCAGGGGGCGCAGCAGTTCATAGAGCATGGCGGTTTCAGGCAGTCGTGGCGTGTTGCAGGACGGGCTCCAGCCCACTTTGAGGAATCAGCGCCCGGATCGTGCGGACGGCATCCGCGTCCAGTTCGGCGGTGCGCAGGTGCCGGCGGCACAGCGCGCCGCGAAAGCCCAGGTAGTCGGGCTTCAGCTCAAGCAGCGGCGGGATGTCGGAAGATCGAAGCGAACCCGCCAGACCGCAAAGTAATCCATGGGCTTTGACCTTCACGACGAAATCGCGCAGAAAGTCGATGGTGCAGACTTGAGTCAGCGAACCCTGCTGTTTGTCCATCGTATCCAGCATCGCTCCGGCGAAACCGGCCTCGGCCAGTTCGGCTGCATGACGCGCATCGGGTTGTCGATCGCCGAACAGCACGACCACCAGCCGAATTCCCCGCGCGGCCAGGGGGGCGAGCGCCTGGATCGTCCCCGGCCAATCGCCGCCGGGGAAAAAGCCGATCTTGACGTAATCGACCCCGGTTGCGGCCATGTTCGCCGCCGCTTCCCCCACCAGCGCCGGATCCATGGGCAGGTCCCCGATCGTGGCGCTGATCGGGCGACGGCCCTGAATTTGGGTAACAATGCGCCGGATGTCTTCGCAGGACAATGCGCCAAGCGAACCGGCGGCGGGCGCCTTCAAGTCGATGATGTCGGCGCCGGCTGCGAGCGCGAGCAAAGCCTCATCGAGGTTCTGTACGCTGGCGAGCATGCCGGTCATGTTGACGCCGCTTTTTCTTGAGATTTCTGCCTGAAGTCCTCGACTCTTTCCATCAGCCAGCCCCAGGCTTCCTGTTCGCGTTCGCCGGCGGTCTTGTCCAAACCGATCCGAAGATATTCCAGTTCCGCCTCGACCTTGCTCCAGGGCAGCAAATGCAAGCGGCTGACCAGGATCGCGGCTTCCAGCACCGCGAACTGGGCGCGGTTGAAGCCCTGGAAAGGCGCGTGGTTGGCTTCGTGGACGACGCGGCAGTAGAGGCGCGGGCGCAGCTCGTCGTCCTCTGTGCGCAGCAATTCCAGTTCGGCATGGGCGAGCGTTGCGGCGAGGCGCTTGCCTGGGACTCGATAAGCATCGACCAGTGGCCAGTCGCGTCGCCCGGTCAGGCAGCCGGCGAATACCCGCACGTCGTCGGTGTGGTTCATGACTGCATGCCCGGTCGCGAGGATATTGTCGAGGGTGGTCGAGGGGCGAAACGGCATGATGAGCATTTCCCCGGGCAACACATGCACGCCCATCGGTGCGATATGAATGTTGCCCTCGGCGGATCGACTGGTGAGGATGGTTTCCCGGATCATGGTGAACTACCTGGTTTCACCGCGGGGGGCAGCCGGTTCCAATCCACTGCCAGCGGACGGATCGATGTCCTTGGGGGGGCTTTGCAGGGTCGAACCGGCGGGCTTGTAAGCGTGCGGGTCGACGGCGGGACTTGCCGTCTCCACCACGCAGCCCCAGTGCAAGGGTTCGTCCTGGGCATAGCGCTTGCCGAGTTGCCAGGCGATCTGAGCCCGCGCCAGTTCGACGCCCAGATAAAACGCGTGACCGCCGTCTGTCTCCACGCCCAGCCTGGGATAAAGCTCGAAGGGGTCGGTGGCGCTGTGGAAGCCTTCCCGGTTGAAGATGTGAACGCCGTCAGGGCTGATCTGGATGCGGTAGCTGGGGTCGTGGATCAGCCGGGCCAGTTCCTCGATTTCTTCGCGCGTATAGGGAAACGGCGAGCGCTCGTGCAGGACCATCAGTCCGTCGTCGACATGTTTGGGCAGCATGTTCAGCTCCCGCGCCGCATAAAGGATGCGCCGCGCCATATCGGCTTCCCGCACCGCGGTGCGGGCGTGCTTGCTGACCTGGGTGGTGAGGATGTGCTTGATGTGCAACTCGGAGCAAATGCCGAGCAGGATGGCATTGATGCCAACAGTATCGGCATGAGTTAGTTCGGTGAGATTGCCGACCCCCATCATGATCTCGACATCGGGATGACGCCGCCGCGTCTCGTGATCGCGCGCCAGGGAATCGGTAAAGCCGAAATGGATCGGATCGAGGATGGGATCGACGATGAACGCGCGGTTTCTGGCCCGCATCCCCGCGACGGCGTGATCCAGAGAATCCAGATCGCCGTGTCTGGCGGGAATCAGAATCGGCGTCGACTGCACCTCATCGGCAATCCAAAGCGAGTCTTCGCTAAGGCTCAGGAGAAAATCCGCGCCGGACTTGCCGCCGCGCAACAAATCGTCAGTTTCCAGGGAATCCACACTGACCTTAAAGCCCTCAGCCTTGAGCACCTGTACCGCCTGCTCCAGGTGCGGGAAGGGGGTTGCCGGCAGGCA
>DATIXD010000368.1:0-3878 GCA_035518875.1 Methylococcaceae bacterium | reverse complement strand
CCTGACGCTACAGATCCCGCCTCAAATACAGGACGCTGCACGGCTGACAACCGGATATTTGAAGGGAGCCATGACTTTTTCGGGCGGGGTGGTGAGTCGCTTACTGAACGCAGGGGCTCTCTCCAGCATGCTCGCTTCGTCATGACTGACTCGACGGCCCGGCCTGGGCCTGGGCCTGGGACCGACTGGTTTTCTGAAAGGGCGCCCCACTTGCTACGGGCATTTCTACCCTCCCGTCGTTGTTCATGTCCTATATCCGCCTTACAATCCGCGCTGACACACATCACAGTAAGCAAGGGAAAATCATGGTTGCGCCGCTGATTATCGCCAAGAACCGGGAAATGGAGCTGGGCCTTTTGCCCGCCCTTGCCAACCGCCACGGTCTGATCACCGGCGCCACCGGCACCGGCAAGACCGTTACCCTGCAAGCCTTGGCGCAACGGTTTTCCAATATCGGCGTGCCGGTATTCATGGCCGACGTCAAGGGCGACCTTTGCGGCATCGGTGCGCCCGGCGAGATGAAACCCAAACTCCAGGAGCGGCTGCAACTGCTCGGTATCGAGGATTTCCGTTTCGATTCCGCGCCGGTCGAGTTCTGGGACGTTTTCGGCGAATCCGGCCACCCGGCGCGGGTCACCGTTTCCGATCTCGGCCCCTTGCTGCTCGGTCGCATGCTGAATTTAAACGACGTGCAGGAAGGCGTGCTGCACGTGGTGTTCAAGATCGCGGACGAACACGGGATGCTGCTGCTCGATCTCAAGGATCTCCGCGCGATGCTGCAATTCGTGGCGGACAATTCCGAGGAGTTCAAGACCGAATACGGCAACGTCTCGGCCGCCAGTGTCGGCGCGATTCAGCGTGGCCTAGTCACCCTGGAAAGCCAAGGGGCGGAATGCCTGTTCGGCGAGCCGATGCTGGATATCGCCGACCTCATGCAGACCGACGGACGCGGACGGGGCGTGGTCAATATCCTGGCGGCGGACAAACTGCTCAACTCGCCGTCGGTATATGCGACCTTCCTGCTCTGGCTGCTCGGTGAGCTGTTCGAGAATCTGCCGGAAGTGGGTGACGTCGAAAAGCCCAAGCTGGTGTTTTTCTTCGACGAGGCGCATCTGTTGTTCGCCGACGCGCCCAAGCCGCTGCTGGACAGAATCGAACAGGTGGTGCGCCTGATCCGCTCCAAAGGCGTGGGCGTCTATTTCGTCACACAAAATCCCATCGATATCCCCGACACGATTCTCGGGCAGCTCGGCAACCGTGTGCAGCATGCGCTGCGCGCCTTCACGCCGCGCGATCAGAAGGCGGTAAAAGCGGCGGCGGAAACCCTGCGCAGCAACCCCAAGCTGGATGTGGAAACGGCAATTTCGGAGCTGGAGGTCGGCGAGGCGCTGGTTTCGCTGCTCGACGAGAAAGGCCGCCCCGGCGTAGTGGAACGCGCCTACGTCATCCCGCCTTCGACCCGGATCGGGCCGCTGAGCCCCGAGGAGCGCGCGGCGATCTTGGAAAATTCCGTGCTGGGCGATCATTACAAGAGGGAGGTCGACCGCGAGTCCGCCTATGAAAAGCTCAAGGGCCGGGCCGCAGCCTCGACCAAAGGCGAACCCGAGGCAGAATCGAGGGAAACGACGAGCGAAGGCGGCTGGACCGATACCCTGCTTTCGGGCGTGGGAGCGGTGCTCGGCAGCAAGACCGGCCGCAAGGACAGCGTGATCGAGGCCATGGCCAAGAGTGCCGCCCGCACCATTGGATCGCAAGTCGGCCGGGAAATCGTGCGCGGCGTGCTCGGCTCCTTGCTGGGAGGTGGCCGGCGGCGCTAGACCCGGATCGCGAATAACTGACCCGAAGCCCGACCTCCGCCCCACGCCCTGGCTCCGGCGCGAAATTGCGCAGATACGAGGTTGAGTTGCGGATATTCTCGTCGAACAGATTATTGCCCTTGGCAAATGCCGTCAGGATCGCCCGCTCGAACGCCTCGATTTTGTATTGCTGCATACCTTGGAAAAGACTTCCTGAACTTGAGGCGCTTTTTGGGATTGCATCACGGGCAGACTGAGCCGGTTTTTGCCGTCGACATCCCAGAGTGCCGAGGCGGGGCCCGTAAGCGGTGCATAAAATCGGCTCTTATTTCCCTGCGGGTCGCCCGATTGGCGTGCCGCGCGAGCACCCATTTCGTCGGTGACTCTGCCCACGTTGAAGGACTCGACCGCGAAGAGACCATAGGTATCGATCTGTGACCCGGGAACGACGGCCGCCTCCCCGAGCGCGGCGAAGTCGCTGTTGATGAATTGCCAGCCGGACGGTTTCCGAGGCCTTTTGCGGCTGGGGTGCGCTGACCACGATCGGTTCCAGCTCCGTTGTCGCCGAGCCAGCAGCGCGGCTGAGATCAGCGCGATGGCGGACCGTCTATACATCACTTTTCCCTTGCCCAAGGATCGTTACACCCGCTGTTACGGCGAAACACTGCCCGCGCCCCATGATGACGACGTGACAACCATCATCCATCACGCCGCACCCTGACCGGCCTAATCTGCCGGTGCGCAATTTGCGCAAACGCCTTAGACCTCGATGGCGTTCCGGTGCACGATGAATCCGGCCTGCTGGATTTCCCACGCCAGCGCATCCATCACAGCGAAGGCCGGTCTCTCTCCGACTTCGTGGCAACGATTACGAATGACAAAAACTGCTCGTGCTGGCGCTCCGAACACACACAGCCGATGAAGGCGTTCAGCCTTTCCACCCGGTGGATCAGGCCCTCTTCGATCACAAACGCCAGGGCGCGATATGCGGTGGCGGGCTTTGCCGCCTGCTCGAACGGGCTCGATTCGGTCGAGCAGATCGTGGGCCTTGACCGCTCAATGGCCCTCCCGGATCAGTTCCAGCACCTTGCGCCGAATCGGCGTCGGCCGCGCGCTCTGCGGTGCGCACAAAGCCTCTCTGCCGTGCTGATAGCCTTGTCGACGCGGCCTTTGTGATCCTTGGCGTATGACGATGCAATCTGAGTCTTCAGATGCCTATGAGCTTTGGCTTCCTACTCGCACAGGTGAAAAACGCGAGCGTTTTGGCAGCCACGTTCCCCCTATCGGGCCTCGGCAGAATCTGCGCAGTCCCACTCCGATGCCTAACGAGTGTCATTCTTTTTTACACTCTAGCTAAGCGAACAGATGCATATCATTCCATCTCACCGGTTTTATTAAACTATCTACCGCAGGCATGAATATTGCCGTCACACGCTTTAGAATCAGCTTGAGACTTTGCGTGCAATAGACGGCAGACATGAACTTCCAAAAGCCAAGGACCTTGTTGTGGGCGGCTGCGTTCTCGCTTTTCGCCGCGACAGCCCAAGCCGCCCCGATCACGGGTGATCTTGGCATTATCGGCGGCGGGTACACGTTGACCGCTGACGGGGTCGATTTTTCCGGAGGCCGGGGGTTCGTCTTCGGGGCAAACGGTCATTACAGGGAGGTACCGAACTTTACGCCGGTGACTTTCCACAGTTTTATTTATAACCCGTTCCCCCCAATCCCCCAAACTTTGTTATGGAGCTTCACTTCCAAAGGCCGTACCTATAGCTTCAACCTGACCTCCGTTACCGTTACACATCGCACCGATACCGAGATTGTGATAACCGGTGTGGGAAAACTGAAGGTTACCGGTTTGGACGAAACGGACGGCCAGTGGAACTTCACGGGCAATACCCAAGGTTCGGTATTTACCTTTTCTTCCGGCACTAAGGCAGCGCCGAATGCGGCTGCCAAAATTAACACCGCTTCTGGGGTTGGCGTGATCGCCCTGCTGATTGGCGGCTTATTATTCACGGCGGAGATATCTCGTCGTTCTCTTCAAACTAGCCCTTGATTCCGGGGTCGCAGCCTTACAGT
>DATIXD010000367.1:0-3268 GCA_035518875.1 Methylococcaceae bacterium | reverse complement strand
GACCGGTTGCAAACCATCCTGGTAGGCGCCAGCGCTAAACCCGTTGCGGCACCGGTGCCGTCTCGGACCAACAAAGCCCATGCGCCATGATCGCCGGCTTCCTTCACCCGAACCCAGTGTTTCCAGGCGATCCTGCCGGTAACCCTATGGGTGGCCTCCAGCCGGCCAAGTCCGCTCCTGGCAGACGTGGCCCGAAGGGGGGAGAGAGACCAGAGTGCTCGCTTCGCTCCGTCATAATTGCGTGCGGAATGAACTGAGAATCATCGGCGGAAACTGGCGCAGCCGCAGGCTCAGGTTTCCGGCTGCGCCGGGTTTGCGGCCGACGCCGGATCGGGTGCGGGAAACCCTGTTCAACTGGCTGCGACAGGATCTGGAAGGCTTGAGCTGCCTAGACCTTTACGCCGGCAGCGGCGCGCTCGGCCTTGAAGCCGCCTCGCGTGGCGCAGTCCGGGTGGTTCAGGTGGAACAGGACCCCGAGGTCTGCGCGGCCATCGAACGCAATTGCGCACTGCTCGGGGCGAACCAGGTGGAAGTCGTTCAGATGGATGTCTCGCGTTTTCTCGCCGGAACAGGGACGCCGTTCGACCTGGTCTTTCTCGATCCGCCTTTTCACCAAGGATTAATCGCGCCTTGTGGTCAGTTGCTGGAAGAAAGGGGGTGGCTCGCCCCGCGCGCCCGGATCTACCTGGAGGCCGAGAGTCGGCTTCTCCTTGAGGGATTGCCGGAAAACTGGCAAATTCTGCGCAGCAAACAGGCCGGCGGGGTGGGTTATCACCTGTGCGAGCGCAAGCCGCCTCGCCCACAAGAGTAGGGTATCGTCATGCAAGCCGTTAAGGACAAGAATAGAGCCGCGATCTATCCGGGTACCTTCGACCCCATCACCAACGGTCATGTCGATCTGGTCGCTCGCGCCGCAAGAATCTTCGATCGCGTGATCATCGCCATCGCCGAAAACAAAAACAAAACCCCCTTGTTCAGACTGGACGAACGCGTCCAATTAGCTAAAGACGCGGTCGAGGGGATTGCCGGCGTCGAGGTTCTCGGTTTTGACACCCTGCTGGTGGAGTGCGCCAACAAATGCGGGGCCGGCGTGATACTGAGAGGCCTTCGGGCCGTATCCGATTTCGAATTCGAATTTCAGCTGGCGGGCATGAACCGACATTTGTGCAAGGAATTGGAGACGATGTTTCTCACGCCTTCCGAACAATATGCGTTCATCTCCTCCTCGGTGATCCGGGAAATCGCCAGCTTCGGCGGGGATGTTTCCAGTTTCGTCCCGGAACGGGTGCACGCCGCTTTGCTCAACAAGTATTCAGATTCCACTTGAGGTGACCTCATGGCCTTAATCATTCATGACGAGTGCATCAACTGCGATGTCTGCGAGCCCGAATGCCCGAACGGCGCGATTTCCCAGGGCGAGGAAATCTATGAAATCAACCCGGCCCTTTGCACCGAATGCGTAGGGCATTTCGACAAACCTCAATGCATCGAGGTCTGCCCCGTCGACTGCATCGAGAAAGACCCGGAATACCGGGAAGACAAGGACAGTCTCTACCAAAAATACTTGAAACTGACCGCGGGCAAATGAACGCCTGTGGCTGTTTGACGGGGTTTAGACGACGCCCACCCAAAAACCAACCCGCCCAGGTCATTTATGCCTAAGCTTTTCTGGCCGTTCCTGGCGTTATTCCTGATCCTGGCCAGCTGCGGCCAGGATTTGCATTTCAAGATACATTTCGACGAAATCGGGGGACTCACTGAAGGCGATCCCTTAGTGCTGAATGACCAGCAGGTTGGTAAGGTCGTCGCGATCGATGCGGCCGAAGGTGGCGGCCAGCTGGTCGGGGTGGCGATCGATCGGGCTTCGGTCGGCGCCGCCACTGTCGATTCGAAGTTTTACCTCCTCGACAATCCCAATGACCCCACGCGCCAGCATATCGAGATCGTACAGGCCAGGCCCGATGGAAAACCGCTGGCCGAAGGGGCTATCGTGGAAGGTTCCCGCCCCGGTCCTTTAGGATTGCTCCCCTTCGGGACGATTCTGAAGCAGTTCGGCAATGCCCTTCGCGATTTGCGCGAGCAGGTGGAGCGTTTCCGCCAGGAATTCGAGAAACTCCCGCGTTCCGAGGAAGCGAAAAAGTTGGAGGAAGAATGGCGCCGGCTCATGGACGAAATGCGTGAGGCCCAGAGTGCAGCCGAAGGCTCATTGAAAAAGGAGTTGTTGCCCAAACTTCAGAAGCAGATGGAAGAGCTCAAGAAAAAGCTCCAAGAACTGGAAGAAGGCAGCCGAAAAAAGGGCAAGCCATTGGAGACTTGAGGGCTTCATCGCTCGGTCGAGCGATTTTGGCAGCTCAACAACGAAGAAAAAAATCGTCACTTGAACTGACATTAAGGCTTACAATTGCACCACTCGTGGACTCACCCTGAACTGGCAGTTCAATCAAGGGCGACACGATTACCGCAAACCGATATTGATAAAGGAGGATAAGACCATGTTTCTAAAACAGAAAAAAGACGGTCATCTGGTCGAGGTTTTGAGCCTGAACGATCTGGTCAATCCGACCCATAAGAACTTGGTGGGGCGCTTGCACTATGGGGAGGAAATGCAGGATCCGGACAAGTTCCCCAAATCCGAGCTCATCTTTCCCTCCGGCGAAGAACTGCCGCGCTGCTGGCTGGACGTGCATTACCGCGACCAGGAACTTCACAAATAAGTTCGGTATTCTCCTAAGGTGGGTTAGGCGTGATGATGCCGTAACCCACCTCAACCGGAAGCTAAACGATGCGCGCGTCGCGTGGTTTCCGGCAGGCGGTAGCGCCGCGTACACCGCATCACATACGCGACCGCCGTTTCCAGGCTGATACGATGCCCGGCGGAAATGAACAAGGGCTTGACTCGCTCCCGGGTTCGCAGCACCGCTCCGATCACTTCCCCCTTGTCCCGCAACGGAGTCCAACTCCCCCGCTCTTCGGGCGGCTCGTCGTAATATCCCAATAGCCGCGTCTTGCCGACCCCGATGGTCGGCAGATCCGTCAACACGCCCAGATGACTGGCGATGCCGAAACGCCTGGGATGCGCGTAACCCTGGCCGTCGACCAGAATCAGATCAGGCAGGTCGATCAGCCTTTCCAAAGCGGCCAGAACGGCCGGAATCTCGCGAAAGGAGAGCAGGCCCGGCACATAGGGAAAGGAAGTCGGCAGGCGGACGACCGACTGTTCGACCGCTTCCAACCCGGGGAAGTCGAGTACCGCCACCGCTGCTCGCGT
>DATIXD010000366.1:0-9551 GCA_035518875.1 Methylococcaceae bacterium | reverse complement strand
GAAAAACCGCCCGGATAAAGCGATTTACCCAGGAATTCATCAAGAGGACGACGACAATGCCACTGCAAGATTTGGTCGAATATTTCAATCAGCGGATCAGCGAGGAACAAGGTCTACGTGAACCGCCGCTCACCGTACAGGCGGGACAAGTCGAGGGAAGGTTCGGCGGGCTGCGCCTTGCCAGCGAGTTTCATCCGATCCGGCGGGCGGATTCGCCCGAGCACATCGTCGGACATGATGCGCAGCTCCAGGCGTTCCAGCCGGACGACAAACAGGCTACCGCGGCACGGGTCTTTTTCGCCGCCGACGCCGCCAGCATCGTCAGCCTCGATCGGTTGTGCCGCACCATCCACATGTTGAATTATCTGCCGGCCGCCCATGAAAATGAATATCTGTTCCTGCAGGTGCATCCACGCCACGTGCTGGGCGTCAAGCGTAACCATGGCGCCTATTTCGAGGAAGTCATTTTTCGTTGCGGCTTATCACCTCGACGCGTGGCCATCACGGTGCTGATTACGCCGGTTTACGGCCTTCAACTCATTTCTTTGCTTGAAGGACTGAAGAACTATCAAACGCGGGGATACGCCACGGCGATCAAGTTCGACGACAAGGCTAGCGAATCCTTCCTCGAACGCTATTGCATCGAGTTCCTGTACCGCATCACGCCGGATTTCGTGCGTCTGGACCCTAGCTTCTTTTCCAGCCTGCCCCGCAGCGAAAAAGAGTATCGACGGAAGACCTCGCTACTTTCGGTGATCCACAGTCTGGATACCGAGTTCCTGGTCGAAGGCATCGAAAATGAAAAAGATGCCATTCTGGCCGAAGTCTTGCGCGCCGACCTGGTGAAGGGAAGCTATTACGAAGCACAGGGAAATGGGGCAAAGCATCGGAAAGCATTGCCCTGATGCTCGGAGCCCATGCGGTTTCCTACAGACTGCTCGTAATGAAAGTAAAGCCACATCGTGACCCCGGCAAGGGATGCCGGGGTTCAGGTCACAGGGACGTAGGCGCCTTGCCATTCTTGGTCTCTGGATTCCGGCAATCCATGCCGGAATCCAGAGACCAAAACGCTATTTCTTTCTTTACGCGACACATGTACCTTGCTCCGATTATCCTCTACACGGTGTGGTTCCTGAGGCCTTTGACGTCTACCCCGGAACCACATTTGTCGTTTCGGGAACTCGTGGTATTCGGAATCTAAATGCAATCAGCACTGACAGCCTTGGGTGGCGGAATTTTAATCGGTTTGGCCGCAACCATTTTTTTGCTGCTTAATGGCCGTATTGCGGGTATCAGTAATATTGTCGGAGGGCTGTGGACGCCAAGGCAGGGAGATATTTCGTGGCGCCTTTGCTTCATTTTGGGATTGCTGGCTGGTGGGTTGACGCTGGCGATTTTTCATCCCGATGCATTCGGCGAAATTCCTTCACACCCCTTCGGCGTACTGTCGTTAGCGGGTTTCCTGGTCGGTTTCGGTGCGCGTACGGCCAATGGTTGCACAAGCGGTCACGGCGTATGTGGCTTATCGCGACGATCCGTTCGCTCGCTAGCGGCAACGGGTACCTTCATCCTCACCGGCATCGCGACGGTCTACCTGGTCAATCACGTCTTGGTATAGCCCGGAATGAAGCATGTCAGCGCGTTGGTTTGTGGTTGGCTATTCGCCTTGGGCTTGGGGATGGCCGGGATGACCAGGCCGTCGAAGATTGTCGGATTTCTCGACGTAGCAGGTTCCTGGGATCCGACACTCCTGTTTGTCATGGCCGGCGCCGTCGGGGTGGGTTCCTTATTGTTTCCATGGGTTCTGAAGCGACACCAGCCGGTTCTGGAAGATCGGTTCCAGATTCCTGAGAAAAGAGCGATTGATGGCCGCCTTCTGGTGGGTGCCGCCCTGTTCGGCGTCGGCTGGGGGCTTTCAGGGTACTGTCCCGGACCGGCCCTGGTGTCGCTGATCAGCTTTAAGGTCCCGATATGGACATTCGGCCTAGGAATGTTCATCGGCTTAGGGCTGGGGCCGAAGTCCGACTAGCCGATGGGTAGGTCATGGCTGTGATTGATTTATTCACGTCCGGCGCTACGTCGGCGCTTCCGGTTACGCGGAGCGAGCCGATTGAGTGCTCGAACGTTTTGATACTACCCGGGTACGGCGGTTCCGGACCTCGGCATTGGCAGACGCTCTGGGAAACGACTCATCCGCGATTTCGGCGAGTGAACCAGCGCGACTGGCAGTTTCCCGTTTGCCGCGAGTGGGTGGAAACTTTGGAGCGCGAAGTGGCGCGAACCGGCGGTCGCTCCGTGTTGGTCGCCCATAGCCTGGCCTGTCTGACCGTCGCTCACTGGGCGGCAACGTCCGGACTGAAAATCCGGAGCGCCCTACTGGTTGCGCCACCCGATCCGGAAAGTCCTCATTTTCCGCAGCAGGCATCAGGTTTTCACCCCATTCCCCTACGGCCATTTACATTCAAGAGCATCGTTGTGGCCAGTTCCAATGACCCTTACGGAAGCATCGGGTTTGCCCGCCGCCGCGCCGAAGCCTGGGACGCGGAGTTCGTCGACGCGGGGCCGATCGGCCATATCAACTCGGAAAGTCGACTGGGGCATTGGCCCTATGGCTTCTCCTTGCTGAAAATGCTTTTGACCCAAGCCGATTGACGCTGTCTCCAGGAAATTTTCATCATTCATAAGACCTATGATTTTCAGACAACTGTTCGATAGTGAATCCTCTACCTATACCTACCTGATCTCGAGCCGATGGGGTGGCGAGGCCGTGATCATTGATCCGGTGTTGGAGCGCGTCGACCAATACCTGCAATTGTTGGACGAACTGGGCTTAACCCTGGTCAAAGCCATTGACACCCATCTACACGCCGATCACAAATCCGGGCTTGGCGTGCTGCGTGATCGAACCAAGTGCATCACGGTGATGGGCGAGCAAAGTCGCGCCGATGTCGTCGCCCAGCGGGTTTCGGATGGCGATGTCATCACTGCGGAGGGCTTACGTCTTGAGGTGATATACACCCCGGGGCACACTGACGATTCCTACTGTTTTCGGCTGGGAAATCGGCTGTTCACCGGCGATACCTTGTTGATACGCAGGACAGGCCGAACGGATTTCCAGAACGGCGATCCGTGGGCCCAATATGATTCGATTTTCAACAAGTTGCTGCTATTGCCCGATGAGACGCTTATCTACCCTGGTCACGACTACGACGGCAATACCGCGAGCACGATCAGGGAAGAACGACAGTTCAATCCCCGCTTGCAGGTTAACTCCGCTGATGAATACGTCGAACTCATGAACAGCCTCCGTCTTCCCAATCCCAGGATGATGGACATCGCGGTCCCGAACAATCTCAACATTGGCTTGTCGCAACAGGCGCTGGAAGCTCGCGGATTGGGCATCTCAGTCGCCGAGGCTCGAAAATCCCTTGAGCAAGAGCAAGTCTGGCTCATCGACCTCCGCGACAGTGCTGAGCGTCAACGCCACGGTTGGATTCCCGGCTCTATCCATGTCCCTTACCCCTCATTGACGCCGCATCTCAACAAGGGCGGAATCCTCCGCGAATTGATGGCGGCGGGAAACAGCAAACGCCTGTTGTTTTATTGCGCCTATGGTGAGCGTTCCGCGATGGCGGTAGAAGCCGCACAAAGAGTCGGACTATCCAAGGTCTGCCATCTTTCGGGAGGACTGGACCGCTGGAAAAAGCAAGGAGGATCTTTGAGCGACCCGGAAATGCAGTATTTTGGGGAAACGGTTAATTGGCGCGTCCCGGAGCGTCAATCCAAACCGCCCATCCGTCTCCGCGAGCCGAAGCCGTAAAACGAGCGTTGCAAAGCCTCGGGGTGATCGCCAACCGCACCGTTCAGGTACTGTAACGGATTGAGACATTCGGCGTGCCACGACAGGGGAATTCGACGGATACCGTGGCGAACTGACCGGTAGCGAAAATGTCGGCGTGCTGTTTGCGTGGAGCCCCAAACCTGACGACGAACGGCATATCATTAATAAGCCTAAGCAAATTACCTTATATTCTTTTTTTGAGAATTGTCCTATTGGTAACATGTCCGCGAGTTTAGCCAAATGATGCTGACCGGACAGCCGGAAGCCAGTGGTTCGAACAGGATCACTGGCTTTTTGTTTGCCCGATCTTATCGGGAACACAAGTAGAACCCGCGGGGTTGCGGACCCGCTTGCGGTGACCGGCCAATTCTATTCGACGCAGTATCCGGCTCCTCACAGGATAAGTGTGACTGTCATAGATACCGGCGGAATTCATCATCATTGAGAAATGCCTCTTTAACGGCCAAGACGGCCCGCAATGACAGATGGGGAGGAATCCATGGGCAAAAGGCGCTTGACACAACGGCTTGCCGGGACTGGGGAGCCGACAAAATCGAGGATCTATGAAGTCCGTGAATTTGTACGACTCAAGGCCCGCGACGACTTGGTCCCGGTGCGCCATTTTCGGACCAGTTACCATCCGGACGGGCGTATCAGTCAGGAGGTATTGTCGACAGGAACGTCGCTGGAGCAAATGATCCGTGCGTTCGACGGTTATGTGTTCAAGTCGGCGGAAACGGTAATTGGTGTTTTCGATGACCCCGACGATGCCCGCGAGTGTGCACGGGCAATCGCCCTCTACCACGACAAAAAGGTGGAACTAATCACGCTTTACGGATCCGTCGCTCTCGACATCAGCGTACCGTCGAGTTTATTTCACTCAGGACCATCTCCGACGACCAATGGGCACGCTCTTCATGGCCTCGGGCCGTGAAGCAGTCCATCGAACGGAGACGGAGGAATCGGTGATGGCACCCCAGATTGATCGGTAATGACTGACGGAAAGACTCTATGAACGCGAAACACCAATTGACACAAATTTCCAGGAATGCAAGACCGGCGGAGCCGCGAGTCTGTGAGGTTCACGAGTTTGTGAATCTCAAGCGCGGCGGGGAGTTGGTAGAGGTCCGACATTCTCGGACCAGTTACCATCTGGATGGACGCATCAGCCAGGAAGTGTTGTCCGCAGAACCGTTGTTGGAACAAATGATCCGCGCATTTCGCGGTTACGCGCACAAATCCGCGGGAACGCTCACCGGTTTCTTCGATTCCGCCGAACTTGCCCGCGAGTGCGCGCGGGCGATCACCGTTTATCACAACAAAGAAACGGACATATGCGGCACTCAGATCACGATCACCATGTAGATGAGCATGCAGCATGAGCGCATCTGAAGGTCCGTTGACCCCGCAACAATGGGAAACCTTGAAGCGGCTGGTGGAAGGGCTTTCCCGCGAACAGGTTTTATGGGTCAGCGGCTACCTCGCCGGATTCAGTGCAGCCCAGACAGATCTCGCTAGCTCGCCGTCGGCCCGGACGATGGAGCCACAGCCGGGGATTACGGTCCTGTTCGGTTCGCAGACCGGGAATGCCGAAAAACTTGCCAAGACACTACACAGTCGATTGCTACAAAGAGGCCTGACGGCCCGCTTGGAGGCGATGAGCAGCTACAAGACCGCTCAGCTCAAGCGCGATCGTTACCTGTTCGTCATCGTGAGCACCCACGGCGAGGGTGATCCGCCGGATAACGCCCAGGTGTTTTACGAATTCCTGCACAGCAGGAAGGCCCCCAAGTTGAACGGTTTGCGGTTTTCCGTCCTGGCTCTCGGCGATACCAGCTACGAATACTTTTGCAAGACCGGGCGTGATTTCGACAGTCGCTTGGAGAGTCTTGGCGCTACACGCTTGCAGCCCCGTGCAGAGTGCGATGTGGATTATGACGAGACCGCCGAGGCCTGGATGCAAAGCGTCCTTGCGACGCTGGCGCAAACCCAGGAAACGCGGGTAGAAATCATCGCGCCCACTGCGGTCGAACCGATGCCCGCCTACTCCAAGAAGCGTCCCTTCCCGGCGACCTTGCGGGAAAATCTCCGCCTGACGGGCCGTGGTTCCACCAAGGACGTGCGTCACATCGAGCTCTCCATTCCGGATTCGAGTTTGCACTTCGAACCGGGCGACTCATTGGGCATAGTACCTAGCAATTGGCCGGAGCGGGTAGCCCACCTGATCGAGAGCCTCGACCTCGATCAGGGGGCGGTGGTTTTGAATTCGGAGGGCGTCGAAACCACCCTGGAAGATGCCCTCCTTCACGACTATGAGATCACCACGCTAACCCGCCCCTTCTTGGAAAAGTACAGGGAACTCTCAGGGTCGCGCGAATTGGCTGACTTGCTGATGGAGGAAAATCGGGCTCTCCTCCGGGATTTCCTGTACGGCCGAGAGATCATCGATGTGGTGCAGAGTTTCCCGGTGCACGGCATCACCGCGGAGCATTTCCTCGCCCTGTTGCGCAAACTCCCGCCCCGTCTGTATTCCATCGCTTCGAGCTACAACGCCAATCCCGAGGAAGCGCATCTGACGGTGGCTGTGGTGCGCTACGAGAGCCATGGACTGAAGCGTCAGGGGGTGGCTTCCACCTTCCTCGCCGACCGAGTGCCCGAGGATGGGCAGGTGTCCGTATACGTGGATAGCAACCCGAACTTTCGGCTGCCGGACGATCCACAGGTACCGATCATCATGGTCGGATCGGGTACGGGCGTGGCCCCATTCCGCGCCTTCTTGGCGGAGCGGGAGGTGACGGGCGCTACGGGTAAGAATTGGCTGTTTTTCGGTGACCGCAACTTCCACAGTGATTTCCTGTATCAGCTGGAATGGCTGGATTATCGCAAGAACGGCCTGTTGACCCGGATCGACGTGGCTTTCTCCCGGGATAGCGAGGAGAAACTCTACGTGCAGCACCGGATGCTCGAAAAGAGCAGTGAGCTCTACGCATGGCTGGAAGAGGGCGCCTATTTCTACGTCTGCGGCGACGCCCAACGCATGGCGCCCGACGTTCACGTGGCTCTGGTCGATATCGTGGCGAAAGAAGGCGGTTACGCTCCTGAGCGGGCCGAGGAGTACGTCAGAGAACTGCAGTCCTCGAAGCGCTATCAACGGGACGTCTACTAAGGAGAAAGTCGCCATGGGCGTCAAGCACACCACTCAACCCAATGAAGATGAAGCACTCAAGGAACGGAGCGCCTATCTGCGCGGCACGATAAAGGAGGGATTGGCAGACCCTGTGACTGGCGCCGTTTCCCCGCAGGACGCCAAGCTGCTCAAGTTTCACGGCACCTACCAGCAGGATGACCGGGACATCCGCAACGAACGCCTCAGGCAAAAACTGGAACCCGCTTATAGCTTCATGATTCGCGTGCGGATGCCGGGAGGGGTCTGTATGCCGGCGCAGTGGCTGCAGTTGGACGAGTTGGCGTGTCGGTACGGCCATCAGTCCCTGCGCATCACGACCCGCCAGACCTTCCAATTCCATGGCGTCTTCAAGCGGCATCTGAAAGCCACGATAGCAGGCATCAACCGTGCCTTGCTGAGCACTATCGCGGCCTGCGGAGACGTCAACCGGAACGTGGTCTGTTACAACAACCCTTACCTCTCTCCTTTGCACGAGGAAATCTACGCCTGGAGCCGGCGTTTGAGCGAACATCTTCTGCCCAGGACGCGGGCGTATCATGAAATTTGGCTGGATGGGGAACGGATATCCGGAACGCCCGAAGAAGACGAGCCCCTTTACGGCAAGACCTATTTGCCGCGCAAGTTCAAGATCGGCATCGCTCTTCCCCCGAACAACGACATCGATGTCTTCGCCCAGGATCTGGGATTTATCGCCATCTCCGAAGGAAACACCCTGACCGGCTTCAATGTGGCAGTTGGCGGCGGCATGGGCATGACCCATAGCGAACCGGCCACTTATCCGCGACTGGCTGACGTCATCGGCGCCTGCCGACCGGATCAGGCGCTGGAGGTTGCGGAAAATGTGGTCAAGATCCAACGTGATTTCGGCGACCGCACCAACCGCAAACACGCGCGGTTTAAATACACCCTGGATGATCGCGGCCTGGACTGGTTCAAGGCTGAACTCGAGACACGACTGGGTTGGCGCCTTCAACCCGCGCGACCCTTCCACTTCGAAGACACTGGCGATCGCTTCGGCTGGGTACGGGACAACCAGGGATTGTGGCACCTGACCCTTTGTATACCCAGCGGCCGGCTGCGAGATACGCCCGAGGTCGCGTGGCTGACCGGGCTGCGCGAGATCGCCAGGGTCCACGACGGGGACTTCCGCTTGACCGCCAACCAGAATCTGATCATCGCCCGCATCGGCAAACCTCAAAAACGGCTGATCGAGGCCCTATTGGACCAACACCGCATCCCGGACCCGGGCCACTGGGGCGGTCTTAGGCAACGCGCCATGTCGTGCGTCGCGTTCCCCACCTGCGGGCTCGCCATGGCCGAAAGCGAGCGCTGGTTGCCCACCCTTGTGGATAGACTGGAGGCCGTCTTGAAGAAGGCCGGGCTGACAAAGGACGCGATCACACTGAGGGTCACGGGCTGTCCCAACGGTTGTGCACGCCCTTATCTGGCCGAGATTGGCTTGGTAGGCAAATCTCCGGGCCGTTACAACCTTTATTTGGGCGCCGGGTTCGACGGAAGTCGCTTGAACAAGCTGTATCGGGAAGGGCTTTCGGAAGAGGAGATCGTGGCGGAGCTTACCCCCATCATCCAGCGCTACGCGCAGGAGCGTGATGACGGGGAGCATTTCGGCGACTTCGTGGTTCGAACCGGCTATGTTTGCGCCGTCAAGGCCGGACGGGAATTTCATGATCGAACTTCCGATCCCTTAATCGAGCAATCGCGAATTGCCGGGGGTGTCGCGTCATGAATCGAGCCTTGAAGACTTCTCGTTTTGGCGTGGGCGCGGCCGCGCCATCGGCCGGGACAAGCGATGAAAAAGAGTACAAGCTGACCCACCTCAAACAACTGGAAGCGGAAAGCATCCACATCATTCGCGAAGTGGCGACCGAGTTCGAAAGACCGGTGATGCTGTATTCCATCGGCAAGGACTCGGCGGTGATGCTGCATTTGGCCATGAAGGCGTTTTACCCCGGCAAACCGCCTTTCCCCCTGATGCACGTGGACACTACCTGGAAATTCCGCGAAATGATCGAATTCCGCGACCAGCGGGCGCGGGAACTGGGCCTGGATCTGATCATCCATATCAATGAGGAAGGTGTTAGCCAAGGGATCAGTCCCTTCGTCCACGGCAGCAAGAAACACACGGACATCATGAAGACCGAGGCGCTCAAGCAGGCGCTCGACAAATATCGCTTCGATGCGGCTTTCGGCGGCGCCCGCCGCGACGAGGAGAAATCCCGCGCCAAGGAGCGCGTCTACTCGTTCCGCGACCAGAATCATCGCTGGGATCCCAAGAACCAGCGCCCGGAACTGTGGAACCTGTTCAACGGCAAGATCAACAAAGGCGAGAGCATCCGGGTGTTCCCGCTATCCAACTGGACCGAACTGGATGTGTGGCAGTACATCTACCTGGAAAGCATCCCCATCGTGCCGCTTTATTTCGCCAAGGAGCGCCCGGTGGTCGAGCGCGACGGCGTGTTGATCATGGTGGACGACGAGCGCATGCCGCTGGCAGCCGGCGAA
>DATIXD010000365.1:0-6596 GCA_035518875.1 Methylococcaceae bacterium | reverse complement strand
AGCGCCAGTTGGATGGAACGCGGGCCGCCGATTTGATAGAGCGGGTTGAGGCCGCCACTTTGGCCGCCGGAGCCCAGGTAGCTGTTCAGCATCTGGGTGGAGTGGCCGAACTGGGGTGAGGTGAGGTAGTTGATGGGGCTGCCGAAGTTGGGGTGGTTCAGGATGTTGAAGAAATCGCTTCGCGCCTGAAGAGAAACGTGTTCGGTAAGGTGGAACTGGCGGCGCAGGGTCAAGTCCCACTGGGTGGCGGCGAAGCCGCGGAGGGCGTTGCGTCCGAGATTGCCTTGCGCGGTGGCAGGCACAGGTGGGCGGAATTGGTGCTTGGCCGTGCCGAGCGGCTTGTGCAGAAAAAGTTCTAGGACCATCCGCCCTGGAGAATCAAGAGTTGGCGACCTGTGATAGATTGCCTCGAAGCTGGGGGCCGAAATGAAAATCTCAGCAATGGGCTCGGACTGCGAAAGATCAGCCCAGGGCGTGAGACGCTTTATCCTTTTCGGGCTAGCTCTCATCGCCGCCTCAGGTGTGTTTGCCCAGGTACAGGCAGGCCGTATTGTGGGCACCGTGTTCGACCCGGACCACTCCGTTGTGCCGAACGCCACAGTACGGATTACAAATGTTGCCACTAACCAGGTCGAAACATTGACGACTGGCATGACCGGTGACTTCGCGCTGACCCCGGTAAATCCAGGAATATACCAGATCGTGATCAGCGCTAATGGATTCGAGAGCGCCGTCGTCAACGATGTCGAGGTAATCATCGGCCACTCAGCGCGTATCAAAGTGGAACTCAAAATCGGCGACAGATCGACCGTGGTCGAGGTCACGGCGTCCGGGCCGCTGCTGAACACGGAATCGGGAACTGTTGGGCAGGAGATCACCAATAAGCAAATCGTCAACCTGCCCTTGAACGGACGCAGCTATTACGAACTGGCGCGGTTGTCGCCAGGCGTGACCCTCCTTCCCGGCAGCGGAAACTTGTTGCGGATTCGCGCCAATTACCAATCGGGTACTGCCATCAGCGGCGTGTCGGGGACGCAAACCTCGTTCTACCTGGACGGCGTCGATACGACCGACCATCACCAGGGCGGAACACTGATTCAGACCTCGGTCGACGCGCTCCAGGAATTGCAGGTTCAACAGAGCGAATACAGCGCCGAGTACCGCAACTCGGGCGGCGTCCTGAATGCCACAACCAAGAGCGGGACGAACGAGATCCAGGGCGTATTGTTCGAGTTTCTGCGCAATGACAAACTGGATGCCCGCGATTTTTTCGCCCTGCAGCGTGAAGTCCTCAAACGCAATCAGTTTGGCGGCGGGGTTGGCGGGCCGCTGAGCATCCCGAAGCTCTATGACGGGAAGAACCGGACGTTCTTCTTCGTGAACTATGAGGCCATGCGGCAGCGCGCCGGCACGGTCTTTAACAGTCGGGTGCCCACACCTGCCCAAAAGTCTGGCGACTTCAGCGCACCGGGGCTGAACACAATCTACGACCCGACCACCGGGGCGCCGTTTCCGGGAAATCGCATTCCGCCATCTCGCCTTTCACCGCAGGCGCAGTTCTTTACCCAGTACTTGCCCGACCCGAACGCAGGTGACCGCGCGATTTTCGCTCCGACCACGGTCCTGAATCAGGACCAAGTCACGGCGCGCATCGACCAGACGATCACCGCCAGGCAGCACGTCTTCGTGCGCTATAGCTTCATCAATTACCAGGAGAATGATCCTAACGCTATGCCTTCGCTCGGTTACGCCTCGCTGAACACACGCGGGCATAACCTGGCGGCGGCCCTCATCAGCAATCCGAAGCCGACGCTCATCAATGAATTCCGATTCAGTTACCTGGCCAATGCCATTGATCTTGCCGCGTTTCTCCAGGGCACGGATTTCTACGCGCAGACGGGGATCCCTGGATTCGAGGATACCGGACATCGGCCCGGCGTCACAGGGTCGTTCCCTGACTTTTCGTGGAGCGGATACGCATCGCTCGGGGGTTCTGGTTTCGATCAGCGACCCAAAACGCAGGATCTCAAGGTGTGGGAGTACAGCGATAATCTCACCTGGATCAAGGGCCGGAATATTTTCAAACTTGGAGGCCAAATCCGCCGCTGGGTCCCGCTGTTCACGGATAGCGGCATATACGTAGGGCTGTGGACCTTCAACGGAAGCATCACGCAGAATCCGGCAAGCCCCGCTGGAACTGGAGACGCGTTCGCCGACTTCATGCTCGGGATCCCGTTTTCAGTCCGGCGAAATTTTCCCGCCGATTGGTTCGGCGGCTATGCCACCTACTGGCACTTCTATGGCCAGGATGACCTCAAAATAAGTGACCGACTGATGTTGAATATCGGTTTGCGTTACGAATACTCGCCCTGGCTCAGCGGCTACAAGGGGCAGGTGGGAACGATTCTACCGAATTCGTCAAAGCCGATCGCGGTGCAGGCGGTGAATCTGAATGCGCAGTTCGCGGCCCCTACGGCATACTCTTTGCTGGGCAATCTCGTCCAGACCTGCAGCCAGGCAGGGCTGGCCGAGAATTGCACTTCGACAGATAAGACACAGTTCGCTCCGCGCTTCGGCTTCGCTTGGCGCCCCTTCGACGACAACACCGTTCTGCGCGGAGGGTACGGTATCTTTTACGAAGTGGAAAGCAGCGTGAACCGTGTAAATCACAACATGGTTCCCTACACGCTCAACGAGACCGTGTTCAATGACGGCCTGCGCAACATGGCAACTTTCTTTGTGGGCCGCCCGATCGGCGGTGCTTCGACCGCGCCTACCTTGGCCGGCGGGTATCCACACATGCCCATGCCCTACGACCAGCACTGGAGTTTCGGCGTGCAGCGAATGCTTGGGACTGATTCAGCCCTGGAAGTCAATTATGTGGGCAACAAAGGCACCCACCTGTACGATGCCAACCCGATCAACATCCCGCTGCCGGGGCCTGGCCCGATCCAAGCCCGAAGGCCATACCCTACGTTCGGAACGCTCACCTACAACGGCCAGGATGCGTCGTCCATCTACCATGCCCTCCAGGCAAAATTCGAAAAGCGATTCGGGGGCGGCTGGTGGTCGCTGATCTCGTACACCTGGTCGAAGAGTATCGCCACATCGAACGTTCCTGCAGCGGGCGGGAACGATGCGTACGAGCGTGCTCCCACCGCCTTCGATATTCCGCAAAACCTGACAGTCAGCGCAGGTTACGAGCTGCCGGTCGGCAGAGGCAAGAAGCTGCTTGGGCACTCCAACCGCTTGGCTAATTTCGCGCTAGGCGGCTGGCAGTTGCAGGGCATCGTGGTGCTGCGCAGCGGACGGCCTTTCACGCCAACCATTTCCCGCGATGTGGCGAACACTGGAGTGGGAGGCCAAAGGCCGATGCGCCTCGGATCCGGCAAACTCAGCAATCCGACGATCGCGCGATGGTTCGACAAGACGGCGTTCACACTACCGGCGGCTTACACGTATGGCAATTCCGGAGGGAACATACTACGCGAAGACCGTTTCAAGAACCTGGACCTTTCCCTGTTCAAGCATTTCGAGATCACGAACCGCCTGCTCCTGCAATTCCGAGTCGAGGCATTCAACTTGACCAATACCCCGAGTTTCTCGGCGCCGGACACCAACATCGACACGGCGTCAGGCGGGGTTGTCACATCGACCATCAGCTCGGCGCGCAACGTGCAGTTTGGGCTGAAGCTCATTTTTTGATTTGATCCGGGGATTCAACGCAGGGTGAAGGTATGATCCGTTGGATTCCGACTACCTGAATCGAGAATCGGGCGCTTGAACGATCAACAACTCCGGCAAATTATGGCCTGCGCTAGAATACCTCTCTGGAGGGCAGGCAGAATGTGCAAGAGAACCCTGCTGGCTTCACCGATCGTGTTGCTAGCAGCGATGATACTGCTGGCCCAGGAAGGGGCATGGAGTGCGTCACCGCCGAAAGTCCAGCTTGCGCAGGTGCCCATTGTGGCCGGAGCCCCCATCCTCTTCTTCAGCCTTCCCTCGGAATTATCTCGATCGGTCGTGCGAAACATCATACAAGATGATCAGGGCTTCCTGTGGTTCGGCAAGCGTGAAGGCCTCTGGCGCTACGACGGTTACCGGTTCATTCGCTTTCCGTCCGACTCCCCGGATCCACGTGGGGCGGGTGGCGTTTATGTTTACACACTCTATAAGGACCGGTTGGGGAGGTTGTGGATCGGCTTCGATGTTTCCTTGGACCGATACGATCCTTCCACAGGGAAGATTCAGCAATACCGGGCTCCAGCCGGCGACCCCTGTGGAGCCTTAGGGCCTGTGTTCCAAATCAGCGAGGATCGGGAAGGAATTTTCTGGCTTGCAACTGAATCCGGACTAAAGCGCCTCGACCCGAAGACATCGAAGGTCACTTGCTACCAACATGAGCAGGGTGACAATTCCAGCATCGCCTCGAACCTGGTGCGATCCACCCTCGAATCGCGGAACGGTACATTCTGGGTGGCCAATGCGAAAGGCCTAGATATTTTCGACCGCCGCACGGGCAAGGTTACGCGGCATATCTTGTGGCAGCGAGAAGGGATCAAAGGCGCCAGTGTTTCGACAAGTCTTCTTGAGGACCATGCGGGTCTGCTCTGGCAGGGGTCGTCTTTGGGAGGCGGCTTGGCTTCCATTGACCCGGTGACCGGGAATGTGACGGTCTATTCCTTCCGCTCACTCGTGTCGAAGAGAAACGTAACCTACGGCGTGGTTGCCGTTTTGCAGGATGACGAAGGTGCACTGTGGCTCGGCACGGATGGACAAGGTATCTTAAAACTTGACCGCGATCGGCGACACGCCGTTCAATATCGGACTGACCCTAACCATTCAGACAGCCTGAGCAACGATAACGTAGCCGCGCTGTTCACTGATCATGCAGGCAGCTTTTGGGTCAGCACGGAGGGTGGATACGTTGACCGTTTTAGCTCCAGTCCCTCGATATTTCGAAACTACCGCCACCAATCCGGCAATGCTAATAGTCTCATCGATGACTTTGTAATATCGGCTTATGAAGACAGTCACGGAACTCTCTGGGTTGGAACCGAGCGCGGGCTGAACCGAATTGACCAACGGACAGGAGAGGTCATCCGATATGAGTCCGGCGCACGTGGTCTCGTCGAGCCGTTTAAGACAGGCGTCCGCTCCATTGTGGAAGACCGCAATGGAAACCTTTGGTTCGGCAGCCGGGGGAGCGGTCTCGAACGCTTCGATCCTCAGAGTGGGCAGACCCGGACCTATCGTCACGTTCCCTCTGATCCTAATAGCCTAAGTGAGGGCTACATCGCCTGCTTGTTTGTCGATCACCGAGGAACGTTGTGGGCTGCCACCAACGATGGGCTCAATCGGTTCGACACGGAGAGACAGCAATTTCAATTTTACCGGGCCGAAGTGGCGGGCTTGGTCCGATACCATTCCATCGCCGAAGACTCGCAGGGTGCATTGTGGCTAGGTAGCTTTGGCTTCGGCGTCCATCGGTTTGATCCCCAGACTGGTCGCTTTACCGTTTATCAAAACAAGTCCGGCGATGCCCACAGCCTCAGTAGCAATCGCGTGAATTCGGTCTATATCGATCGTGCGGGCACGCTCTGGGCTGCCACCTACAGCGGACTGAACAAATTCGATCCTACCAGCCAATCGTTCACCTCATATCACGTGAACGACGGTCTACCGAGCGATGCCGTCTTCGGCGTCCTGGAGGACGAGCACGGCTACCTTTGGTTAAGCACCAGCGCCGGGCTTGCCCGTTTCAATCCGCGCAGCCTGACATTTACCAACTACCATCTTTCCGACGGCCTACCCACGGATCTGTTCACCCCCCTGGTTGTGGCCTCAAAAAGTCGCACCGGGAAAATGTTCTTCGGCACTTACAGCGGACTGGTGACCTTCTTCCCAAGCCAAGCTGTCGATCCTTCACCAGTCCTACCGGTCATACTGACCGATTTCCGACTGTTCGGAGTTTCAGTCCAGGTCGGCACGGGACCGCTCAAGCAACCGATCTGGTCCACCCGGGTTCTCACCTTACCGGAGCGAAGCATCTTTTCGTTTGAGTTCTCCGCGCCGAGCTACTCCGATCCGGAACGCAACCGCTATCGGTACAGACTCGAAGGACTGGAGAGCAAATGGAACGAAACTGATAGCAGCCATAGGTATGCGGCTTACAGTAACCTGGCACCAGGTCAGTACCTTTTTCGCGTGCAAGGCAGCGACAGCCATGGAATATGGAACACAACTGGCGCGAGCGTCCAGATCAGAGTTTTGGCCCCTTTCTACAGGACGAACTGGTTCCGCGCGCTGTGTGTGGCAGCGTTCCTGGCGCTACTGTATGGAATTTATCGGCTGCGTGTGGCGCAATTGCGGGCGCAGGAAGAGAAGTTTCGGGAGGCGATTGAATCGATACCGGCGATGGCGTTTGTGGCGCAACCGGACGGCAATCGCACGTTCGTAAACAAAGGCTGGGTGGAATATACGGGAATGACGGTGGAGCAGGCGGCGGGGTCGGGATGGCAGGAGGCGGTGCATCCGGAGGACCGCAAGCGAGTGGTGGCGAAATGGCAATCGGCGATGGCGAGCGGCGAGCCGAT
>DATIXD010000364.1:0-7312 GCA_035518875.1 Methylococcaceae bacterium | reverse complement strand
ACGGCGGCGCCCAGACCCGGGAACGCGTGGCAACAGCCATCCCGCAAGCTGCCAGTCCCCGCGAATCCAGCGGTGCCGGCGGCTGACATCGGCACTGTAGCGAGCGGGATATTCCTCGTACAACTGTACATCGCTCAGCAGTCCTGCCCGCGCATGACATCCTTCCAGAAGATCGTGGCTCAGGATCCGATTCTCGGGAAATCGGTCACTGAGCGAGCGCTCGAACGCATCGACGTCGTAGATTCCCTTGCCGATGAATGAGCCTTCATGAAACACATCCTGGTAAACGTCGGAGACGGCGCGTGTATACGGATCGATACCAGCTTCCCCCCCATACAATCGCGCATACCGCGATGGGTTCGAACCTGAGAGGCTCACGCTCACGCGTGGCTGCAGGATGCCGTACCCTTCACAGACTAAGCGCGAGGCTTCGTCGTAGCGCGCACGATTCAGCGGGTGAGCCATAGTCCCCACAAACTGCCGAGCGGCGTCACGTGGTAACTGCGTATCCGTGTCCAGGGTGATCACGTACTTCACCTTCGACAGGATTGCCGTCTCACCGACGACGAGCGAGAAGGCATCCCTTGGCCCGCCGCCGCGCAGAAGCGAATTCAGGTCCGCGAGCTTGCCGCGCTTGCGCTCGTAGCCCATCCAAATCCGCTCGCGCGGGTTCCATCGGCGCGGGCGATGAAAAAGAAAGAACGTGTCACGTTTCGCACCAGGGTACTTTTCATTCAACTCGTCGATTCTCGCCTTCGCCAGCCGCAACAGCGGTTTGTCCTCCGGAACCGTTTCCTCGTGCGCGTCCAGAAAGTCAGTCAAGAGGCCGAAGTGCAGGTTTTCGTCCCGATTGGCCAGGAACCTGACTTCCAGCCCCTCGATCAGATCGTCAATGTTCCGAGCGCTGGTGAGCAAAGTCGGCACTGCGACCAAGGTGCGCGATGGCGCCGGAATGCCATCGGAAAAGTCCATTCGCGGCAGCAAATGCGGCGTCGTGAGCAAAGTCGCCAGCCAGTTCACCAGTGCGACGGCCAGATGGCTGGTACCGAGGACCGAGAGGAAACCCATGAGCGCAAGGTTCCAGTCCCGCAACCCATCGGCATGCGCCTTCACCAGCAAGCTGCCGGTGAAACTCACCGTCATCAACGTGATCGCGCCAAGAAAGAGGAGCAAAGGATATCGGCAAAACACTCTTTGCAGGGCCTCAGCCGTCGGTAGCCGCACCTCCGCCGCTCGTTCGAGTTGTGGCAATCCCCGGTCGATCAGGTAAAAGCCGACATGCGCCGTTCGATCATCACTGCCCTTGACAGCCGCGCTCTCGTGCGCCAATTGGATCGCTAGTCTTGCCACTTCGCCTTCGGACTGACGGGTGCTCTTGGCGATCTTCTCCACGACGTGACGGTAGCGGTCGCGGGTGGCAAAATCCATCCTGCCGTAAGCGCCACCGGGATCCTCCCCCAAGACCTGTTCGACAACGCTCATCGTCTCGACAAACTCGCGCCAGTCCATCGCCCCGAGGAACCGGAGGCTACCGATGCTGTTGCTTATAGAGACCTGGTCAGCGGCCTGTTGCTGACTCTCCGCCTGTACCAACTGCTCGATCGTCAGATGCGACTCGGAGAGCAACTGCTCGATCCAGGTCAGGGGCAATGCCAAAGCGGAGCTCTGCCCTTGCAAGCGGCGCGCAAATTCCGAAACGAACGGGGTCGTCATCGGCGGATTCGACCGCGCCATGTCCGCGATGACCAGAATCAGGCTCTTCGGATCCTTCTCGACGATCTCGATCATCTGATTCGCCCAAGAGTCGGCTAGGTCTTGGTCGATTCTGCCGGCGGCAATCCGGGCTGCAACGCGCCGGAGGTTCTCGATCAGTGCCAGACGCAGCATGATGGGGATGGCCCACAATTCGCCCAACTTGAGGGGAGTGACCGTCTGGTAAGCTGCCACGAAACGGCTGAGACTTTCCGGGTCTACCCGTCCATCGCCGTGCGCAATCGTCTCCAGCGCGATGTCATACACGCGCGGAAGTCCCGCGGAAGGGCCGTTCAACAAACGCGGCAATTCCCGGCTGTAACCCTTTGGCAAGTGCCGCTTGGCCGTGCGAATCTGCTCATCGATCAAATAAAAGTTATCGAGTAGCCATTCCCCGGCCGGCGTGAGTCGACGGTTCGCGCTGACCGTTGCCGTCAATACGCGAGAGCATTCTACGAGCACGTCTTCATTATCCGACAGCCTTGTCAGAAGCTGATCCGGAGCGGATTTTTTGGCCAACTGGTGCGAGTCCGCCAACGTTCTGCCATGCCGTTCCATCTGGTCGGCGCTGAAGAGTTCCGCCCTTAACGGCGGTTCCTCTCTGGCATGGTTTCGTAAAGCACCGGCCCTGTGGAGTTGTGCTCTCCACTGGAGCAGACTACCGAAAATGGTCTTGCTGTCCGCTTTCAAATTAGGGCCTCTTAACTTTGTGCTCTTCCGAAGCACACTTTATCTCGCGGCCTCGAACTCGGTGTAGGGCCAACGGAATAGACCCCGATGTGAAATGTCAGGTACTCGTGTGGCTCACTGCATCGAACCGGCTGATCGGTACAGTTAAATCAGGATGTTGAGTCGATCAGGCACACAGGGCGAAGTCAGTCCGGGTCCCGCTGCGCCGAAAGGCATTGAAGCGGATTGGTCTCGGTTTGAGGTTGGGGACGGCGTTGCGGTCTACTCTCCGGTCGGCTCTAGTGGACTCGCGCTCGCCTGGAATTTATGAAAGGCTGCATGCCCTAGCCCATACGGGGTAGGAATCGATACCGTCCGTCCCGGGAGCATACCACCCGGCAAGAGCGCCCCGTGTGAGAAAGCGAGCGTCGTTAACAAGCAGAGCAGCGTTGCAGGAGAATCGGGGCGACATGACGTGAGATAGATTGGGTCAAAATAGCCCTGCCACTCAGCTGCAGATTAATCATTTAGCTGGCTTCTGTTTTTTTTTACCCTTGCTTTCCTTTTTCGGGCCTTTGCCTTTCATCTGCGTCTTCATGATCGTTCCTTATCGGCGGGTGAGCGGGGATTAATACGGCGAAGGGTTGTCGCCTAGAATGCACAACTGGCTCCATCATAGTGCCGCAACTTCATCGATCTGTCGACCTAAGCGACGGTACTGGCTACCAAGGGTCATACTCCCATGGACAGGCGTAATGGTCAAATGGTGTGCACGGGCTATGAGATCAGGCGGTGATTTTCTGCTCGCCTGAAGGATTATGTCTTCGCCTCGGTGCTACGACATGACGATTCCCGTTGGATCTTGATGGCCTGCCGGGAAGTGAAGCCTCGAATGACCGACGTTGCCGATCACCAGAGAAATGTGTGGAAGTCCACTCCAGGGGGAGCACGATGAGCGAAAAGCACAATACCCAAATCATGGCCTTGTTCTGTGACTTTGAGAATATCGCCCTTGGCGTGCGGGACGCCAAGTACGCGGCATTCGACATCCAAAAGGTGTTGGAGCGACTCCTACTGAAGGGCAATATCGTCGTCAAGAAGGCCTACTGCGACTGGGATCGCTACAAGGAATTCAAAGCGGCGATGCACGAGGCCGCGTTCGAATTGATCGAAATTCCCCATGTCCGCCAGTCCGGCAAGAATTCGGCTGATATTCGCCTGGTCGTGGATGCGTTGGATCTCTGCTACACCAAATCGCACGTCGATACCTTCGTCATCATTAGCGGGGATTCAGACTTCTCGCCGCTGGTCAGCAAGCTACGGGAAAACAACAAGGTGGTGATTGGCGTGGGCGTAAAAAAGTCCACGTCCGACCTGCTGATCGCTAATTGCGACGAGTTTATCTATTACGACGATTTGGTACGAGAGACCGAAAAGCAGCGCAAGGCACAGCCGAAGACCGAATCCGGTAAGAAGGCGCCGCGCAAGGCAGCCACGCCCACTGCAGAAATGAAGAAACAGGAAGCCCTGACGTTGGTCATGGAAACGGTCGAGGACCTGTTCGAAGCGCGCAGTGAAGAAGAGAAAGTGTGGGCGTCAATGGTCAAGCAGACCTTGAAAAGACGCAAACCCGGTTTCAGCGAAACCTATCACGGGTTTCGAACATTCGGCAAACTGCTGGAAGAGGCGCAGGCCCGCAAGCTACTGGAACTGGAACTAGATGAGAAATCGGGCAGTTACATCATCAAAAGCTTCGCACAGGAGGATTAGGGGAGTCTTGCGATACGTTCCATCGCAGCACCACCTTGTCTCGAGCTTATCCCTCTCGTTTTGGTTACGTGACCTTGGACTTTAACCAAAAGCCAACCTCGAACATCCGTGCCTCGGGGAGACAAGGAGGTAAGTAAAACATCCGACTACCGCTTCATCGAACTGAAGAACTCGGCGTTGGTCTTGGTGTCCTTAAGCTTGCTCAGGAGGAATTCGCTGGCGGCCATTTCGTCCATCGGTTGGAGAAGCTTGCGCAGGATCCAGCACTTTTGTAGGTCTTCTTGTGGGACCAAGTATTCCTCGCGGCGGGTGCCCGAGCGGTTGATGTTGATGGCCGGGTAGATGCGTTTTTCGGCGATCTTCCGTTCCAGGTGTAATTCCATGTTACCCGTCCCTTTGAATTCCTCATAGATCACCTCGTCCATGCGTGAGCCGGTGTCGACCAACGCCGTGGCGATGATGGTCAGGCTGCCCCCCTCCTCGATATTGCGGGCGGCGCCGAAGAAACGTTTGGGGCGCTCCAGCGCATTGGCGTCCACCCCGCCGGTTAGCACTTTGCCGGATGAGGGTACGATGGTATTGTAGGCGCGCGCCAAGCGGGTCACCGAGTCGAGCAAAATCACCACATCGTGTTTATGTTCGACCAGCCGCTTGGCTTTTTCGATGACCATTTCGGCCACCTGGACATGGCGGGTGGGCGGTTCATCAAAAGTGCTGGAAACCACTTCACCCCTCACGCTGCGCTGCATTTCCGTGACTTCTTCGGGACGCTCGTCAATCAGCAGCACGATGAGGTAGCATTCCGGGCTGCGTTCCGCGATGGAATGGGCAAGATTCTGCAGGATCATGGTCTTGCCGGCTTTCGGGGGCGATACGATCAGACCGCGCTGGCCTTTGCCGATCGGGGCGACCAGATCGATGATGCGTCCGGTCAGGTCTTCGGTGGTGCCATTGCCGAGTTCAAGGACCATTCGTTCGACCGGAAAGAGCGGGGTAAGATTGGAGAAAAGGATTTTGTGCTTGGCGTTTTCCGGCGGCTCGAAATTGATCTGTTCCACCCGGAGCATGGAAAAATAGCGGTCGCCTTCTTTCGGAGGGCTGATCTTGCCAGAGAGGGTGTCGCCGGTGTGCAGACTGAACCGCCGGATCTGGCTGGGCGCAACGTAAATGTCATCAGGTCCCGCCAGGTAAGAACAGTCGGTGGAACGCAAAAAGCCGAAACCGTCGGGTAGGATTTCCAGGACACCGTCACCGAAGATATCCTCGCCGCTCTTCGCCTGTTTCTTAAGGATGGAGAAGATCAAATCCTGCTTGCGCGTGCGTGCGACGCCTTCGATATGGCGCGATTCAGCGATTTCGATCAGTTCGGCAACCGGCTTGCGTTTGAGGTCGGTAAGATTCATGGAATATTTCAGGTTGATGAGGGAAGGTCTGCTGGATTGATCGGCAACTCATTGAACGTTGCACGCCTTGGAATGATCAGGCAGCTTTCTTGAGTTGCGGTGCGAGGGCATGTGACCTATCGCCGCACTGGCTGCATCGTGCCGGCGGCGCCAAGCCTCTAGTTCAAGGCCTTGGACGTTGTTAACCCGATTAAGGCGGTTTAACTCACTTCCCTATGCCGGGATGAGGTGCTTTTCCCTGCCGCCATTGCCCTTGACCAACTCGCGTCGACTCAACGGTGCCCACGCCCACCTTTAGGGCCTTTATCGATGGCGACGTAAATCGTTTTCCCCTCAAAATCCTGGCCATCCAGTCCAGCAATCGCCGAGCGGGCTTCGTGACCCTCCATATTGACGGTAGCGATGCCACGCGCTCTCCCGGTGAATAAATCCCGAGTCAATTTCATATCGAAAACTTTACCGTAACCGCCAAATAACTCTTTCAGGCTAGCTTCGGTCGTGCTGGGGGGTAAACCGCGTACAAAAAGCGTCAACATGCGTTGGCACTCCTCTTTAAAATAGAAAAACCATTGAACAGAAAGATGCGCCAACCACCTCGCATCCGAACGACAGGCAAAAGCAGGCCGATTTGAATGACCTGCTTTTGGGGGAAGCGTGCGTTTACCTGGCTAAATTACCGGACAACAACGTTTTCGGCTTGCGGACCTTTCGGGCCGCTCACTTCGGTAAAACTGACCGGCTGTCCTTCCGCCAAGGTTTTAAAACCTTGGCCCTGGATTGAACGAAAATGCACGAACAAATCGCTGCCGTTATCGCGTTGAATAAAGCCAAATCCCTTGCTCTCGTTGAACCATTTAACGGTTCCATTTTGTACGGTTGACATATCAAATCTCTATTGAAAATAAGCGCGAAATGCGCAAAAGAATTCAATATTCCGGATTACGGACATACTGAAAATAAAACGGGTATTGCGGGAAGGCGGACAGTTGGAGCAGGAAGGTATCTTAAGATAAACAGAAACTACACTGACTTGCTTACTTGGCGCGGACCTCTATACACGGAACACAACGCTACAGCAAAAACGCTAGGAATACAAACTTATTTTACTGGGCAGCCCGAAACGGCTTGCGCTTCGTGCGAAATTCACAACCGGTTAGGGCGGTCATCCGCCTGGACAAGGCTGGCAATGTGGTCGGCGCGGATCAGCGGATCACACCGAATAGCGTATAGTGGCCCTACCCACCCTTGCCGGCGTGAACGCGCCGACACATTCGGTCGGGTTGGCTGTCGATATCGGCGATCCGAAGGGCACACAGCTCCGATACCCGAAGCCCTGCGGCATCGGCGGTTTGCAGCAACGTCCGCGACTTTAGCGAATCGGACGCGGCGAACAGCGCCGCAAGTTCTGCGCGGGCGAGAATTTCCGGCTGCCGCTCCGGGGTCTTGGCCAGGGGCACTGGGAGTGTCGCCCGATCCTGCTGCAGAACCCTACCATAAAGAAACCGGTAGGCCGCAGGCAGCTTGGTTGACGGTGCTATAGGACAGCCTGCGATCCCGGACCAGGTGCAACAGCCAAGCTTCGACCTGATCCGCCGCCAGCCGATCTGGGCTGAGGTTGTAGGGCTGGCCAGTTTGGCCACCGTTTCGATATCGGCCTGCCGGGTGCGGAGGGCGAACCCCCGCACAAGCATGGCGTCGTGCATCTGGTGGCGTATACG
>DATIXD010000363.1:0-7995 GCA_035518875.1 Methylococcaceae bacterium | reverse complement strand
TTCAACTCTTGAAAGCTTAGCAAGCCTTGCGCCATGAATGGTTGTCATTCGCCCCCTTCAGGATGCAGAATCGCTGCTGCGTCAACGATCCGTGAGATGGTTGTCGAGAACGATCGACAGTTTACATTATTCACCCCGGAGGATTTCACGTGTCCAACAAGATTCACCATCAGATCGTCGTAGTCGGCGGCGGCGCCGCTGGCCTGGGTATCGCGGCTCGATTATTGCGCGCAAGCGGGATCAGGGACGTCGCCATCATCGAACCCTCGGACAAACATTATTACCAGCCCTTATGGACGCTGGTCGGCGGTGGCGTGGTCGCTCGCGAAGCGTCGGTCAGGCCAATGGCCGGCCTGATTCCTAAGGGCGCGCAATGGATTCAGGACGCGGCAGCCAAATTCTTTCCCGAGGAAAACCGCCTCACGACGCGGGACGGCAGGGACATCGGCTATGACTATCTGGTGGTTGCCCCGGGCCTCCAGATCGACTGGCACAAGATCAAGGGTCTGCCCGAGGCCCTGGGTAAGAACGGGGTGTGCAGCAATTACAGTTACGACACGGTCAACAGCACCTGGGAGAATATCCGAAATTTCAAAGGCGGCAACGCCGTCTTCACCTTCCCGCCGCCACCCATCAAATGCGCCGGCGCGCCGCAGAAGATCATGTACCTGGCGGAACATTATTTGCGCAAGCAGGGCATCCGGGACAAATCCCGTGTTGTTTATTACTGCGCCACACCCACCATCTTCAGCGCTCCCAAATACGCCACTGCGCTCGTCGATCAGGTGGTTAAACCACGCGGCATCGAGGTGCATTACAAGCACAGTTTGGTAGAAATCCGCGGGCAATCCAAAGAGGCGGTGTTCCAAAACCTGGACACCGGCGAAACCTTCGTCCAGCCCTATGACATGATTCACGTCGTCCCGCCCATGAGCGCGCCGGATTTCATCAAGCAAAGTCCTCTGGCCAACGAGGCCGGCTGGGTGGATGTGAGCAAGGAGACCCTTCAGCACGTCCGCTACCCGAATGTCTTCAGCATCGGCGACGCCAGCAGCCTGCCCACTTCCAAGACGGCGGCGGCGGTCCGCGCGCAGGCGCCGGTGTTGGAGGCCAATTTGCTGGCGGCGATACAAGGACAGCCGCCAAAGACCAGTTACGACGGCTACACGTCCTGCCCGCTGGTCACCGGATATGGCAGGCTGATCCTGGCGGAGTTCGATTACGATCTCAAACCCTGCGAAACCTTCCCCTTCGACCAGGGCAAAGAGCGTTGGAGCATGTATCAACTCAAGCGTTGGGTGTTGCCGGTGATTTATTGGGAAGGCTTGGTGAAGGGATATAAATGGCCCCGATTTGGCGCTTAGCCGGCTTTTACAGTCACGTGACCACTTCTGGCCGTTTAAGTGTTGAAAAACATCCGGACGGGATCAAGATAATCATTTCCGGTTCCTGGGAAGTAGGCGGTTCCATTCCATCGTCCGAGGAGATCGTCGAAAAGCTGTCCGACGATTTGAGGAACCGGAAGGTCTGTTTCGACGCGCAGGACTTGATCCGGTGGGATAGCGTCTTGTTGACCTTTCTGATGAAGCTCATCAACCACTGCCGGGAAAAGGAAATCCAGGTGGATTATCGAGGTCTGCCTGCGGGCGTCCAAGGCATGCTCCACCTGGCGTATGCAGTCCCCGAGCGCGCGGGAGCCCGCCGTGATGCCGAGCTGTCCGGAATTCTCGCGCACATTGGCATGGCGACACTGAATGTTCGGAAAGAAGCTCGGGAATTTCTCAGCTTCATCGGGGAAGTCTCATTGTCGGTCGGAAAGCTGTGCACCGGTCGGGCGCGGTTTCGCAGCGTCGATCTCGCCCTGTTCCTCCAGGAATGCGGGGCCCAGGCATTGCCTATCGTCACGATGATCAGCGTGTTGGTCGGTTTGATTTTGGCTTTCGTCGGCGCACATCAACTGGCCGTGTTCGGTGCGCAAATCTATATCGCGGATTTGGTGGGCATCGGTATGGCGCGCGAGATGGGGGCCATGATGACGGCGATCGTCATGGCAGGGCGGACCGGAGCGGCATATGCGGCCCAACTGGGAACGATGCAGGTGAATCAGGAGATCGATGCGTTAAAAACCATGGGATTTCCCCCCATGGAATTCTTGGTGCTCCCCAGGATGCTGGCCTTGATCTTGATGATGCCCTTGCTGTGTCTGTATGCCGATTTTCTGGGGATGTTCGGCGGAGCGCTGGTGGCTATCGGTCTGTTCGATATTTCGTTTGTGGAATATCTGCAGGAGACCCGCAAGATGGTGGACGTCGCCGATTTCGCCGTCGGCATCTTCAAGTCCGGGGTATTCGGGGTGCTGGTGGCCATCGCCGGCTGCATGCGGGGGATGCAATGCGGACGGAGTTCCTCCGCGGTCGGATTTGCGGCGACTTCGGCCGTGGTCACGGGCATTGTCCTCATTATCGTTTCGGATTCCGTGATGACGATATTGACGACCCAATTGGGTATTTAAACCATGACAACGCCCCATATTGCGGTTTCCGATCTCACCATGGCCTACGGCGCGTTCGTGATCCAGCGCGACCTCAATTTCACCGTCAACCGGGGTGATATTTTCATCATCATGGGTGGCAGCGGCTGCGGCAAGAGCACCTTGCTGCGTCATCTGATCGGCCTGCAGGCTCCAGCGCGCGGGGACGTGTATTACGAAAACAAGAGCTTCTGGCAGGCATCGGATGCGGAGCGGGAGCAACTGATGCGACGCATCGGCGTGCTTTACCAGAGCGGCGCCTTGTGGAGTTCGATGACCCTGGCCGAGAACATCGCACTCCCGCTCGGAGAATACACCGATCTGAGCCCCAGGGAGATCGGCGAGATCGTCTCGCTCAAGCTGGCGCTGGTCGGCCTGGCGGGGTTTGAGGATTACTACCCTTCGGAAATCAGCGGCGGCATGCAAAAACGCGCAGGTCTGGCGCGCGCCATGGCCCTGGATCCGGAAATCCTGTTCTTCGATGAGCCCTCCGCCGGCCTGGATCCCGTCAGTTCCAAACTGTTGGACGATCTGATCGTGCATTTGAGAGACAGTCTGGGCAGCACCATCGTGGTCGTGACCCACGAGTTGGCCAGCATTTTCGCGATCGGCAACAATTCCGTCTTCCTTGATCCCGAAACTAAAACCATGATCGCCGCAGGCGACCCGAAACAGCTGCTGGCCGAGAGCGATAATCCAAAAGTGCGTCAGTTCCTGACGCGGGGCGCGGAGGAGGCTGGCGATATGGCAAACTCGAAACAGGCTGCATCATGAGTCAAAAAGCCAATCCCGCCCTGATTGGCGGTTTCGTCGTCGGCGCGCTAGCCTTGCTGGTCATCGTCGTCATGTATTTTGCCACCTGGCGGGCGACGCCGCTGCCCCAGGCCATGATCTTTTTTTCTGAATCGATCAACGGCTTGAACGTGGGCGCCCCGGTCAAGTTGAAAGGGGTCACGGTGGGCAAGGTGAACGACATCCTGGTGGTAGCCGATCCGGTCACCGATAAAATCGCGACGCCTGTGGTCATCGAGATGGATCCCAGCAAGGTGTTAACTTACGGACGGCCCATGCAATCCAAGCCAGGACGGTTGAAAGATTACGTTGAAAAGGGCCTGAGGGCGCAACTGGCATTGCAGAGTCTGGTTACCGGGCAACTCTATGTCGAATTGGATTATAAGCCCCACACCGCGATCCGCTTGTTGGGTGAGAATTTCAAATTCACCCCGTATGGGGAAATCCCTTCGATGCCGTCCAGCAAGGAGGAGATCCAGAATACCGTGGGCGAGGCGATTTCGGAGATCCGGAACCTGCCGATTCAGGAGACGATGCAGGCCATAGCGGCCTCCGTCAAGAGAATTCAGCAGATTCTTGAATCCGGGGAAACCCAATCGATCCTCGTGTCCGCCGATCGGGCGCTGATCAAGATCAACAAAACCCTGGACCAGTTTGATAGCAAGCTGGATCCGACGATCAAGAACATCAATTTGACGCTCAGCAATAGCCAGGAGTTGATCAAGAACTTCAATAACCGAGTGGGCCCGGTCATGACCGGAATCGATGACAGTCTGAAGAACAGTGCGGCATTGATGCAGGAAGCCAAAACCACGCTTTCCCAGGTCAATGATCCCAGGTTCCAGGTCGCCCTGGAAAGCGCCCTGGATGAATTAGCCAAGGCGGCGCGGGGCATCCATATCTTGGCCGATTATCTGGAGAGGAACCCCGATTCCCTGATCTACGGCAAGCAGACAGGAGGAGATTGATGTCCATGGACATTCGCCGGTTGGCGCGATTGCAAGTTCTGTCCCTCTCGGCTCTTTTGCTAGGCGGCTGCCTGGGGCCGGGACGTCCGGCCAACTTTTATTTGTTGCAGCCCGTCCCGCCCGCCGAGATCAAGACGTCATCGCCGTTGCCCGAGGAAACGCCCTTGATCGGGGTGGGGCCGGTCACATTTCCCGGTTACCTCGATCGTCCCCAAATCGTGCTGAGTTCAGGCCGCAATCAGCTCAAATTGGATGAGTTTCAACGCTGGTCGGAGCCATTGAAGGGCAATTTCACCCGGGTTCTCGTGGAGAACTTATCCCAGGCGATTCCCACCGACCGGGTGTTGACGTTCCCATGGCAACGATCCTTTCATCCTGTCTATGTTGTCGAGGTCGAGGTGGACCGCTTTCATGTCGCCTCGAGCGGACAGAGCATTCTCGATGCGAGTTGGAGTGTGATGAAGAATAACCAACCGATCCACCTCAAGAAGTCCGCCTATTCCCTGCCAGCCGACGTGACGAGTTACGAAAGTATCGTGTCCGCCCAAAGTGCGGCGCTTGGGGCCTTGAGCCGGGAAATTGCAGGATTCCTGCGCACTCTCGTTTTGAATGAGTCTTCTGAGTAAGTCTTTATTCGCCAAAGGCAGAAGCTGACCGTCGCGCTCTGAGCGCCCGCCCTGTCGCAAATGTCGCGCTCGCGTATAATTGCGCCGCGCAACCGCTGCCGGACACGGTTCCAACTCTTTTCAATCCATGCGAAATTCTCGTTTCGATCATCTCCCCTCAAGCAGGCTGGCGCGGTTGCTGTGCCTCTTGTCGTGCCTGGCTCTGTTGGGCGCCTGCGGCGATGAGCCCTTGAATGATCCTTATCCGTCCAAGGACGAGGGCAAGAACATCCTCTACACGGCGTTCGCCGAGCGTCCCAAGCATCTAGACCCGGCGCGCGCCTATAGTTCCAACGAATACGAGATCATTGCCCAGGTTTACGAGCCGCTGTTTCAGTACCATTACCTCAAGCGGCCCTATAACCTGGTTCCGTTGACGGCGGCAGCCATGCCCGAGGTTCGTTACCTGGATCGCGACCTGCAGCCCTTGCCCGCGGATGTTGCGGATGATGCCATTGTCTACAGCGAATATGACATCAAACTCAAGCCCGGTGTGCTTTTCCAGCCGCATCCAGCTTTCGCCAAAGCCAAAGATGGGCGCTACCGCTACCATGAACTGAGCGAGCAGGAACTGGAGGACATTCAGACCATTGCCGATTTCACTGCGATGGGAAGCCGCGAGCTGACGGCAGAGGACTACGTCTACCAGATCAAGCGGCTGATGCATCCCCAATTACATTCGCCCATCGCGGAACTGATGAAGGAGCACATCGTTGGTCTGAAGGATCTCGGCGACAGGCTGGAGGCCAATTATCGGGCCCGTTCCGACCAGCAGCGGTTTTTCGATATCCGCAGGTATTCACTGGAAGGCGTGGAAGTCGTCGATCACCACCGTTTCAAGATTCGGTTGCATGGCAAATATCCGCAGTTCCGCTTCTGGCTGGCGATGCCGTTTTTCGCGCCCATGCCCTGGGAGGCCGATGTCTTTTATTCGCAGCCGGGATTGATCGCGAAAAACATCACTCTGGACTGGTATCCCGTCGGCACCGGGGCGTACATGCTGGCGGAGAACAATCCGAACCGCCGCATGGTGCTGCTCAAAAATCCGAACTTTCATGACGAGCGCTATCCGGGAGAAGGCGAGCCCGAGGATGCGGCGAATGGCTACCTCAACGATGCCGGGAAGAAGCTCCCGTTTATCGATCAGGTGGTTTTCACCCTGGAAAAGGAAACCATTCCCTACTGGAACAAGTTTTTGCAGGGCTATTACGATGCCTCCGGTCTGGCGTCGGACAATTTCGATCAGGCCGTTCAATTTGGCGGTCAGGGAAGCGTCGATTTGACCCCTGAGATGAAGGCCAAGGGCATCAGCCTGCGAACGGCGGTGGCGACCTCGTCGTTCTATATGGGATTCAACATGCTCGATCCTGTCGTGGGCGGCTATGAGGAGCGCGCCAGGTTGCTACGACGGGCTATCAACATCGCGGTGGATTACGAGGAATTCATCTCCATTTTCACCAACGGACGGGGCGTTCCCGCCCAGGGTGTGTTGCCGCCGGGCATCTTCGGCCACGAGGAAGGCGAGGCCGGCATCAATCCCTATGTCTACGAATGGGCGGACGGTGCGCCGCATCGCAAAAGCCAGTCCGAGGCCAAACGACTCTTGGCTGAGGCGGGTTATCCTGATGGGGCGGATGCCAAGACCGGGAAGCCTCTCGTTCTTTATCTGGATACGGTGGCGACGGGGCCCGACAGCAAGTCGATTCTGAGCTGGTATCGCAAGCAGTTCGCCAAGCTGGGCATTCAGCTGGTGCTGCGCACCACCGACTACAACCAGTTTCAGCAGAAAATGGCTGCCGGCAACGCGCAGATTTTTATGTGGGGCTGGAACGCCGACTATCCGGACCCCGAGAATTTCTTCTTCCTGCTTTACGGCCCCAACGCCAAGGTGGGAAAGGGCGGTGAAAACGCAGCCAATTACCAGAACCCGCAATTCGATGCTTTGTTCGAGCGCATGCGGAACATGGACGATGGCACCGAGCGCCTGGACTTGATTCGGCAATTGCAGGAAATCCTCAGGCGGGATTCGCCCTGGGTTTTCGGTTACCATCCGAAGAATTTCTCGCTGAGCCACGACTGGTACCGGAACCTGAAACCCAATCTGATGGCGAATAACGAGCTCAAATATCAGCGCATCGATGCCTCTCGCCGCTCTGAAAAGCGGGCTGAATGGAACCGGCCCGTATACTGGCCCTTAGCGATTATTTTCTTTTTGATAATTATCGCTGTGTTGCCGGCATGGCTGGCTTATCGACGTAGACAAAGTGCGGACGCATTACAAGGAACCTAGCATGCTGAAAGGAAACTTGCGGAAATGGAATGACGATAAGGGGTTTGGGTTTGTAAGGCCCGAAAATGAAGCTAGGGATATCTTTATTCATATTTCAGCACTGAAGAATATGAGTCGTCGTCCAAGAGTTGGCGATGTGATTCATTTTGATGTCGAGATCGACGATAGTGGCAAGGCCAGGGCAATCAACGCCAGCATCGAGGGTGTGTCGAGTGTTTTCAATCCAGACCAAGCTCTGGTTTTGAGGCCTAAACAATCTGTTAGAAAAGACAAAGGGAAACCATCTGGTATGATGAGTTCCTATCGAACCGTAAAGCCCAAAAAGAGTCGAAGTCGTGCTGGCTTCACATTGGGTTATCTGCTCGTTATCGTTGTTGGATTACTTGTCTATGACAAGGTAACAACCAGAACAGAGCTGGTTAATAACATTATTGAACCGGCGTCTGAAGTAGAGCAAGTAAAGGATGCGCCGCGGTATCACTGCGAAGGGAAAACAAGGTGCTCAGAAATGAGTTCTTGCGAGGAAGCAAAATTTTACCTGAATAATTGCCCAGGTACTGAAATGGACGGCGATAACGATGGTCGTCCGTGTGAAGATTGGTGTGGGCATTAAAGATGATCCACTATCTCATACGCCGCATTCTTTACGCCATCCCGCTACTGATCGGGGTGAACATTCTGACCTTCGTGCTGTTTTTCGTGGTCAACTCACCCGACGACATGGCGCGCATGAACTTGGGGCAGAAGCAC
>DATIXD010000362.1:0-3570 GCA_035518875.1 Methylococcaceae bacterium | reverse complement strand
GGGCTTCCATTGCCCGCCACCAATAACAAACAAACGTCTTGAATTTCCAGGGGCGAACGCCCCGCGTGTTGTGTCATTGGAGGTGCTCGCATGAAATTTGCAATCGCTGATAAACGCAAATCGTGGGCGCATGCGGCGTTACTAGCGGTGGCGGCATTATTATGTCCGCTAAGTACCGCAAATGCGCAGCAAGGCCAAAGGCCGAATATCGTCTTCATCATGGGCGACGATATCGGTTGGGCCAACATCGGTGTCTACAATCAGGGCATCATGGCAGGGCGAACGCCGAACTTGGATCAGTTGGCATCGCAAGGCATGAGGTTCACGGACTACTACGCCGAGGCAAGTTGCACCGCTGGCCGCGCAAATTTCATCACCGGAGAGATACCGATCCGCACTGGGATGACCACAGTTGGCCAAGCCGGTTCGCCGATCGGGATGCCTGACGAAGCGCCCACCATCGCGACGGCCCTTAAATCTATGGGATATGCAACAGGCCAGTTCGGCAAAAACCATCTTGGTGACCTCAACAAATTCCTGCCGACGGCGCATGGTTTCGATGAGTTCTACGGGTACCTGTACCACTTAGATGCGATGGAGGACCCCTGCCATCGCAATTACCCGCCGGCACTCAAGACATCGGTCGGTCCGCGCAACATGGTCCACAGCTGGGCCACGAACGTCGACGATCCGACCGATCAGCCACGCTGGGGCAAGGTCGGAAAACAGAAAATCGAAGATGCGGGAGAACTCTGTCCAAAACGGATGGAGACAATTGACGACGAGATATTGGCGAACGCGCTCAAGTTTCTCGACAAGGCGAGACAAGACAACAAACCGTTTTTCCTCTGGCTTAATCCGACGCGAATGCATGTCGTGACCCACCTGTCGGACAAGTACGAGAACATGCGTACTCCTGAGAACGGCTGGACAATCCAGGAAGCTGGGATGGCGCAACTCGACGATATCGTCGGGTCAGTCATGAAATATCTGAAAGATAATAATCTCGAGAGCAATACGATCCTTGCTTTCTCGACCGACAACGGAGCCGAAAACTTCACTTGGCCCGATGGCGGTCAAACGCCGTTTGCTGGGGGCAAGGGCACCGCACTTGAAGGCGGCTTCCGCGTTCCGATGATTATCCGCTGGCCGGGCAGGATACCAGCGGGCAAGGTAGAGAACTCAATCGTATCGGGTATGGACTGGTTCCCAACTTTTGTGGCTGCGGCTGGTAATCCCAACATCACCGACGAACTCCTCAAGGGGAAGCAACTCGGCGACCGGACATACAAAGTCCATCTCGATGGTTTCAACCAGATGGACCTCATCACCGGCAAGGGACCATCGAAACGCAATGAGATCTTCTACTTCACAGAAGGCACGCTCTCGGCCGTGAGGGTCGGCGACTTTAAGTATCGTTTCACCGATCAGCCCAACGGCTGGTTTGGTGCAACCGAGAAGGTTGACTGGCCGGTCGTTACGAACCTGAGACTTGACCCCTATGAGCGTACGGGCCTGACCCAGTCAATCTCATACTACAACTGGTATGTGTATGAGTTCTGGCGTGGCGTCTTCGTGCAGCAAGTGGTCGCCAAGCTCGGTCAGACTGCGATTGATTATCCGCCGATGCAGAAGGGCGCGAGCTTCAATCTCGAAGCCGTGAAAGCGCAAATCGAAAAAGCCATCCAATCACGTCAAGGCAGATAGAGCGCCACGAGCCGCCACGTTCTGAGCAACGTGGCGGCTCCTCCGCCGCCAGGATGCGATGTCCGCTATTGGCCCGAAGCGGAAATGGGTTGGTGCGCCGCACAGGTCCGCTTCCGGGAGCAAAGCGGACATGACTTTTTCCGGAGGTCCGCTTTTACGGTCGCTATTCGGGGCAAAGCAGACATGAGGTTTTGCGGCACAAATGTCGCCTCCTGACCCAAAGCGGACATTTGGGATTCGTCCGGTTCCCGCTGCAAGGCCGGCTGCGGGTGCGCGCCTGCCACGCAAATTTCAGTAGACCCCCTGGCATTGTGCACCGCAGCAATTAATTGATGGCGGCAACGGGGTATGAACCGACATGATAAATCTTCGAGATGCCCTTAACCTCGGCCGCAGCCGGGGTGGGTGGCAAAAATTCCTTCGAGCGCTGGATCGCGGTCATTCCGGAAGTGCGGCCAAGGGCAGATTGCGGGAGGTCTTCTTTTTCGGATCAAACCCCGGCAATCTGCGAATGTTCGGCTATCGACCGCCGACGATTGCGGACAATCCTGCACTTGTCGTCGTATTGCACGGATGCACCCAAACAGCAGCGGGATACGATCTTGGGGCCGGATGGTCGACCCTCGCGGACCGCTACGGTTTTGCGCTGCTGCTGCCGGAGCAGCAGCGGTCGAACAATCCCAACGGCTGTTTTAATTGGTTTCGGCCCGAACACAGCCGGCGCAATCAAGGCGAACCTCTTTCGATTCGGCAGATGATCGAAAAATCTGTCGTCGATCACGGCATCGATCGGCGTCGGGTCTTCGTCACCGGACTATCGGCCGGAGGCGCGATGGCCTCCAATATGCTTGCCTGCTACCCGGAAGTATTTGCTGGAGGCGCGATCATTGCCGGTCTTCCCTATGGCGCCGCCAGGAACGTGCAGCAAGCGTTCGAAAGTATGTTTCAAAGTCCCTCCCGCTCGGCACGTGAATGGGGGGATCTGGTACGTAAGGCTTCGTCTCATCGAGGGCCGTGGCCACGCGTGTCGGTGTGGCATGGAAATGACGACAAGACAGTGATCCCGTCGAACGCGCTAGAAATTCTCAAGCAGTGGACCGAGGTACATGGTCTTCCGCTGTCCCCCTCGGTGAAAACTCGGGTTGACGGCTATCCCCGTGAGGTTTGGATCAACGGAGCTGGTGATGAGCTGATTGAGGCGTACACCATCACCAACATGGCGCATGGCACGCCGTTGGCGATCGGCGAAGCCGAGGGTGCGTGCGGTGCTCCCGGACCTTTTCTGCTGCCAGTGGGAATTTCTTCATCATATCACATTGCAAAGTTTTTCGGGATCGCGGTTGCGCGAGCTCCAGCAGAGCGAAATGCTTCAGTAGAGAGAAACATGGTGAAAATCTCTTCGGCGTCCCGTCACTATGCCGCGGCGGAGCCGGTGCTGGAGGGCGAAGTGCTCGACAAGGACGAGCCAATATCGCAGCCAGAGCAGCTACCACCCTTCCCTGAGATCGGAGCGGTGATCAACAAGGCGTTGAGGGCCGCCGGATTGATCAGGGATTGAGTGACGCTGATGCCAATCTATGTCCGATTTCGGGGTAAGAGCGGATATTAGGACTTGCGCCGTCATGCCCATCGATGACCCAAGCGGACGCGCCGCAACTGACGGCCTATGCATGATGTTGAGTGGGGAGGCTAACGAAAGCCTCGAGCTCGATCATCATGGTTTAGTTTGCGCGCCCAACGAATAAAGTCATCAAAGTTATGTTTGACGGACTGCCATGGCGGCAATGCTTGGAGCCAAGTCAGCCATTCAGAGGCAAAATTGTAAATCCAGGCGAACGCCTTAATCATCATTAGCTTGTCTCG
>DATIXD010000361.1:0-4137 GCA_035518875.1 Methylococcaceae bacterium | reverse complement strand
CAACCTGCAGGGCCGCGTGGCCGGTGAAAACGCGGCCGGCGGGGACGCCCGATTTCCTGGAATCCTTGGCACGGCCATCTTCAAAACCTTCGACCTGAACGTCGGCATTACCGGCCTCACCGAGTCGGCGGCCCGCGAAGCCGGGTTCAACCCCATCACGACGGTCATCGGCGCTCGGGACAAGGCGCGCTACTTCCCCGGCGCACGCGAGCTGACCTTGAAGCTCGTGGCCGAGTCCAATAGCGGCCGTTTGCTGGGCGCACAGGCGATCGGACCCGGCGCCGTGGACAAGATGATCGACATTGCCGCCACGGCTTTGCTCGGGAATCTCGGTTGTCGTGATCTGGAAAATGCGGATCTCGCCTATGCGCCACCTTTCAGTCCCGTGCTCTCCCCGATCATTGTCGCGGCGAGCATCTTGAGTAAGAAACTTGGGCGACCGGAGGCTGGTTATGTTTGATTACATCATCATCGGCGCAGGGTCGGCCGGTTGCGTGTTGGCAAGCCGGTTGACGGAAGATCCCGCTTGTCGGGTATTGTTGCTCGAAGCCGGCGGCGAGGACGACTCGCCCTTGATCCGCACCCCCGCATTCTACGGACAGCTGCAGGACAGCCCCTGCGACTGGGCCGACCGAACGACGCCCCAAGCGCACATGAACGGACGCCGTATCTTCATGCCTCAAGGCCGGGTACTCGGAGGATCGAGCGCCATCAATTACATGATCTATATGCGCGGCAACCGCGCCGACTACGATCAATGGTGCCGCGCCGGAAACGAGGGCTGGGCCTACGACGACGTCCTGCCTTACTTCATGAAATCCGAGGGCAATCAAGCGATCTCCGACCGCTATCACGGCACGGCGGGTCCGCTCAAGGTCACAAGCCATCCGCCTGCGAACCCGCTCGTGGCGCGTTATTTTGCCGCAGCACAAGAAGCGGGAATTCCATTCAACCCGGACTTTAATGGCGAAGTGCAGGAAGGCTGCGGTCCCATGCAGGCAACGATCGGGGACGGCGCCCGATGCAGCACCGCCAATGCGTATCTAGATCCGGCGCGCTCGCGTCCGAATCTGACCGTCCTGACACACGCCCATGCCACGAGGCTTCTTTTCAGCGGAACCCGCGCCGTCGGGGTCGAATATCTGCGTTTCGGCGCCGTAGAGTGGGCCCACGCCGCCTGCGAAGTGATTCTTTCAGCGGGCGCTTTGCGCTCGCCGCAGTTGCTGATGCTTTCCGGCATCGGGCCAAAAGCCCAGCTTCAGCGGCTGGGTATCGACGTTAATCAGGATCTGCCGGGCGTGGGAAAGAATCTGCAGGATCACCTCCATTCCCGGGTGCGCTGCGAGATCACCCAGCCGCTCACCTTAGCTCCGCTCTCCGATGAGCAAAAGGCTGCTGCGCTTCGGGAATACGAAGCACATCGGAGCGGCATGCTGGTCTCGAATTTCCTCGAGGCGGGCGCGTTCGTCAAAAGCGATCCGGAAGAGACGATTCCGGGGCTACAGTTGTTCTTTCTGATGACGCTCTCTCCCGATTACCCCGAAGCCGGGGCGACAAACCGGCATGGCATCACGTTTACCTCCTACATCAATCGGCCCCTCAGTCGCGGTGAGGTCACCCTCGCTTCGCCCGATCCGCTCGATCGGCCGATCATTAATCCCAACTATTTGAGCGCACCCGACGATCTGAGGTGCGCCGTCGCCGGTGTCCAGTGGAACCTCAGGATTCTGTACGCCAAAGCATTCGACGACATCCGCGGCGAGGAGGTGGCGCCGGGGGTGAGCTCGAGAAGCGACGAGGAGCTCGAGTCTTTCGTGAGGCGCACCGCCTCCACCACCTGGCACCCGGCGGGCACCTGCAAGATGGGCAAAGACAAAATGGCGGTCGTCGATGCGCATCTGAAAGTGCACGGCATCGAGGGCCTGCGGGTCGTGGACGCCTCGATCATGCCGACGATCGTGAGCGGCAACACCAATGCGCCAACGATCATGATCGCCGAGAAGTCGGCGGATTTGATTCGAGGCGGCTTCCGGCAGCGCGCATGACCTCATTTTTCATTAATCGGGCCGGTGCGACTTGTGTTTTTCGTTAAGTTCTTCTAAGCATTCACAAACACGCCGGGATGCCGGACAATGGGTTTTGTTAAACCCTTACCCGTCTCTTTTTACTTTCATAAAAAACAAGAGGAATGCGCTGTGGAGAAAGCCTTAATCCTGCATATGTTCACCCCCGAAAAGAACCTCAGCCCGTTCGACGTGAACATGGCGCTGGACGCTGGATGGGTGTCGATCACGCCCTACACCCGCATCGAGCTGGACGAGATCGTTGCACTGGTTCAGGATGCCGTCTTTTCGCGCGGTCCTACCGGGGTCAAACGCACGGGCATTTTCATCGGCGGACGTGACGTGAAAACGGCGATGGATATGCTTAAGACGGCAAGAACTTCCATGGTTCCACCATTCGAGATTTCCGTTTTCGCCGACCCCAGCGGTGCATTCACCACGGCGGCAGCGATGGTGGCGATGGTCGAGCGCGAACTCATGAAAAAAAACGCGGCCGGCCTCGAAGGCATGAACGTGCTCGCCCTCGGCGGAACTGGGCCGGTCGGCCAAATTGCGTCGGTGCTCGCCGCGCAGGCCGGGGCCAAGGTTAAAATCATCGGCCGTCAACTGGAGAAGGCACAGACGGTCGCCGCCCTATGCAACGCCGAATATGGCGAAAGCAAGACCGGCATCGAGGGCGATGCCGACGCCAATAAGGCGGAACTTATCAAGACTGCCGACGTGGTGTTTGCCACGGCGGCGGCCGGCATCGAAGTGCTGAGTGCGGAACTGGTCGCCGGGGCACCTCGGCTTAAGGTCGCGGCCGATGTGAACGCTGTGCCGCCGTCGGGGATATCAGGCCTCGGCCCTCACCACAAGGGTACGCCGATCGAAGGTTCCAAGAGTGGAGCCGTGGGCATCGGCGCGCTCGCCATCGGCAACGTCAAGTATCAAACGCATCACAGAATGCTCAACCTGATGCGCTATCAAACGCGCAAAGGGGACAAACCGCCTTATCTGCACTTTGAACACGCCTTCGCGGCCGCGCGGGAATTCGCCAGGAAGCTTTAAGGCAACGCGCCGATTCCGAGCATCTAAAGCTGGCGTGATGTTGCCGACACCGCTTTGATCAGTCGTGTCAGGCACCCCACCGACCGTTCATAAGATCAACGAGGACAGAAACCTATGGAAAAACGTTCCATCATCCACATGCTCGACCCCATGCCGCACAACAGCCCATTCGACTTGAACATGGCGGTGGACGCGGGGTTCGATGTCATTCTTCCATACAGCCAAGTCAAACTGGAAGAAGTCAAGGCTCTCGTGCAGGACGCAATCTTCTCGCGCGGACCGGCGGGCGTGAAGCGGACGGCCATGTTCATCGGCGGGCGCGACATCGGCGTGGCCATGGACATGTTGGCGGCGGCGAAAGAAGCGATGGTTCCCCCATTCGAAGTGTCGGCATTCGCCGATCCCAGCGGCGCATTCACCACGGCGGCGGCGCTGGTGGCCTGCGTGGAAAAGCAGCTGAAGGAAAAACACGGCGGCGAATTGAAAGGCCAGCGCGCCATCGTTTTCGGAGGCACGGGCCCGGTGGGCATCGCCACCGCAGTGATCGCCTCTTTGGCGGGAGCGGACACGACTATCGTCGACCCGTTCTCCATCGACACGGCGCTGCAAAAGGCGGACGAATACAACAAGCTTTGCGGTTGCAGTCTGCACGGTACCTATGCCAGCTCAGACGCAGACAAGGCAAGGCTGGTTTCGCACGCCGACATCGTGTTCTGCACCGCAAAGGCGGGGATTCAGGTGCTGGACGCGTCCATCCTCGAAGACGCCAAACAGCTCAAGGTGGCCGGCGACGTCAATGCGGTTCCGCCCTTGGGCATCGAAGGCGTCAAGCTGAAGGACAACGGCGCGCCACTATTGTGCGCCACTAATTGCCCAAGCGCCGTCGGCATTGGCGCCCTGGCGGTGGGCAATGTGAAATACCAGCTGCAAAATCGCCTGCTGGCCCTGATGCTGGAAACCGAAAAACCGGTTTACCTGGATTTCCGCCATGCATTCGAGAAAGCCCGCGAATTGGTCTGAGTGC
>DATIXD010000360.1:0-3981 GCA_035518875.1 Methylococcaceae bacterium | reverse complement strand
GCCTGCTTCGGTGACTTGAATCCCCGCATCTGCCGCTCCTTTTGTCGGGTCGGTTGATGCGACAATTCAGCCCGGTTGTCGATGCCCTTGTGTTGTCGGTGCTCGACCCCAGGCAGCATTTCGCATTTCGCCGCTCCATAGCTCTTGAGCTTGTCGGTCACAATAACCCGCGGGACGTAGTGAAGCCTCTTGAGCAGCTTGCGGAAGCAGCGCTTGGCGGCGTTCCGGTCACGGCGGGATTGAACCAGGATGCGAGCGTATACCCGTCCTGATCCACCGCCCGCCAGAGATAGTGGTGCCTGCCATTCATGGTAAGCACGACTTCGTCCAGGTGCCACTTATCCCCACGTTTCGGCTGTCGGCGACGGACGGCATTGGCGTGGGCCTGACCGAACTTGAGTGTTGATTACCGGACGGCTTCGTAGGTGACAACCACCCCGCGATAGGCCAGGATTTCTTCCACGTCACGGAAGCTGAGCGTGAAACGGAAGTAAAGCCACACCGCGTGGCTGATGATTTCAGTTGGATACCGGTATCCGAAGTAAGTGTCGGTCTTCTTGCTCATCGGCAAAAACTACCGGCTCTCGGCTTCATCGACAAGTTGACAGTACCCCTGGGCGGACGCGGGATAGGGGTGGTCGACCGGCGGTGTGGGGTGAGCGCCCGGCTGTCAAATGATGGTGGCCGGATGGGATGGCGAAGTGCAGGCAGAGCCAGGCCCGCTCTTATCGATCGTTGCGGGTGACCCCCACCTAGCGGCGAAGCTGGCTGTCGAGTTCATCGACGATCTCGCACCAATCCGAGTCTTCCTCGATCGCCTCTCGCAGGAATGCAGCCTGCGAAGCGCTCCAGAACTCAGCGTGCGGCAGAGGAATATCCGGAGCTAAGGGCTTGTGACTTTGTATGAAAGACTGGACGTCTTCGGGTCGATTCGGTAAGCCCAACTGAAGAAATAGCGTCTGCATATTGTGCGCTGAAGTATCCATTGTGAGCAGGGTGTCAGTCAAAGAAAGCGTCGTGATGCGGTGAAATATAGGATTGGATTGGATTTTATCAGACAGAAAATGTCGTGCCACGTCAACGCCTGAAGAACACCGGTATCTTGCCGCCGCCAAGGATTGGCTGGCGCAGGAATAGTCGTGGTCTCAAGCTGCTACGGTGTTAGGCCGCCTGCTCCTGCGACTGCATGGCCGGCTGAGGTCGGTAAAAATATTGCTCGGACACCGCCATGTGGATAGCGCCCAAATCCGCCTGGCATTGATCCAGATACTCGTGCAGCACCGCGGGAGTCAGTCCCTCCCAGCGCAATCCGGCCAGCCGGCGCCAGGCACGGCGGACGGCTTTCATGGCCTCGGTGTGGTTGGGCAGAGTGGACAGGCACTCGTCGATCTTGCCGAGACAGTACCGGACGGTGCGCGGGAAATGGGCATCCAGAAGCAGAAAATTCAGCGCCGCCGTGCCGCGCACATGAACGTCCACATGGCGGCGGTACATCTGGTAGGCGCTCAGCGCCTTGAGTACGCTCATCCAGCAGTGCTCCTGCACCGGCTCCAGTGGGCTGCCGTTGCGAGGCAGCAGAATCGCGGAATTGATGTCCACGATGCGGGTGGTCATGTCGGCCCGTTCCAGGTTGCGGCCCAGTTCAATGAACTGGTAGGCCAGGTCGTGGCTCATGCAGCCCACCAGCATCCCGGCCAGGGACTGGCCTCGATCCACCACGTGATTCAGCACCTCATAACGCTGTCCCAGGTGTTGGGCGGCCGCGGGCGCCTGCTCGCGCATGTACAGATAAAGCCCGTTGACCCGCTCCCAGAATTCTTTGGGCAGGATCTCGCGGAAGGTGCGGCTGTTCTCGCGGGCACAGCGGATCGAGGACACAACGGAGCTCGTGTTGCGCTCGTCCTGGATCAGGAAGCGCATGATGTTCGCCTCGTTGGCGGTCTGGTAATGCTCGTCAAATAGCTTGTCCAGGCCCACCACCTTGAGCAGGATGTCCCAACCGAAGGAGGCGCTCTTGGGCAGGTCCAGCAGCACCTGGGTGGTGGTGTTGATCAGGCGGGCGGTGTTCTCGGCCCGCTCGAGATAGCGGGCCATCCAATAAAGATTCTCGGCGACGCGGGATAACATCGGTCACTCCTCCGTATCGACGATCCAAGTGTCTTTGCTACCACCCCCCTGGGACGAGTTCACCACCAGCGACCCGGCCTTGAGGGCCACCCGCGTCAGACCACCGGTGGTCGCGTAGAGCCGGTTGGACTGGAGAATGAACGGGCGCAAATCCAGGTGGCGGGGGGCCAGGTGATCACCCACCAGGGTGGGTGCGGTGGAAATGGCGAGCGTGGGTTGGGCCATGTAGTTGCGCGGATTGGCGCGGATCAGTCTGGCGAATTTTTCCCGCTCCTCCGGGGTCGCCCTGGGGCCTATGATCATGCCATAGCCGCCGGACTCGTTGGCCGGCTTCACCACCAGCTTGTCCAGGTTGGCCAAGACATAGTCGCGCTCCTTATCGTACATGCAGAGATGGCTTGGCACGTTGGGGATGATCGGCTCCTGGGCAAGGTAATACTCGATAATCTTCGGCACGAAGGCATAGACCACCTTGTCGTCCGCGACCCCCGCCCCCGGCGCGTTGGCGATGCCCACCTTGCCGGCCCGCCAGGCCCGCATGAGGCCGGGAACGCCGAGGGCGGATTCTGGCCGGAATACTTCGGGGTCCATAAAATCGTCGTCGATGCGGCGATAGATCACGTCCACCCGTCTGGGGCCGGAGATCGTGCGCATGTACACTTGCTCGTCCGCGCCGACGAACAGATCGGAGCCCTCCACCAGGAACGCGCCCAGCTGCTGGGCCAGGTAGCTATGTTCGAAATAGGCCGAGTTGTAAATGCCGGGGGTCAGTACCGCAACCACCGGCCGCTCGCCGTCGCGGGGAGAGAGCGCCGCCAGGGTGTCGTAGAGCTGGGTGGGATAATCGTCCACCGGCAGGATCGCCGTCGATTGGAACACCTCGGGGAACAAGCGCTTCATCAATTGGCGGTTTTCCAGCATGTACGAGACGCCTGAAGGTACCCTGAGGTTATCCTCCAGCACATATACCGTTCCGTCCTTGTCCCGCACCAGGTCGGTCCCGCATACATGCGCCCACACCCCGAAGCGAGGCGTGATGCCGCGACATTGCTCACGGAAATTCTTGGAGCCCTGCAGCACCTCGACCGGAAAAACACCGTCCTTGATGATCTTCTGCTCGTTGTAGAGATCGTTGATGAAGAGATTGAGGGCGGTAAGCCGCTGCTTCAGCCCCTCTTCGATGCGCATCCACTCCTTCTTGGCCAGTACCCTCGGGATGATGTCGAAGGGCCAGGCGCGATCGATGTTGCCGGCCTCGCTGTAGACCGTGAAGGTGATGCCCATGGTCATGATGGCGGCATCCACCGATTGCCGGCGGGCCTCCAGTTCACCCGGCGGCAGGGACTGGAGGTATTCGAACAGCGCCTTCGCCGCCGGGCGGGGTTGGCCTTCGACGTCGAGCAGTTCGTCGTAGGCTTCGTTATTCCGGTATTCCTCTAAAGGGATTTTCATGAGCCCCTTCGATGGTCGGTCATTCTCAGCCCATTTCTGATTTCGTACGCTCCATCCGGGCTCACCTGCTCGCGACGAGCCACGCCGCTCCGGTAAGCCGCCTTTTCGACGTCGCCGGCGACGGCTTCCGCGACCCGCTTGTCGAATACGGAAGGAATGACGTATTCGCGATGGAGTTCGCGATCGGCGATGAGGCCCGCGATGGCGGTGGCGGCGGCCAGCTTCATTTCCTCGTTGATGCGAGATGCACGACAGGCAAGAGCTCCCCGGAAAATCCCGGGAAAGCAAAGCACATTGTTGATCTGGTTCGGATAATCGGAGCGGCCGGTGGCCATCACCGCCACGTAAGGTTCGGCTTCCTCGGGCATGATTTCCGGTGTCGGATTGGCCATGGCAAAGACG
>DATIXD010000359.1:0-20767 GCA_035518875.1 Methylococcaceae bacterium | reverse complement strand
GATCGTGGATCGTTTCTTCAGGCGGGCTTTACGAGTGAGCTGCCAGATAGTGCCCTGATGCAAGGCCAGTTCCTGCTGATAGCTGGATTTGCTCAGCTTTTGTCCAAGATCGAGAGCACTCAAGAAGTTCGTGCCGGCATTTGTTGCTCCTTCCCCCAACGGGGGAGAGACTGAAACCGCAGCGTTACTCGTTAATTCCACAACATTGGCGCCATTCGTCCGTCTCTCCAGTCGCTGCGATATTCTCTCGATGAGGTGCTTGGCGATAGTCAGGCGTCGGTAACGGGGATCATAGCCGTTGATGATCAGCCATGGCGCTTCCGGCGTGCTGGTTCCCCCCAGCGTGCGTTCGGCGATGCCGATGAACTTGTTGTAGAGTTTCAGGTGTTTCTTGTCCGCAGCGGACACTTGCCAGCGCGTTTCCGGATTCTTGTCCAGCTTATGGATCAGCTTCTCCTGCTGTTGCTTGCTCAGGTGAAGCCAGCACTTGACGATCAACGCACCGTCGTCCGCCAATTCTTTTTCCAGCTTGTTGATGTGGACCAACTCCGCATCCAGCTCGGCGTTGCCGATGCGGTCATACACCCGATCCGCCATCGGGGGGCCGTACCAGCCTATCGCGTAAATTCCGATCCGCCCGCGCGGCGGCAAACTCATCCAGTACCGCCAGTGATGCGGCCGTTCCCGCTCCTCGTCCGATGGCTGACTGAACGCATGAGTACCCATGTAACGGGGATCAAACCATTCATTCAGGGTGTTGATCACATCGCCCTTACCCGCACCATCCACCCCGGCGATCAGGACGATGACGGGCAGAGAGGCAGTTTCCAGCTGTTGCTGCACATCCAGAAGCTGTGTCCTGAGTTCGGACACCTCCTGCTCGTACTGTTGCTTGGAAACTTGGTTCTTCAGCTCGGCGATTTCAAACATTCCGGCTTTCCATGGGGCAAATATGGCGGGAAAGGGATTCAAAACGGACTGGGCGTTGTGGAAAACCTGTGCCGGAGCTGGGTGAGCTTTGGCGGCATCGAGTTATCCCCAATAAGCACACACCCAAGGACGGGCGTTTTCCACACGGTTGAAATTTTTTAAGGCTTTGTTTCTACAGGAAAATAGAAAGCTTTCAAGAGAAAAGCGCCACGTAATTGTAAGAAATATTCTCTTTTTTAAACCATTTATGATTACCGGAACACAAGGGATCGGATCGTGCCCGTCTTCTGGCTCCTATTGGATAGTGGCGCTTAGTTTAGAATGATCAAGACCAATGCCAGGTTCACTTCAATGTCTCCACCTTCAAAATCACCCCCTCGGCCGCAACCACCTTCACCTTAGTTCCCGCCTCGCAGTCGTCTCCGTGAATTTTCCAGGTGGAATCGTCCACCCGAATCTTGCCCTGTCCGTTGACGATGGCGTGTTCCAGCGTAAACACGCGGCCGACATATTGGGCGGTGCGCAGATTCAGCAGCGGCTGATCCGTTTCTATTGGGTGTCTTTTCAGGAATTTTCGGAACACCGCGATGCTCACCACGGAGAGCACGGAGAAGGCGAGCAACTGATATTCCCAGCCCAGATTCGGTAAGACGAGCAGCAGAAATCCGGTAACCACCGCCGCTTCTGCCATCCATAGGAAAAACATGCCCGGCACGAGCAATTCCACGATCAAGAGGAATGCGCCGAAAGCCCACCAGTGCCAGAAGACGATCTCGAAGCCCATTCCGGCTACCCTTCCTTGCCGAAAGTGCGTTTGGCCAACTCCCCGATACCGCCCAATGCGCCGATGATGCTGGAAGCTTCCAGCGGCATCAGGACGACCTTGTTGTTCTGCGCGGAGCCTATGGTTTGCAGAGCCTCCACATATTTTTGAGCGACGAAATAATTGATCGCCTGAATGTCGCCCTTGCCGATCGCCTCGGAAACCATCAGGGTCGCGCGGGCTTCCGCCTGGGCCAGGCGCTCGCGCGCCTCGGCGTCGCGAAAAGCTGCTTCCTTGCGTCCGTCGGCCTCAAGGACCGTGGCCTGTTTCTCGCCTTCGGCGCGCAGGATGGCGGCCTGCCTCAACCCCTCCGCTTCCAGAATGGACGCGCGTTTGTCGCGCTCGGCCTTCATCTGCCGCGCCATGGCGTCCACCAGATCCTGCGGCGGGGCGATGTCCTTGATTTCGATTCGGGTGACCTTGACGCCCCAAGGCGTAGTCGCATCGTCCACCACGGTCAAAAGCCGGGTATTGATCTCGTCGCGCTTGGACAGCAGTTCGTCGAGATCCATGGACCCCATCACCGTGCGGATGTTGGTCATGGTGAGCTGCATGATGGCGAGCTGGAGGTTGCTGACTTCATAGGCGGCCTTGGCGGCGTCGATTACCTGGAAAAACACCACGCCGTCGACCCGCACCATCGCGTTGTCTTTGGTGATGATCTCCTGCGAAGGGACGTCGAGTACTTGTTCCATCATATTCAGTCGGGCGCCGATCTGATCGATGACCGGTACGATGACGTTGAGCCCCGGTTTGAGCGTGGCGGTGTACTTGCCGAAGCGCTGCACGGTGTACTCCAGGCCTTGGGGGACGAATTTGACGCTGAGTACCACGAGCGCGATGGATAGCCCCAAAAACAGCAACACGAAAATGGTAAAACCGGTCATGGTTTGATCCTCTAAGTTTGAAAAATCCCGAACGCCGAAAGGCGTATAAAGCATAGTGCGATATTTCGGCCCCCTCCGAAAGGGCAGCCGCCCGGTTTCGCACAGGCCTATCATCAAAAGTGTTTAAAGAAAGAGAAATTTTTTACAACTACGCAGCCGTTTTCTTTTGACAGCTCATTTTTTCGTTGTAAAAACAGATTGTTATAATCATACAGCGTTGTGTAAAAGAGGAGCCTTGGGGTGTGTCCTCCCTGTGGATAACTCGCTCACCGGGAAGCTTGCCCGGATCCGGCACAGGTTTTCCACATGGCTCAGGCCGGGTTTTTAAGCGATAAGGGGAATGCGTTCGAGAGGGGGGAGCACCGTGTCACGACGTTTCATGCCTGAGCCGGTGGGTAAAAATTGCTGTCTCTAACAACTCGGTTTTCCCGCCTGCCGCCTCAAAGCGGCAGGAAAGCGTGGTCCGCGTGATTCGATCCACAGTTACACGGTCATCCGCGACAGATAATCTTGATTGATGGCATCAAGTTTGCTTAAACTAGGCGGTTTTTGAAACCCCTATTCGATATCACCAACTGACTTACGAGGATCTTATGAACCCAAAAGCTTACAGTGCTGCCCTGGTTTTTGCGGCTGTCGTCATGTCGCCGGCCGTTCATGCCGGCTACACCTGCCAAGGCAAGACTGCCACCATCGTCGGCACTCTGGGCAACGATGTCATCTACGGCACGTCCGCCAATGACGTGATTGTGGGTCTAGGCGGAAACGACGTCATCGACGGGAAGGGCGGTAACGACACGATTTGCGGCAATGAGGGGGCCGACCGACTGTACGGTGGGCTTGGTAATGATCGTCTCAGTGGCGGGAACGGCAGCGACCGCTTGTTTGGCGGGCCCGGCGCCGACAGTATTCATGGCGACAACGACAAGGACGTCCTGCACGGTCAAGACGGCAACGATGCCCTGTCGGGCGACAACGGCGACGATACGATTTATGGAGAAATCGGTAACGATCATGGCTGGGGAGGAAACGGTAAGGATTGGCAGAGTGGGGGCCCGGGAGCGGACGTGCTCGCTGGCGGAAGAGGGCCGGATTATCTCAACGGCGGGCCGGGCGATGACGATCTGTACGGCGATTACGATATCGACCACATTGTGGGGGGGCCGGGCAAGGACTCCTGCTCGAGCAAAGCCGACGACAGGGTGCACGGCGAGGTCGAAAGCGGATGCGAGAACGAAGTGGAAGAAGATTAAGTCAACTTCTGTTGGTAATTGTTTCGCGCATACCACCTAAAACCGCAGCGCTGCGACCAGTCGCTTGAGGGTTTTGATATCTTCTGGCGTTGATCCGCGGCCGTAGCGAATCTTCAGGAAAAGCGCGGTGATCCGGTTAATACGGGCGCGTGCTTCGGGAGCGAGGGGGCCGGCGCGCCGGGCGAACGCCAGCGCGCCCTCCGCGGGTTGCTTGACTAGACCCTGCCGCGCCATTTTTTTCAGGAATCGAGCGTAAACCGCCAGCGCCTGATCGGTTTTCAACCGGCGTTTAGGTAGGATCAGAAGGGCAATGATGCTTAGGATCAGTGCGAGCGCCCCCCCCAGCCCCAGCGCGAGGCTGCGCCAGTCGACGATGCCCAGCCGTTCGAGAAACCGGGTTTGGCTGTCCGCGCCATAGCTCAGTACCCAGCGGTCCCAGGCGTGGTCGACGCTGGCCCAGACCATCCGAGTTTGTCGCAGGAAACTGCGCAATCGGAAGGCCTGATCGGCGAGTGCGCCAGCCGCTGCGTTGAAGCGGATTTCTCCGGCGGCTAATTGCGTGTCCACGTCCAGACCCTGCTCGATGCGTTCCGGCGCGACCGCCGCGGTGGGGTCGATACGCGTCCAACCGTGGCCGGCGAGCCAGACTTCGGCCCAGGCATGGGCATCGGCCTGCTTGACTTCCAGGAACCGGCCCACCGGGTTCCATTGGCCGCCCTGATAGCCGGTGACCACGCGTGAGGGAATGCCGGCGATCCGCATCAGAACGACGAAAGCGGTAGCGTAATGCTCGCAGAAACCGCGCCTGGTCCCAAACAGAAAGCCTTCAACCGCATCGTCGGGCATCAGCGGCGGGTTCAGGGTATAGAAGAACGGCTCCTCGCGGAAATAGCGCAAGGCGCGGCGCACCAATTCCTCTGGCTTGGATGCTGCCACCTGCCAGCTTTTCACCAGTTCGGTCAGTCGGCTTGAGGGCTTGCTCGGCAGTTCCAGTCCCAGTGCCTTTTCCCGCTCACCCAATGGGCCGGTGGAAAAATCCGTGTATGAAGCGAGTCGGTATTGCTTGCGCTCGGCGATCTTATCCTTGGAGGTGAGCAGATATTCGCCGGTCTGCATCAATTCGACCGGAAACGAACCCGGCAGGTCCAGCGCAAACACCCATCTCTGGTTGTGCGGTTCCAGGGTGATGGTGTAGCGGTAAGACTGACCCGATAAACGGGGCCTTTCGCTCGCGGGCAGCGGCTTTTCGGGAGGCAGAGTCCAGCGCCGGCCGTCGGTGTGCCAGAACACCGGTCCGCGCCAGTAGCGCTGATTGGGCGGAGGTGGCGCGCCTTCGAAATCGACTCGGAAAGCGGGTTCCTGCGAGAGTCCGAGCCGGCTGATCGATCCCGGCTCGATCGTCTCGCTCAGACCCGCTTTCGCCCCATGGCCGTCCTCCGGCAGGTGCCACAAGGGACCGGCGATGCGCGGGAATAAAATGAACAGAACGATCATGATCGGCATCGCCTGCGCCACCATCAATCCGGCCAACTTGAAGCGCGCCTTCAAGGGAAAGTTGCCGGAACTGTTGAGGCTGATGAGGGCGGTGACCAGGAGCACAACGATCGCCAAGGTATAGGCCGCCATCGGAATGCTTTGGGAAAATAGGTATTGGGTGACGGCGACAAAGAACGCCAGGAAAACGACGAGATAGGCGTCACGGGAGGATTTCAGTTCCATCAACTTCAAGCCCAGACCGACGACGAAAAGGCTCGCCCCCGCCTCGCGGCCGTAGAAGCGGTGATATTCGGCGAACACCAGGCCGGCTCCCGCCAGGGTGAGCAGAAACAGTAGCGCTCGGCCGGGCAGTGGCGTTTTGCGGTACATCACGGCACAGCGCCACGCCGCCAGCAGGCTGAAGAAGGCCATGATGGAGATTTCGAGATTGAAGACGTGAGGGGCGACGACCAGGAGTACGGCGGTGAGCAGGAGGCCCAGCCTCTGCCGATCGGTTTCCAGCGACAATGCAGAGGTTTTCATGTTCCGAACAATGCCAGAGCTTCCAGGCAGCGCCTGCTGTGGGGCGCGCCGATTCCCGGCGGGATTTCCGTTCCCGGCAGGCGCAGGCCGTAGCACCGCCCGGCCTGTTCGGCGTCGATCACCCATCGGCAGAGCTGGCTTAGCCGCGCCTCCACATCCAAACCGGGCGCATGCGCCAAGTCGAGATAGAGTTCGGAATGTTCCTCGCCGCGGTATTCCTTGACTTGCACGCCCTGACCCTTAGCCACGCCCTTCCAGTGAATCCGCTTGAGCGGATCGCCCGGCTGGTAACTCTGGAAGCCACGAAAATCGTCCATATTGCGCTGTTTGAGCCCATTTTCACCTGTCGTTTCAGGAAAAGGCAGGCGGGAGTTCGCGGGTTTTGGGTAGACCAGTGCGCGCTCTTTGAGGTTGACGGGCGACCAGGCGCGGAACAGCCCCAGCGGAAAGCAGCTGGAGACGGTGAGGGTTGGCAGATCCAGCCAGCCGCGCCGTTGCGCTTTGACTCGAAGTTTGGCCTGGGTGCTGGCAGATGAAAGGATGTCAAGTTCCATGGGAGCGGCATTTTTATGGGCGATCTGCAACGCGAAACGGTGAAGTCGGCTCGGGTTGTCCAGAAAAATCTCGAAACAGGCCGAATCTCCGGCGAATACCGGCTCGGCCCGTCCCGGTCGGACGTGGAGCCCAGCGAGATTTCGGAAGCCGTGAACGGTGCCGAGCAGGGCGATGCTGGCCAGCAGGAAAGTCAGGATAAAACCCAGGTTGTTGTTGTAATTGATCGCGGCCAACAGCTGGATCGAGAGCAGCAAAGCCAGTCCCAGCCCACGCTTGTTCGGCAGGATGAAGATCCTTCGGTGCGACAGGACGATGGGACCTGGGGTGGGTTTCTCGCCACGGAAAAATCGGCGCGGATCGAAGCGTTCGCGCAGCGTGAGCCTTGTTTCGGTTGTCCTCATCGATGCCGCCCCGGTAAACTGCGTAGCGTCCCCAGCTTGTGGAAATTTACCGGTATTGATTCCATCCGCACTCTAGTTACCCTCGCTCACTATCCATGAAAGAAAAAGAATCTTATGTCGGCATTCACAACGACCTCTATGGCGGCATGACCGACATCGGCAAGATCATCCGCGACGCCTGGGCTTTCGGGTTGATACCCGAAAGCGAAACCTGTCAGGGCTGGCGCGCGCAGGGGATCGAGAGTCTTTGGGAGAAAGTTCAAAGTTGTTGGGCGCAGCATCAGTTTTCCGTTGGGAACCTGCCTGATGATATTCAACAACGTTACCTCAGAATTCAGAGCCAAGCCATCGAGCGGGCCAGGTCCTTGGGCTGGAATCCCGAATTGGATGTGGACGAAGAATAATCGCGAGCGGGGACTTTCCTTCAGGGTATCGCGACCTGTTCCAGTAACGGTGCGACCACGGCTTCGGAACCGGTAGCGCCGTTCGCGGCCGGCCGCAGCCGATGGCCGGCCACGGCTGGCAACACGGCCTGGACATCTTCGGGCAGCACGGCGTCGCGCCGATCGAGAAAAGCCCAGGCTTTGGCCGCATGGAGCAAGGCAAGGCCGGCGCGGGGCGACAGTCCGCCCTGATAAGCGTTGGACTCCCGGGTGAAGCGGATCAGGGCTTGCAGATAATCGAGCAGGGCGTCGGAGACGAAAATCCGTTTGACCGCAGACTGAATCCCCTTGAGTTCGACCGCTTCCAGGCACGCCGGTAGGTTTTCCAGCAGGATATGTCGCTCCTCCCCTTTCAGCAGGGCGCGTTCCGACACGGCGTCCGGATAACCCAGTTCGATGCGCATGAGGAACCGGTCGAGTTGGGATTCTGGCAAGGGAAAAGTGCCGATCTGGGTCAAGGGATTCTGGGTGGCGATGACGAAAAAGGGTTCCGGCAGCGGGCGCGTCTCACCCTCCACCGTGACCTGATGTTCCTCCATCGCTTCGAGTAGTGCGCTTTGCGCCTTCGGTGTCGAGCGGTTGATTTCGTCGGCAAGGATCATCTGATGGAAAATCGGTCCCGGATGGAAACGGAAGCTGTGGGTCTTGCCGTCGAAGATGGAAGAGCCGAGGATGTCCGCCGGCAACAGGTCGCTGGTGAACTGGATGCGCTGGTACTTAAGGCCAAGCAAATTCGCCAGCGTATGGGCCAGGGTTGTCTTGCCGACACCGGGCATATCCTCGATCAACAGGTGTCCGCGCGCCAGCAGGCAGCAGACGGCGAGTTTGAGCTGATGCTGCTTGCCGAGAATGACGGTATTGGCGGTGGCTAGGAGCTGGTTGAGGGGTGCGTGCATTTTGCGCTTGCGGTAGTTTCCCTGATAGGCCTTGAGTATAGCCGCGCTGCGGGGCACTCCGGCGGGCCGATTCTCCCGGTATCCGGAAATGGTGTAATATCGGCCTCCTTGAACGTCTTACCCCTCGCTTCGAACCATTGTAATTCCCATGCATTATCCAGCCGAATTTGACGTGATCGTGGTCGGCGGCGGACACGCCGGAACCGAAGCGGCGCTGGCTTCGGCGCGGACAGGCGCGAACACGCTCCTGCTCACCCAGAACATCGAAACCCTGGGCCAGATGAGCTGCAATCCGGCTATCGGCGGTATCGGCAAGGGCCACTTGGTGAAGGAGATCGACGCGCTGGGCGGGCTCATGGCGCGGGCGATCGACCGCGGCGGCATCCAGTTCCGCATCCTCAATGCCAGCAAAGGTCCGGCGGTGCGGGCGACGCGCGCCCAGGCCGACCGCCAACTCTACAAACAGGCGGTGCGCCACGCCCTGGAAACCCAGCCCCATCTGTCCCTGTTCCAGCAATCGGTCGCCGATCTGATCGTGGAAAACGGCGCTGTCTGCGGCGTCGTCACCCAGATGGGCTTGAAATTCTGGGGGCGCTGCGTGGTGCTGACCGTGGGCACCTTCCTCGCCGGGCGAATTCACATCGGCCTTCAAAATTACGCGGGTGGCCGGGCCGGCGACGCGCCTTCCAATGCCCTGGCGGCCAGGCTGCGGGAGCTGCCGTTCCGCAGCGGCAGGCTCAAGACCGGCACGCCGCCGCGCATCGACAGCCGCTCGATCGATTTCAGCGTCATGCAAGAGCAGGCCGGCGATACGCCGACGCCGGTGTTCTCCTTCCTGGGGCATAGCGAAGAACATCCGGCACAAATTTCCTGCCACATCACCCGGACGAATGCGCGAACGCACGACATCATCCGCGCGGGTCTCGACCGCTCGCCTCTGTACGCAGGGGTGATCGAGGGCGTCGGCCCGCGCTACTGCCCCTCCATCGAAGACAAAATCGTCCGCTTCGCCGACAAGGACTCGCACCAGATTTTCGTCGAACCGGAAGGCCTGGACTGCAGAGAAATCTATCCCAATGGCATCTCGACCAGCCTGCCCTTCGACGTGCAGCTGGAACTGGTGCGTTCGATCAAGGGTTTCGAGGCGGCGCACATCACCCGCCCCGGCTACGCCATCGAATACGACTTCTTCGACCCCCGGGAACTGAAGTCCTCGCTGGAAACCAGGCACCTGGAAAAGCTTTTCTTCGCGGGTCAGATCAACGGCACCACCGGCTACGAGGAGGCCGCGGCCCAAGGTCTGATCGCGGGCCTCAACGCGGCGCGCAAGGCCAAGGATCTGGAAAGCTGGTCGCCCGGCCGTGACGAGGCCTATATCGGCGTCATGATTGACGATCTGATCACCCGCGGGACTTTAGAGCCCTACCGGATGTTCACCAGCCGCGCGGAATACCGCCTGCTGCTGCGCGAGGACAACGCGGACCTGCGCATGACGGAAAAGGGGCGCGAACTGGGCCTGGTGGACGAGGTGCGCTGGCGTGCTTTCGAGGAAAAGCGGGAGAGCATCGCCAGGCTCCAGAGCGAGCTGTCCTCTGCGTGGGTGAAGACCAACACGCCGGAAGCCGAGCGAATCGGGGAATTGTTGCAAGCCCCGCTGCAGCGCGATTCGACGCTCATGGATCTGCTGCGCCGGCCGGAACTGGGGATCGAGCAACTGGCGATGGTTTCGGCGAACCTCGTCCCTGAAGCGGATGGACGGGTTAAAGAGCAAGTGGAGATCCAGGCCAAGTACGCCGGTTATATCGATCGTCAGCAGACGGAAATCGAGCGTTCGCGGCGCTACGATCACTGGCGTCTGCCCGAACAACTCGATTACGCCAACGTGATCGGGCTCTCCAATGAGGTGCGCGAAAAACTCCGTCAGCAGCGCCCCGAAACCGTCGGCCAGGCGGCGCGTATTCCCGGCGTGACACCGGCGGCCATTTCCCTGCTGCTGGTCCACCTGAAAAAGAAAAGCGCCTGAAGTGGATGAGCCGAATCGGATACTGAACGATGGGTTGGTGGTCTTGGATCTTCAATCCACTCCAAAGCAGCGCGACAGCCTGCTGGATTTTCTCCGCTTACTGCGGAAATGGAATCGGGTTTATAATCTCACCTCCATAGAAAACCCGGCGGCGATGGTCCGGCTTCACCTGCTGGACAGTCTGCTAATCCTGCCTTATCTGCACGGCGCGCGCATACTCGATGTAGGTACGGGGGCGGGGCTTCCCGGCATCCCGCTGGCGGTGATGTCGCCGGAGAAAGAATTCGTGCTGCTGGACGGCAGCGCCAAGAAGACCCGTTTCGTGCGGCAGGTGGCCATCGAGTTGGGGCTTCGGAATGTCCGCGTGGTCCACGAGCGGATCGAGCGATTCAGCTCGACACAGGGTTTCGACACCATTCTTTCCCGGGCGTTCGCCAGCCTTTCCCAGATCGTGACGCAAACCGCGCGGCTGTTGGCGCCGGGCGGCGCCATCCTGGCTCAGAAGGGAAAGCTTCCGGACGATGAGATTCGGCAATTGGGAAGTGTCGGCGTCAAGATTTTCCCGGTGAAAATACCGGGGGTGGATGCCGAACGGCATCTGATTGAAATCACGGTCTAGGTTAACTGAGGCGATGGGAAAAATCATTGCGGTGGCCAATCAGAAAGGCGGGGTCGGCAAAACCACGACCAGCGTGAACCTGGCCGCGTCTTTGGCTTCGACCAAGCGGCGCGTCCTGCTGGTGGATCTCGATCCGCAGGGCAATACGACGATGGGCTGCGGTGTCGACAAGAAGCATCTGACGCACTCTTCCTACGAAGTCCTGACCCGTCAATCGTCTGCGGAGGAAGCCATCGTCGAGCTGGCCGAACTGGGTTTCGACCTGTTGCCCAGCAACTCCGACCTGACCGCCGCCCAGGTCGAATTACTCTCGCAGGAAGACCGCGAGCGGGCGCTGGCCGGCTCTCTGAAGAAATGTCGGTCGAAGTACGAATACATTCTGGTCGACTGTCCGCCTTCGCTGAACATGCTGACGCTGAACGCCCTGGTTGCAGCTGACAGCGTACTGATTCCGATGCAGTGCGAGTATTACGCCCTCGAAGGGCTGTCCGATCTCATGGACACGCTCAAGAATATCCGCAACACCGTGAACCCGCACTTGCGCATCGAAGGTCTGCTGAGAACCATGTACGATACGCGCAGCCGGCTGGCCAATGAGGTTTCGCAGCAACTGGTCGAACATTTCGCCGACAAGGTGCTGCGCACCGTCATTCCCCGCAACATCCGCCTGGCCGAGGCGCCAAGCCACGGCCTGCCGGTGCTGCAATACGACAAGTCCTCGCGCGGGGCCATCGCCTATCTGGCGCTGGCGGGGGAAATCGTCCGCCGCAACGAGAAAGCCGTCGAAGCCCTCCGATGAATTCTGGAACTAAACCATGAGCGCTAAGAAAAGAGGACTGGGCCGGGGGCTGGAAGCCCTGTTGGGCAATGCGAGGGTCGAACCGGGCGCGGACCGGGAAAAGCTGCAAACACTACCCATCGAATACCTGAAGACCGGGCGTTTCCAGCCGCGCAAGGATTTCGATCCGGCACGCCTGCAGGAGCTGGCCGATTCCATCAGTGCGCAGGGTGTGGTACAGCCGATCGTTGTCCGAGCGGTGGGCGAAAACCGCTACGAAATCGTCGCCGGCGAACGACGTTGGCGCGCCGCACAGTTGGCCGGTTTGCACGATATTCCGGTGGTCATCAGGGAAGTCACCGACCAGGCGGCGTTGGCGATCGCGCTGATCGAGAACGTCCAGCGCGAGGACCTCAATCCCCTGGAAGAGGCGGAAGCCCTCAAGCGACTCCTGGAAGATTTCTCCATGACCCATCAGCAAGTCGCCGACGCCGTGGGGAAGTCCAGGGTCACCGTCACCAATCTATTGCGACTCAACGAATTGCATCCGGAGGCCAAGCAACTGCTGCTGAAGGGCGCGATCGAAATGGGGCATGCGCGAGCGATTCTAGGGGTGGGTTATGCCCGTCAGGGCGCGATCGCGCACAAGGTCGCCGCCGGCAATCTCAGCGTGCGGGTCACCGAACAGCTGATCCGCAAGCTCCATGAAGAAGCCAAAGCGCCCATACCATCGCCCAAGGATCCGGACATCGCGAAGCTGGAGGAGCGGGTGACGCTTCAGCTGGGTGCGCCGGTGCAGATCAAGCACGACAAGAAAGGCATGGGTAAACTCATCATTAGCTACGATAGCCTGGACCAACTGGAGGGGGTACTCCAGCGCTTGCATTGATCGGACACGCATAAAGCGTTGATCTTAGCCATTTCGGTTGCTATCATTCGGGGCGATTTTGGGGGGACGCTGAATGAGCGGGAGAAGCCTGTTTCTTGCAGTCAGGCGAGTGCTCCAGCTTCAGGCGCTGACCATACTGGCGGTTTCGACACTGACGCTGCTGTTGGGTGGTATGGAACAAGCCAGATCGGCGCTGCTCGGCGGGCTAGTGGGGTTCTTGCCTAATGCTTATTTTGCCTTCAAATTCGGGCGATCAGACCCGAGAAGAACCGCAAGGGAAGTCGTCAGAACCTTCTATCTGGGCGAATCGATCAAGCTAATCATTACCGCCCTCCTATTTGTATTTGTATTCCAACTGCCGGGCATATTGTTCATGCCATTATTCATCGGCTTCGTATCGGTGATAATGGTTTTTTGGTTTGCTCTTTTGCTGGGTAATTGACGAGAGAACGAGATCAGATGGCAACCGAAGCACATGATTCAGGCGGCGGCGCAACCGGTTATATCGTCCATCATTTGACCCCCTTATCCACGGGCGAAGGCTTTTGGACCTTCCACTTGGATACCCTGTTTTTCTCCGCATTCTTGGGTCTCCTGTTCGTTTTAGCCTTCAAGAAGGCGGCCGAAAAGGCGACCAGCGGTGTACCGGGCAGTCTCCAAAATTTCACCGAGATGCTGGTCGAATTCGTCGACACCCAGGTCAAGGACAGTTTCCATGGCCGCAGCGCGCTCATCGCTCCCCTGGCCCTGACGATCTTCTGCTGGGTGTTCCTGATGAACGCCATGGACCTGATTCCGGTGGATCTGCTGCCCGACATCGGTAAAGCAGTGGGTTTGGAGTATCTGCGCGTCGTGCCCAGCACCGACTTGAACGGCACCTTCGCGATGTCGATCTCGGTGTTCTGCCTGATCATTTTCTACAGCATTAAGGTCAAGGGGCCGGTCGGCTTCGCCAAGGAAATGTTGCTCACACCCTTCGGCAAATGGATGATCCCTTTCAACCTGCTACTGAAATTGGTTGAAGAACTGGCCAAGCCCATCTCGCTCGGTCTGCGACTTTTCGGAAACATGTATGCGGGCGAACTGATCTTCATCCTGATCGCCCTGCTGCCCTGGTGGGTCCAACCCGCCTTGAGCTTGCCCTGGGCCATTTTCCACATCCTGATCATCACCTTGCAAGCCTTCATCTTCATGGTGCTGACGATCGTGTACCTGAGTCTGGCTCACGAAGATCATTAGAATCGGTTTTTTTAACGCAACTTATCTGAAATATTTGGAGGAAATATGGAATCTGTATATGGCATGACCGCGATCGCCGTTGGCATCATTCTGGGTATGGGGGCGATGGGAACCGCGATCGGTTTCGGTCTGCTCGGCGGAAAGTTCCTGGAAGGCGCAGCCCGTCAGCCGGAAATGGTGCCCATGTTGCAGGTCAAGATGTTCATCGTCGCAGGTCTTTTGGACGCGGTGACGATGATCGGCGTCGGTCTGGCCTTGTTCTTCACCTTCGCAAACCCGTTTGTGAAATAGCCGGATCGGACGACAGTCGTTCCTTCAGTCCACAAAGAATGAGGAAAGCGCCGTGAATATTAACGCCACTCTGATCGGGCAGATGATCACCTTCGCGCTTCTGGTGTGGTTCACCATGAAGTACGTTTGGCCGCCATTGATGCAGGCCCTCGAAGAGCGCAAGAAGAAAATCGCCGATGGTCTGGCCGCGGCCGACAAGGGCAAGCATGAGATGGAGCTTGCCGAGAAACGCGCCAAGGCCGCAATCAAAGAGGCGAAAGAGCAGGCGTCCGAAATCATCACCCTGGCCCAAAAGCGCGCCAACGAGGTGGTCGAGGAGTCGAAAGAGGCGGCCAAACAGGAAGGCGAGCGTCTGATCGTTGCCGCCCAGGCCGAAATCGATCGGGAAATGCAGCACGCGAAGGCGCAATTGCGCAAGCAAGTGGGCGCTTTGGCGATTTCCGCGGCCGAGCAGATCCTGAAAAAGGAAGTCGATGAAGGTAAGCACAAGGAAATCATCAAAGACCTCGGCAAGCAGTTGGGTCAGGCATAATGAGCGAACTAGCGACACTGGCTAGGCCATACGCGGTAGCGGCCTATAAGAGGGCCAAGGAAACTGCCTCGACCGCTCAATGGTCGGAAGCGCTCGCATTTATCGCCGCGCTCATGGAGGACCGGCGGATGGCGCAAGCCGCGGCCAATCCGAAAGCCAAGAAGGAACAGTTCACCCGAGCCTTTCTGGATTTGTGTCAGGGTAGGCTGGATGCCGAGACCGAGAATTTCGTGAGATTGCTCGTCGCTAATCGACGCCTGGGCCTGATCAAGAAGATCAGCGAGCAGTTCGAGCAGCACCGGGCCGAGGAAGAAGGCTACATCGACGTCGATGTGTCCTCGGCGTACCCGCTGGATGATGAGGAGCGCGATCAGCTCTCCGACAGGCTGCAGACGACGCTGGGCAAACAGCCTCGTCTGAACGTGCGGCTCGATGAATCACTAATCGGCGGCGTACTGATCCGGGCCGGCGATCGGGTGATCGACGCCTCAGTCCGCGGGCAAATACAGCGATTGGCAAAGAGACTCTACAACTAGGGCGAGTAAAGAATCATGCAATTAAACCCCTCTGAAATCAGCGAGCTCATTAAGAATAGGATCGAGAATTTCGATCTGGGCGTCGAGTCTCGCACCGAAGGAACGATCGTCAGTCTGACCGACGGCATTGTCCGCATCCACGGTCTGAGCGACGTAATGCAGGGCGAAATGTTGGAATTTCCCGGCAACACTTACGGAATGGCCTTGAACCTGGAACGGGATTCGGTCGGCGCCGTGGTGCTGGGTTCCTACGACCACCTAGCCGAAGGCGACAGCGTCAAAACGACGGGTCGCATTCTGGAAGTGCCGGTGGGGGAGGGCTTGCTGGGTCGCGTCGTCGATGCGCTGGGCAATCCCATCGACGGCAAGGGGACGATTTATTTTGAAACGCGCTCGCCGATCGAAAAAATCGCGCCGGGCGTGATTTCCCGTCAGTCGGTGAGCCAGCCGGTGCAGACCGGGTTGAAGGCGATCGACTCGATGATTCCGATCGGCCGCGGCCAGCGCGAGTTGATCATCGGTGACCGCCAGACCGGCAAGACCGCCATCGCCATCGACACGATCATCAACCAGAAAGGCACCGGCGTTAAGTGCATCTATGTCGCCATTGGCCAGAAGCAGTCCTCGATCGCCAACGTCGTGCGCAAGCTGGAAGAGCACGGCGCCATGGCCCACACTATTATCGTCGTGGCCTCCGCTTCCGAATCCGCCGCCTTGCAGTTCATCGCGCCCTACACCGGCTGCTCGATGGGCGAGTTCTTCCGGGACCGCGGCGAAGACGCGCTGATCATCTATGACGATCTCACCAAGCAGGCTTGGGCCTATCGTCAGGTCTCCCTATTGCTCCGCCGCCCGCCGGGACGCGAGGCTTACCCCGGCGACGTATTCTATCTGCATTCCCGTCTGCTCGAGCGCGCGTCCCGCATCAACGCCGAAGAAGTCGAAAAGCTGACCGGGGGAAAGGTGACGGGAAAGACCGGTTCGCTGACCGCGCTGCCGATCATCGAAACCCAGGCCGGCGACGTGTCCGCGTTTGTTCCCACCAACGTGATCTCCATCACCGACGGCCAGATCTTCCTGGAAACCAACCTGTTCAACGCGGGGATACGTCCGGCGGTCAACGCCGGACTTTCGGTGTCCCGCGTCGGTGGCGCGGCCCAGACCAAGGTCATCAAGAAGCTGGGCGGCGGCATTCGTCTCGACCTGGCGCAGTTCCGCGAACTCGCGGCCTTCGCCCAGTTCGCCTCGGAACTGGATGAGAGTACTCGCAAGCAGATCGAGCGCGGCCAGCGTGTGACGGAATTGATGAAGCAGAACCAATACGCACCCATGAGTGTTGCGGCCATGGCGGTTTCCCTGTACGCGGCCAACGAAGGTTTCCTCGACGATGTCGAAGTCAACAAGGTCCGCGACTTCGAAGATGCGCTGCAGAACTACATGAAAGCAGAACACGCTGAATTGCTGGACAAGATCAACGCGAGCGGCGATTACAACGACGAAATCCAGTCCGCGCTGGATGCGGCGGTGAAGAAATTCAAAGCAACGCACGCCTGGTAAGGGTTAAGTCATGGCCGTAGGTAAAGAAATCCGGGTGAAGATTGCGAGTATCAAAAATACTCAGAAAATCACGCGCGCTATGGAAAAGGTGGCAACCAGCAAGATGCGGAAAACGCAGGCCAGAATGCAGGCTACCCGTCCCTATTCCAGGAAGATCGCCCAAATCATCAAGCATCTGGCGCATGCTAACCCGGAATACAAGCACACTTTCATGGATGAAAGGATGGTTAGCCGGGTCGGGGTCATCCTGATCTCCTCCGACCGCGGCCTTTGCGGCGGCCTCAACTCCAATCTGTTCAGGATAATGCTGCGCAAGCTGCGGGCGTGGTCCAATGAAAACGTCGACGTTCAGATTTGCACCATCGGTCAGAAGGGCAGCTCGTTTTTCGGCGGGATTGGCGCCAACGTCGTCGCGCAAGCGACCAAGCTGGGCGACACGCCGCATTTGGAAGATATCATCGGCGTGATCAAGGTCATGCTGGACGACTACAACGCCGGCAAGATCGACGCGCTGTACGTGTTCTACAACGAGTTTGTGAACACCATGACACAGCGGCCGAAACTGGAGCAGTTGCTGCCGATTCGAGCCGAGGAGATCGCCGAGGAGCTGAAGGGGCATTGGGATTATCTTTACGAACCCGACGCCAAGGAAGTTCTGGACGACTTACTGAACCGCTATATCGAATCCATCGTCTTTCAGGGCGTTGTGGAAAACAACGCCTGTGAACAGGCCGCGCGAATGGTGGCGATGAAGAGCGCCTCGGACAATGCCGGCAAGCTGATCAACGAATTGCAGTTGATCTATAACAAGGCGCGGCAGGCGGCCATTACCCAGGAAATTTCCGAGATTGTCGGTGGCGCGGCTGCGGTCTAGCCGGTTCGTTCAAGCAAATTAAAAGATTTCGAGAGGACGTAACATGAGTTCGGGCAAAATCGTTCAGATTATCGGCGCCGTGGTCGACGTGGAATTCCCGCGCGAATCGCTGCCGAAGATTTACGACGCATTGAGAGTCGAAGGCGCCAACCTGGTTCTGGAGGTTCAGCAGCAATTGGGCGACGGCGTGGTCAGAACCATCGCCATGGGCAGCACCGACGGCCTGCAGCGCGGTCTGGCCGTGCAGAGCACCGGCGCCGCCATTTCAGTCCCCGTGGGCAAGGAAACCCTGGGCCGCATCATGAACGTTCTGGGCGACCCAATAGACGAAAAGGGTCCGATCGGTGAGCAGGAGCGCTGGGGGATTCACCGCAAGGCTCCGAGCTTCGAAGATCAGGCTGCCACCAACGAGTTGTTGGAAACCGGCATCAAGGTGATCGACCTGGTCTGCCCCTTCGCCAAGGGCGGTAAAGTCGGCTTGTTCGGCGGCGCCGGAGTCGGTAAGACCGTGAACATGATGGAGCTGATCCGCAACATCGCCATTGAGCACAGCGGCTACTCCGTGTTTGCCGGGGTGGGCGAGCGTACCCGCGAAGGCAATGACTTCTACCACGAAATGAAGGACTCCAATGTTTTGGACAAGGTGTCCCTGGTTTACGGGCAGATGAACGAGCCACCGGGCAACCGTCTGCGCGTGGCGCTGACCGGCCTGACCATGGCCGAATTCTTCCGCGAGGAAGGCCGCGACGTTCTGCTGTTCATTGACAACATCTACCGTTACACCCTGGCCGGCACCGAAGTCTCCGCGCTGCTCGGCCGCATGCCCTCCGCGGTGGGCTATCAGCCGAACCTGGCGGAGGAAATGGGCGTCTTGCAGGAACGCATCACCTCCACCAAGACCGGTTCCATCACCTCGATTCAGGCCGTCTACGTCCCTGCCGACGACTTGACCGACCCGTCCCCGGCAACCACCTTTGCCCACCTGGACGCGACCGTGGTGTTGTCTCGTCAGATCGCCGAGCTGGGCATCTACCCGGCGGTGGATCCGCTCGATTCCACCAGCCGCCAGCTCGACCCGCTGGTGATCGGTCAGGAACATTACAACGTCACCCGCAAAGTTCAGGGTACCCTTCAGCGTTACAAGGAATTGCGCGACATCATCGCCATTCTGGGCATGGACGAGTTGTCCGAAGAGGATAAGCTGACTGTGTCCCGAGCCCGCAAGATTCAGCGCTTCCTGTCGCAGCCGTTCTTCGTCGCCGAGGTTTTCACCGGCTCTCCCGGCAAATATGTCTCGCTGAAAGACACCATCGCGGGCTTCAAAGGCATTACCGAAGGCGAGTTCGACGATATTCCCGAACAGGCCTTCTACATGGTCGGAACCATCGACGAAGTTTTGGAAAAAGCCAAGCGTTTGGCCGCTTAATAAGCCGGAGAGCCTGAACCATGGCTATGACGATCCACGTCGACATCGTGAGCGCGGAGCAGGAGATCTACTCCGGGCTCGCGGAAATGGTCATCGCGCCGGCTTCGGAGGGCGATGTGGGCATCGCGGCGCGCCATGCGCCCCTGCTCACACGCTTGCGGCCGGGAGAGGTGCAGGTCAAGATCGACGATAAAGAGACCCTGCCGTTTTATGTTTCGGGCGGGATTTTGGAGGTACAGCCGCATCTGGTAACGGTTCTGGCCGATAAGGCGGTGCGGGCCAAGGATATCGACGAGGCCGCGGCTAAGGAAGCCAAGCAACGCGCCGAGGAAATGCTGGCGGACACATCGGGCAAATACGACCTGGCCAGGGCGCAAGCTGAGTTGCTGGAGGCTGTGGTGCAGCTGCAAACCCTGGAGCGTTGGCGCAAGCATCGCTGAGCGAATCTCGTCCCGACGAACACCCAGCCCGGCTATGGAATAGTCCATTTCCATAGGGGCTGGGTTTTTTGTTTGCTAAGCTTATATTTTATTAGTCAGCAAATACCCACAATCATGCCATTGCAAACCATCATACTGGCGGCGGGTCAAGGAAAGCGGATGCGGTCGGCCCATCCCAAGGTCCTTCACAAGCTGGGCGGCATGCCGCTGCTCGCGCATGTCCATCGACTGGCCTCCCAACTGGGCGAGAACGACATCAACGTGATCTACGGACATGGCGGAGAAGAGGTGCTGGCAGTGCTCGGGCACCTGAGCGCTCGATCGACCGAACAGAAACAGCGGCTCGGCACCGGGCATGCCGTGATGCAGGTGGCGGACTGGGTCAAAGCCGATGGGGTCGTTCTGATTCTTTACGGCGACGTTCCCCTGCTGCAGCTGGAAACCGTGCAAAAGCTCATCCGTCACGCCGGCGAAAAGAGTCTGGGACTGCTCACCGTCATCCTGGAGAACCCGACCGGTTACGGCCGGATCGTTCGGGATAACGAAGGCCATGTGCTGTGCATCGTAGAGGAAAAGGACGCGACCCCGGAGCAGCGGACAATTCGCGAAGTGAACACCGGCATTCTGGCGGTCAAGGGCAGTCGGCTGAAAGGCTGGCTGACACGGCTCACCAACCAAAATGCCCAGGGCGAATATTACTTGACCGATATCATCGCCATGGCGGTGGCCGATGGCGTGTACGTCGACACCAGTCAACCGGGCGATGCAAACGAAGTGTTGGGCGTCAACGACCGCGCCCAGTTGGCTCATCTGGAAAGGCTTTACCAGATTGGTCAGGCCAATGCCCTGATGGAACAGGGCGTGACCCTCCGCGATCCGGCGCGCTTCGACCTGCGCGGAGAAATTCTGGAGCTCGGTCAAGATGTGGAAATCGACGTCAACGTCGTGCTTGAAGGGCAACTGCGTATTGGCAGCAATGTCCGGATCGGGCCGAATGTCTATATCAAGGACAGCGAGATCGGCGATGGGGTGGAAATCTTCGCCAACAGCGTCATCGAGAACGCCACCATCGGTGCAGGCAGTCGCATCGGCCCCTTCGCCCGAATTCGGCCGGGCGGAACCAAGATCGGCGAAGACGTTCATATCGGCAATTTCGTTGAACTCAAAAAAGCCGAGGTGGCCAAGGGATCCAAGATCAACCATCTCAGCTATGTCGGCGACGCCATCGTTGGTTCTGGCGTCAACATCGGCGCCGGTACCATCGTCTGCAATTACGACGGTGCCAACAAGCACCTCACGGTCATCGATGACGGCGCGTTCATCGGTTCGGACACCCAACTGGTCGCACCGGTTCGG
>DATIXD010000358.1:0-7226 GCA_035518875.1 Methylococcaceae bacterium | reverse complement strand
ATCGGAAATCAAATGTCTCCGGGCGCAAGTTCCAAGACCCGGCGCAGGGCGAAAATCGGATTGAGCACATTACCGGCATGCCCCCAGAGGCCCCAACATGCACAAGGCCCGCGGCCCCTCAGAACCATAACCCCGACCGATGTAATCGGCGCGATTGGTTTCGTACTGCAAGGCGCCGGGGCCAAGACAGCCGGCATGCATCCAGGGCGAGGTTTCGTGGGCACTGCGCGGCCTTCGCCGCGTTCCCGTCCAGCCACCCACTCGGTCTGCACGAACAGCTTGGGAAACGCGGGAGGCGCCGCGTCGGCGGCCGGGTGATTGAACATGACTTCGACATGGCCAGTGGCGTCCGGGCAACGACGAGGCCTTGACCGGTTTTTGCGCGTGAGACGTCGAAGCTCCACATCGTCGGTAGCGACGCAGACTTCGAGCGGGGTCTCGATCGTCCGCCACCCGAGCGTCGATGACACCAAGGCCGGGGCTGGATGAGGCTTGGTAGCACCCGGCTTCGACACCGGCGGGGGTTGGGGCGAGACGGACCAGCGCTCGGCCGATTCCATATCCCGCAAATTGATGAACCAGCCATCCGAAACCGCCTTGAAATCCCCCCTCCAGCGGGTCAAATCGACGCCTCGGCAGCTGGCGAACCCAATGCGGGTCGGGGTGATTACAGTAACGGAGCGACCGTTGGGAAGCACGCTGCCGAGCAGTGCCTCGCGGTCATCGAGGCCGGCTGGCGGTGAGCTGGTCAACGGACACCCCCTCATTGTCGTTGCATCGGCATCGTTTTTTCCACGCCCGTCGGGAGCACGCCCGCCGCCCCTTGAGGAAGCCCTGATCAAGTTACAGCGTCCGCGGCACAGGGGGATGCAGCGCGACAAACGGACAGGATAGCCGGTTTGCTAGCGACGCGCAGGGTGTCGTGGAGGAACGCACGACATGAGCATGGGTCGCTCCAAAAAATTGATTTTTTGAGTCACCGGGAAACCGCGTTCTTCGCGACGCCCGTTAACAAGTCCCGGTTGGACTTGCGCAAACCTTCGTTAAATAGTGCTCACCGCCCGGGGAATGGCCCCCTTCAGCCGGAAGCAAGGCTCGTACTGGGTGCCGGGCAGCTTCATGCGTCCCTGGGCGACGAATGCGGTCAAAAGTTCATCCAGGGGCTTCACAACGGCCGCTTCGCCTTGCAGCTCGAAGGGACCGCGGGCCTCGACCGCCTGGATCCCTTCCGCCTTCACGTTGCCCGCCACGATACCGGAAAAAGCCCGCCGCAGATTGGCCGCCAGCTGATGCGGGGCCTGGTCGCGGTGCAATTCCAGGTTCGCCATGTTTTCATGGGTGGGAGCGAACGGCACCTGAAAAGCCTGTTCGACCTTCAGCAACCAATTGAAATAAAAGGCATCGTGATGCTGCCTGCGGAACTGCCTGACCACCTGAACGCCTTCCCTCATCGCGCGCGCCACCTCAGCGGGATCGTCAACGATGATACGGTAATGCTGCCGGATGTGGCTGCCGATGGTCGCAGCGAGGAAAGCGTCGATCTGGCGAAAATAACCCGAAGACCCTTCCGGGCCGGTAAAGATCAAAGGAAATGGGAGGTACTTGTTGTCCGGATTCAGCAGAATTCCGAGCAAATACAGGATTTCTTCCGCGGTCCCGGCGCCGCCGGGGAACACGATGATCCCGTGCCCCAAACGCACGAAGGCTTCCAGGCGCTTTTCGATGTCCGGCAGAATCACCAGTTCGTTGACGATCGGATTGGGCGGTTCGGCAGCGATGATGCCCGGTTCCGAAACGCCGACATAACGGGCACTGTAAACGCGCTGCTTGGCATGACCGATGGTCGCCCCCTTCATCGGCCCTTTCATCGCGCCGGGACCGCAGCCGGTGCAAACGTCGAGGCCGCGCAGCCCCAACTCGTGTCCAACCTCCTTGGTGTATTCGTATTCTTCCCGGCTGATCGAATGACCGCCCCAGCAGACCACCAGGTTGGGATGCTCCTGAGGGATGAGGCAATTGGCGTTGCGCAGGATGTGAAATATGGCGCTGGTGACGTCCTCCGACCGACCCAGATCGAACGCCGGATTCGCCACGATCTCGCTGTTGGTGTATACGATGTCGCGCAACACCGAAAACAGGTGTTCCTTGATCCCTTTGATGATTTCACCGTCGACAAACGCTCCCGAGGGCGCGTTCAGGAGTTCCAGCTTGATGCCGCGTTCCTGCTGGAGCACCCGGATATCGAAACTGCTGAACTGTTCCAGCACCGCCCGGCTGTCGTCCACATGGCTACCGCAATTGAGCACCGCCAGCGAACAACGGCGGAAGATTTCATGCAAACCGCGTTTGCTGGTGTCGAGTAATTTGCCGACTTCCAGCTTGGACATGATTTCCAGGCTGCCCTCGGGTCGAATCTGTGCGTTGACTGTTTGCATCAGGCGTTCGCTTCTTGGTCAATGATGAAAGCCGTCCCTGAGGGAATGGGGACCGCGAAGGATATTCGTAAGACCGGCGGATGACGTTATCCGCCGAGCCCGGAGAACACGCTGAATCCGACAGGGTTTCCGGTTGATCACCCGATTCGAAGGGAAGAATGGCGGCGCAAGACTGCTCGGAAGCATGCGCGAGGGCGAATCAATTCGTCCCCGCATCCCCGCGACTCCAGGCCAGCGTATGCAACCGCATCAGGGTTTCCGGATCGGAGATCAGGGTGCGTTTGTCGAGGGTGGACAATTGCTCCGGCCCCTCTTCCACCAAACGGTAAACCAGGGCCTTCAGCTCATGGCGATGACGCTTCTTGATCGGGCGGTTGGGCAGAAGCGCCAGATGCAACGCACACACGCCCGGATCCAACACCCGGCCATGCTCGCCCGCAGAACGCGCTTCGGCTGCCTGATCGGCCATCCGGGCAAGGTTTTCATGGAGCAGCTGGACGACCCGCGGCGGATCGGACTCCGCCGGCGTCAGAAATAGACCCAACCTACGGGTGAGGAGGCCCAGTTTGGTGCTGCTGGAGAAGATCGAAACCGGAATGGCGAGCACCAGTCCCAGCAAAACCGGCGTGAACCACCAGAAAAAACTGGGGATGTAAACATAGCTGGCCGCGCCTGCAGCGATGCCGATGAGGGTTTGACTGCCGTGCGCCAGCGTGGCCTCCTTAAGGCTGAGGCGGTGATCGCCCCGATTCTGTGGCGGCCAACCGATGCTGCGGCGCAATAGAATCGCCACCACGAATTTGCTCTGATACAGCATGAGCACCGGAGCGGTCAGCACCGAAAACACGCTCTCGAAAAACACGCTGAGCATGACCCTGATATAACCGCCGTAGGCTCTCACCTGCCGGCGCCGGATGAACAGGAGCAGCAGGCCCAACAGCTTGGGCGCGAACAGCATGGCCAGGGTGACCAGCAGAACCGTAGTCATTTCCACGGCATAAGACTCCGGCCACACGGGGAAAATGTTGTCGCCGAAGAAATAAACCGGCACGGTCTGGCTCTGCACGTAAGCCTCGAACCCTGTAACGAGCAGGAACAGCAGCCACAACGGCGAGGACAGATAGGACATGATGCCCATCATCATGTGCAGGCGGCTGAGCCCGGAAAACCCACGGGCGAAGATCATGCGCACGTGTTGGAGATTGCCCTGACACCAGCGGCGGTCGCGCTTGGCATAGTCGATCAGCGTCGGCGGCAACTCCTCGAAGCTTTCCTTGATATCGTAGCCGAGCCAGACTTCCCAGCCCGCCTTGCGCAACAGTGCCGCCTCGACGAAATCGTGACTGAGGATCTCCCCCCCGAACGGCTCGCGGCCCGGCAGCTTGGGCAGACCGCAATGTTGGGTGAAGGGCTTCAAACGAATGATGGCATTGTGTCCCCAGTAATTGCTGTCCGACAACAGCCAGAACGAACTGCCGGCGGTGAAAACGTCGCTGTACAGACTGCTGCCGAATTGCAGAATCCGTGCGAACAGGGACTTGTGGTTGATCGGCAATGGCGGCGATTGGATCAGCGCCACCCGCGGGTGCGCTTCCATCAGGTCCACCATTTTCGTCAGTGCGGGGCCACCCATCAGACTGTCCGCGTCGAGCACAATCATATAGCGATAACGCCCGCCCCAGCGTTTGCAGAAGTCCTCGAGGTTGCCGCTCTTGCGGCTGATGTTCTTCTCTCGGTTGCGATAAAAAATCCTGCCGTGAGCGTTGAAATCGCAGCACATCCGATACCAGTTCAGCTCCTCTTCGATCCAGGTGTCCGGATCGCGGGTATCACTGAGAACGAACAGCTCGAACTCATCGGCCCTGCCCGTCTCCAGCAGCGATTGATAAATCGCTCGTAATCCCGCGAATACGCGCTGCGGATCTTCGTTGTAGATCGGCATGACCAGCGCGGTCCGCTTCTGGGATTTATCGGCTTCCTGCGCTTCGCGGCGAGGCGGTATCCGACCGATGGACTTGCGGTCTCCACCCAACAGCAGGATCCAGAACCCCAGGATGGCGGTCCAGAAAGAATTGCTCACCCACAGAATCAGCAGGGTGTACAGAACCAACAGCACGATCTCCTGCGGCGTGAGACCGTTCTGGAAAAAGGCGCTGGTGATCATCGCCAGGGCGGCGAAGGTGGTCACAATGACCAGAGTGTAAAACAGGATTCGTCTGAAAATGCGGGTGAAGGCCGGGATTGCTTGGGCGCTGGGCGGCATGGGTCTGCTCGGAACGAGTCGCTTATTTGTGCTGCTGGGGCAAGCGGGAAAACAGGAACGAGATCGGCTGATCCGGCATGGCCAGATTGGATTCCGGCGGCGTGGCAAGCGGTAATGCCGTGCGCAGCCTTGAGGCCGTTTCGGTCTGACCATCTTGGTGACGAAACAGATGATCGACCCGAACTTCGGCGGCACACCCCAGCAGGATGGCCGCGCGCGCGCCGGCGACGGGATGATGATCCTTGGCCCCGGCAAGATTCAGGGTGCGCGCCAGTGCATGATCGAACCGCCGCTGCGCTTCTTCCAGCGCTCGCCGGAGAAGTTCTTCTTGCGAACCCGGGGCGGCCCGACGCCGAGCGCGATTCAGGCATTCATCGGCCATCATTTCGATCAAGTCGGACTCTTTTAACCCCAAGCGGCCGAGATAAGCAAGCAAGCGCTCCTTGACCGCCGCAACGGATGGGCCATGCGGCGAAGAGGCGACGTCTGGGCTGGACGCCAGCTTTTCGGCGGCGGAATGGTGCATTATCGTCCGCTCCACTGGTACACCCAGGTTTCGGTGAGGATCTCGTCATTGGATTTCAGGAGCGCGCGCAATTCGACCGGATCCTTGTCCTTTTCGGGGGCCAACTCGAAACTCAGGCGCCAACCGCCGGTCTGGTCGTTCTTGTGCACCACCGGATTGCTGATCTTCCCCGAGGAGGAGCTGATATCGGCTTGCACATGCGCCTTCTCGCTGAAACGCTTCATCGCCTCGCCGTTGAAATCGACAACGAACTTGCGTCCCTGACCATCCAATACATCGGTACCGCTGGCGCCGATCCGGGTCGCCTCCACCTTGCCCAGGCCGGGTGCGGTGGTTTCGTCCAGGAGGAAATGCAGCCGATACTGGAAGGCGTAGTCCTTGCCTTCGCCGGTCGGCTGATCCGGCACCCAGAAGGCGACGATATTGTCATATTTCTCCGCATCGCTGGGAATTTCGATCAGATAAACCGAACCCGCCCCCCAATCGCCCAAGGCTTCGACCCAGACGCCAGGCCGTTCGTGGTAGTGGGCTTCCAGGTCCTGATAGTGATCGAACACGCGGTCGCGCTTCATCAAGCCGAATCCGGCCGGTTTGGTATCCTTGAAAACGCTGATGCGCAGATGCCTGGGATTGTTAAGAGGACGCCAGACCCATTCGCCATTGCTGCGCCCCATCAAGAGGCCGTCCGAATCATGCACTTCGGGACGGAAATCGTCCATGAAGTGGTCGGTGTTTTCGCCGTGAAAGAACATGCTGGTAAGAGGCGCCAGGCCGAACCGCTCCACCGCCTTACGGAAAAAGACGTGGCTGGCGATATCCACGGTTAGCTCGAAACCGGGACGGATGACGAAACGATAGGCGCCGGTCACGCTGGGGCTGTCCAAGACGGCGTAAACCGTCAGCGAACTGGCGTTCTTGCCCGGCTTCTCGACCCAGAACTCCCTGAAGATCGGAAATTCCTCCGCCTTGGCCAGTCCGGTATCGATCGCAAGTCCCCGCGCGGAAAGACCATAAAACTGCCCGAGCCCCACCGCCCGGAAATAACTCGCACCGAGGAATACAGCGATTTCATCGAAGACATCGTTTTTGCGCAGTGGATGATGAAAACGCAGGCCGGCAAAGCCCAGGTCGGCCGGCGGGGGAGACGGCAAGGTGTTCTTGCCGAAATCGAACAACTCTGGCGAATAAGCCAGCCGAGTCGCGACGCCCTGATCGACCACGTTGATGCTCACGCGATCCTTGAACATGAAGCCGCGATGGAACAGCTGGATTTGGTAAGGCAGGCCCTCGTCCCGCCACAGCGCCTTCTCGGGCTTGTAGCGGATGTCCCGGTACTGGTCGTAGTCAAGATTGCCCAGGAATTCGGGCATACCGCCATCGTCCCGCGCATATGGCTTGGTTGCGAGTTGCTTGGCCTTTTGCTCCACCTCCGCAAAGTCGAAAGGTTTAGCGGGTGCAGGCGGCGCTGGCGGAGGGACAGTCTTACCGACCTCGGCCCGGGCCATATCCACAAACAGCAAAGGGATTAACAACCAAAAGCACCGGCTTCGTTTGCTCACGGTAACATTGTTCTCCGATTCGGGTATTGTGAGGTCGTTGGCGGTTGGCGATTTCGCCGTTGTTCTGAAATCTGACGACCGGCTTTCCGCTAATTAGGTGCCGGAGCAATTGACCGACCCCTTGCCGCACAAAGTGCGCACAGGGTTTGTCGACCTGGTCGCCGGGCGTGCCCGTCGGCGGATTGAGCGAAATTCTTCGGGAATTGATGCGTTGCCATCCGGTTTCTTGCGTGCATAGTCATGCCGAAAGATTTTTGATATCAAGTTAACCTGGATCAAACATGGGATTGAAGTAGTATACATCGCTGTCGACGAATGCAGTATCTACAGCGGTATCTACAAAAAGTCCGCCAGGGGGGATTCCCACTCAGACGGGACAAGTTCCGGCTCCGGACGACCACTCGGATACCGACATCAAGGGGGCGGCAACAAACCTATCTATG
>DATIXD010000357.1:0-3455 GCA_035518875.1 Methylococcaceae bacterium | reverse complement strand
TCGTCCATCATGTTGAGAACCAGTACCAGCGGCACGCCCAGCTCCGCCAACTGCGCCGTGAGCAGCAAAGTCCGACAAAGGTTGTTGGTCTCCCCAACCTGCACGATGGCGCGCAGTTTCTCCTGGAGCAACACACGCGCTGTGGCCCACTCGTCGGCGGTTTGCGGCGGCAGCGTGACGATGCCCGGTGTGTCAACCACCGTCACCGTCAGTTCCCGTGCCTTCCCTTTGGCGATTTCCACGGTGGTGCCGGGGTAATTGGCTACCGTGACATAGCGCCCCGTCAGGTGATGGAAAATCACCGATTTCCCCACATTGTGATGGCCGACCAGGGCGATGCAGCCGTCCTCATTGGGAACTGTAACATCGGAAAATTGGTGACGAGAATTCCGAGAATTCATAGCGGCCTCGACTTGACGCGAGCGTGTTAGTATTGATAATGCTTCTTATTGCCGTAGTTTCGGCACAAAGTATGTGGGTTTATCGGGTGCTTTGCAAGCCGATGCCGTCGGAACAAATCATGATTTTTGCCGCAACCCTTTTGGTTACCGCAATTGGCCAGGCTGACGAACCGACTCAGGATCAGAGCGAGGCCGCGCTCTCAACGGCACTGGACCAGGACAGTGCGTTGCCCGATCAAACGGAGCCCTCCCTGTCTCAGAACGGGGGTTTGCCCCCACGCCGTGACCGTCCGCTCAACCGGCCGAGCGCGATTCCATCCCTGCCCAGTCTGGCTAATAGACCACTGCTGCCGAGAACGCCTCGACTGAAACCGCCGGCCCCGGCGCATCGCAAGAGACCGGCTGAAATCACCGAAGAAATGCGCACCCCGGACGATTTGTCCAAACCTTACTGGGAATGGGAGCATGCCACCGGCGATTGGGCCGGCTTTCGGCCCTGGCTGTGGGAGCACGGCGTCATCCCAGAACTCGTCTATACCGGCGAGGTTTTTGGGAACGTCCGCGGCGGACTCCGGCGCGGCGCGGCGTACCGCGGCAACATGGACGTCACCTTGACGCTCGACACCGAGCGGCTGGGCTTCTGGCCCGGCGGAACTCTGTTCATTTATTGGGAAGATGCGCATGGAGAAGGCATCGGCGAGCGCTATGTGGGCGCAGTGCAGCCGCTCAGCAACATTGACGCCGAGGATTTCGACCGCTTGAGTGCCTACTACTACGAACAACAACTGTTTGACCGGCGCTTAAGGGTGAAACTCGGCAAACAGGACGCCAACGTCGATTTCGCCGCTCTCGACTATGCGGTGTATTTCTTGAATTCGTCTTTCGGACTCATGCCCAACGTACCTATGCCGACATTCCCCGATCCAGCGTTAGGGGCGGCCGTGTTCGCTAAGCCGCACCCTCTCTTTTCGGCGTCGGCCGGCTTATTCGACGCCCAAGCAGGACCTTTCTCTTTGGTCGAATTGGCCTTCAAGCCGGTGTTCGGAAGCCTTGCCGGCACTTATCGGGCCGGAGGCTGGCTCCACGCTGCGGATGCCGAGGAAATCACCGACGGCCCCAATCCCGCCATATTCGGCAGCAATTACGGGTTTTACCTGGGGTTCGATCAGCGGTTGTATCCAGAAGCGGAGTCGGAGGATCAAGGCCTCGGGGCTTTCTTTCAATTGGGCTGGGCACCCGAAGACCGCAACGAAATCGCCCTGTATGTCGGCGGCGGTATGACTTACTCCGGCCCGTTTTCGGGGCGGGATGCGGACGTGGCCGGAATCGGGGTCGCCCATGCGGATTTGAGCGAACGTATCGAGGCCATTGAGGGCAGAACCTCGGAAACGGCATTGGAAGTATTTTACCGGATGCAGTTGATGCCTTGGTTGGCCCTGACGTCGGATATCCAGCGGGTGTTCAATCCGGGGGGCTGGGCGGGACGCTTGGGTTTTAGGCGCACGCACGGAAATCGCTTTCTAGGTTGAGGTGCAGGTCAATGAAACAAACGATTCGAAATCTGGGCTGGACCGCCCTTTTGACAATGTGGATATCGTTATCGGGGTGCGCCCATCTGAACGGCGGCGGGGACTCCACGGAAAAGTGGAAAAAACGGGCCGAACAGGGCGATGTCCGCGCCCAATACGTCCTCGGCGTCGCGTATTCCGAAGGCGACGGCGTACCTCAAGACTATCAGGAAGCCCTTCGCTGGTTCCGCAAAGCCGCCGAGCAAGGCGATCCCTGGGCTCAGCACAATCTCGGCCATCTTTACCAGGAGGGCAAGGGCGTACCGCAGGATGACCGGAAAGCCGTGGAATGGTATCGCAAGGCGGCCGAGGGAGGCGATTGTTCCGCTCAGTACAACCTGGGACTCATGTGCTCTGAGGGCAAAGGCACGCCCAAGGACGACGCCGAAGCGGCAAAATGGTTCGAAAAGGCGGCGCATCAGGGCATGATCGAGGCCCAGTACAGTATGGGTATGATGTACGAGCAGGGACGAGGGGTAGCGAAGGACTACCGGCAGGCCATCGCCTGGTATCGCAAGGCCGCCGAGCAGGGCGACGCGTGGGCGCAGCACAGCTTAGGCATCCTCTACGCCAACGGCCAGGGTTTGCCGCGGGACTACGTGCAAGCCTACAAATGGTTCGCGCTGGCTGCAGCGCAGGGCTATGCCGAAGCCGTCGATGCGGTCCGTCTGCTTAGGGCCATGATGACAGCGTCCCAGATCGACGAGGGTCAGCGTGAGGCCAAAGACTTCAAGGTAAATCACAAATGAAACCGGGATTCGATCCCTTTTCCGTCGGTGACCTCGGCATTGAACTCTCGGGTACCGATCGGCGCTGCCTCCAAGAGACCTGCAAACAGCTTGAGTATCCCAGCTTCGCCGCTCATTGTATCTATCCAACTTAGTCGCCATGGCCTGGAAATTTAGGTCGATGCGCTGGTGTTCGTATGTGGTTTTTTCAGTCAGCCAAGCATTTCATCAGTAGATAAAGCCGACCCCCAGGTTGAACTCATCGGGCTGTTGGCCAGCGGCAGAGTGGATATTACGGTAATCCGCCTTGATCGCGATGTTCGGAATCGGTTTGTAGGTCAGTCCGGCCTGATAGATCCACCGATTGTAGGAGCCATCATTGTCAAAGCCTTTCGGTACCGCGGCCAGCGTGTCATATTGCTCATAGCGGAAAAATGGCGCCAAATACTGGGTGCTATCCTTCCACAACAACGGCATAACGTCATAAGCCGCTTCCGTGTACCAGCCGTAGTTCTCCTTGCCGATCGTTTCGCCCTTGGCAGCGCTCAAGACGGCGGTGTCGTCGATGTGCCCCCAGGCACCCAGGGCACGGAATTCGAAGCCACGGTAATGCCATTGCACATGTCCCTCATAGAGTTGAGTCATTGCGGCGATTTTTCGGCCCAGATAAAGCTCATCCTGGCCCGCATCGCCCAGGAAGGTGGATGCGCCGACCAACAAGCCTGGTGCGAAGCCGGGGGTGTAATCGAGCCGACCGG
>DATIXD010000356.1:0-3767 GCA_035518875.1 Methylococcaceae bacterium | reverse complement strand
TCGGGCACGGCCAATCTGATCGAGATCATGATCGGGATTGAATGATCCGATTTTCCCGCATAGTACTCTGGCTGACCGAGGCGGGCGCCTCTCGATTCCGCAGATAAACGGCCTCACGGGCACCAGACGGACAGCCCTAGCCGGCAGACCATTTCGACTCGGAAGGGCCGGAAGCCGCCAGTCTGGTTCCCAGAAGAAACGAGAAAAAGAGCCATTCGTTCAGCTTACGGCCGCCGATCCCCCGCGCTCGGCCCAAAGGGGCCTCTGAGAATGAGAGATCAGCGGCCCTGTTCGAGGCACGATCGGCTTCGGCAATGCGCTCTTCGCGGAGCGAAACTAGGCCTCGACTTGAAGACCCGCCATCCACCAAAATGTAAACCACCCCCAATAATCCGGAGGGACGTTACCGCAGTAAGTTACCCAATAATTTCCTCAATCAGACTGCGGATCTCGCTCGGCGTCAGCAGGAAGGCAGGAGGTTTGTGCCCCATAGTGGCGTTACTATGTTGCTTGCCAATGGAATGTTTTGTGGAGAAGTTTCCAAGATATTTGTGCTTTTCGTCGAGAAGTATATTCTGAGTACGCATTGTTCTGTCCATGGGCCGGTGATAAAATGGCCATATCGTATGAAGCCGTCCGCAGAGTGGCGAACAGCGGTGCACTGCATTTTGGCAGCGATCAAAATTTGAGGGGTAAAAAAAACAATCAACGCCTATAGCACGATGAACATAAATTAAACCGACATCGTTCGATATCGCTCGTTTATGCCTCTTCGCGGCAAATTGCAAGATTTGTCGCCATTTTTTGCAGAACGGGGCGACGTTGTAATAGCATAGCTGCCGGACATTGGCACAAAGCTGCACTGCAGCAACCGCGCTGTAATTTCAGTTGTCTTCTTTCAAGATGCGTCCAGCTAGAATCCCGGCGCTCTTCTTGCCGGGATTCTGTGTACCCTCCACGGGCATTTAGAAGATAGAAGGTCGTGGAGAAGGAGCAAAGCTTAGTCTGACATTATGGCGCGTGTCGATGTGGCGGATTTTGCAGAGAGCAATACTGGTGCTCGATCAAGCACGCGATCAAGATCGCTCGCCCGCATCAACGCTATTACGAGTTTCTCGATTTTGGTGATGCCGGTGGTTATCGTGCCCGTCTCGACGAATTCCGTGAACAGCTCTGGCAAGAAAGCCAGTCTGATCCGACGACGCCCGCCGCTTAGCCACCTAACGCGCGGCCAGAGCGCTGAACGGCACCAGCTTGCGGTGCTCCGTGTCCCACAGCGCCAGCCGCGCGCATTTCAGGCTCCCAAGCAAGGTCAGCCGTGGCGCGGTCTGAAGCGCCGGATTGTCGACATGGCATTTGCGCAGCCGGTAGTTTGGTATTTTGCTTGAAAGATGGTGGATATGATGAAATCCTATATTTGCCGTCAACCAACGCAACGGCTGCGGCAAATCGTAAAATGAAGACCCTGTGAGGGCTGCCGCGCGAAAATCCCAGCTCACCCGCGGTTCCCAATATACATTCTCGAACTGATGCTGAATATAAAATAGCCAAACGCCAATCGTGGCAGCCAGCAACATGACCGGCAACCAGCCCAGCAACACCGATACAGGCCCCAGCGTCAGCAATAGCGTCACAAAAATAACGGCAAGCGCGGCATTCGTGCCGAGGATGCTCACCCAATTGCGCCATTGCCGGCGCGGATTTCCCGTTGGAATGCGATTACGCAGAAAGAACACCCAGATCGGGCCAAGACCGAACATGACCAGCGGATGCCGGTACAGCCGGTACGCACGCCGCCGCCATTTCGGCAAAGCCAGATATTCGGAAATCGTCAACGTCGTCACATCGCCGATGCCCCTGCGGTCCAAATTACCTATGCTCGCATGGTGGATCGCATGATCACGTCGCCAGGATGTGTAGGGTGTCAGGGTCAACACGCCCAATACCCAGCCCAGAAGGTTATTCGCCCACGCCGCCGCGAAGAATGAGCCATGACCACAATCGTGCTGCAACATGAACAGCCGGACCAAAAATACCGCGCCGGCCGGGAATAGGATGGCCGCCGCGATAAATCCGTAGTGCAAGGCGACGAATATGGTCAGCATTACCGCGATGAACGGAAGGCCAGTATTTAACACCTGAATAAGCGCCCGCCTTGTATCCGGTTTCGCATAAGATGCTATTACGTCGCGCCAGTTAGCTTCGGCCGCGGGGAGGGAGTTTTGAGTGAAATCAGAGTTTTGCATGAAAATAAAACTGGAACCTGTAGAGAGCCGAATTGTTGTTGCTTTTGCGGGATCTAAGCAGCGAGCGCCAAAATTCCTGGAAAGCCGATCATGATGTGTCAGCGCACAGCGCGCGTGGCGTGAGAGCTTCACGCAACGCAATCTTCAATTGGGACACCGGCATCGAATAGACTCATACGGAGCTGCGTTGCGACCAGGACACGAAGAGCCGTGGCATCCATCACCGGTTAATTGGTTAAAGCGCTCAGAGCTCAGGGGACGCCAAGGGCGAACGATCCGGTCAATCATTTTCCGGAGGTCACTTAGAGCTACAGAGGGCGACATCGGGAATATATAGCGTGCTTTCACCAAATACACAGGTACCAATCCCAGATTACCAGAAGTGCCCGGCTCGTTTCGCCTAACCCCCACGAGCGACTGCTCCAGGGGAGCCAGCATTTGCCAGGAAACGGCGAGGTTGGGCGCATGTTCAACCTGCAGCGTTCTCAACTCTTGATTGTGACAAGTTTGGGTTGCGCACAGCCCGGCGCGCAAGGGCTTAATTATAATGATTTAGAAGCCTCTCTCCGCGGGCGCCACTCTCCCGGCCAAACTGGACTTTGCCGGCAAAGCCTCATACGCTTGCTGCCCGAACAGGGCCCGCAGGAGGTCCCCCGCCCATGACGCCGCTCATTCCCTTCGATAACTCCTATGCGCGGCTGCCCGAAGGGTTTTTTGCCCCCGTTCTGCCAACCAAGGTCGCAGCCCCCCGCCTCATCAAGTTCAACCACGTGCTGGCGCGTGAGTTGGGGTTGGACCCTGAAAGTCTGGCCACGCCAGAGGGGGCGGAAATTTTTGCAGGCGTGCGCATCCCTCAAGGTGCCGAGCCCCTGGCGATGGCCTATGCCGGGCACCAGTTCGGCCAGTTCGTGCCGCGCTTAGGCGACGGGCGGGCGATCCTGCTGGGCGAGGTGCTCGACCAAAACGGCACAAACCGTGACATCCAGCTGAAAGGCGCCGGGCCCACGCCCTTCTCCCGGCGCGGCGATGGGCGCGCCGCCCTCGGCCCGGTGCTGCGCGAATATCTGGTGAGCGAGGCCATGGCGGCGCTCGGCATCCCCACTACACGCGCACTCGCCGCCGTGGTCACGGGCGAAATCGTATGGCGCGACAGGGCGCTACCCGGCGCCATCCTCACCCGCGTCGCCGCGAGCCATATCCGCATCGGCACCTTCCAGTTCTTTGCCGCACGCGGCGACGAGGCAAGTCTGCGCCGTCTGGCCGACTACGCCATCGCCCGGCATTATCCCAAGGCGGCGCCCGCCCCCGCGCCCTATCTCGCGCTGCTGGAGGGCGTCATCGCCCGCCAGGCCGCGCTGGTGGCGCAATGGCTGCTGGTCGGGTTCATCCACGGGGTGATGAATACCGACAACATGTCGATTTCCGGCGAGACCATCGATTACGGCCCCTGCGCCTTCATGGACGCCTACAATCCCGCCACGGTGTTCAGCTCCATCGATGAGGGCGGCCGCTACGCCTATG
>DATIXD010000355.1:0-26057 GCA_035518875.1 Methylococcaceae bacterium | reverse complement strand
GCCTATCGGCCTAACCCAACCTACATTTTTCGAGCAACTTCATAGCATCATGCCCCCCACGTTCGTCCACCTTCGCGTCCACACCGAATATTCGCTAGTCGACGGTCTCGCCCGCATCAAACCGCTGGTCAAGCGCACCGCCCAGTTGGGCATGCCGGCCGTGGCGGTGACCGACCAGTCCAACCTGTTCTCCCTGGTCAAGTTTTACAAGGCGGCGATGGCCGAAGGGCTCAAGCCCATCGCGGGGGCCGATGTGTGGATTTACAACGAATCAGAACCCGCCTCCCCCTATCGCCTCAGCCTGCTGGTGCAGAACGAGACCGGCTATAGGACGTTGACGGAGCTGATCTCGCGCGGCTATCTGGAAAACCAGCACCAGGGCGTGCCCATGCTGCTAGCGGACTGGCTGGAAATCCGCAACGAAGGCCTCATCGCCCTGTCCGCAGCGCGCGAGGGCCGGATCGGTCGGGCCTTGCTGGCCGGCAAGGCCGACGAAGCGCGGCGCGAACTGGAACACTGGCTTAAAGTCTTCGACCGCCGTTTTTACTTGGAGCTGCAACGCACCGGGCGGCCGCGCGAGGAAGAATATATCGATCAGGCCTTGGATCTCGCCATCGAATTTGCCGCCCCGCCGGTCGCAACCAACGACGTTCGTTTCCTGCACACATCCGAATTCGACGCCCACGAGGCTCGCGTCTGCATCAACCAGGGGCGGGTGCTGGACGATCCCCGCCGTCCGCGCGAATACAGCGAGCAGCAATATCTGCGTAGTCCCGAGGAAATGCAGGCACTATTCGCCGACATCCCCGAGGCATTGGAAAACACGGTCGAAATCGCCAAACGTTGCAACATCGACCTGAACCTGGGAAAGAACTACCTACCCGACTTCCCGGTTCCGGAAGGCCTGAGCGCGGACGAGTTCTTCACCCAACAATCGCACAAGGGACTGGAGGAGCGCTTAGCCATCCTCATGCCGGGCGCGACTGAAGAGATGCGTAAGCCGTACCGGGAGCGCCTGGAAGTCGAGTTGAACGTGATCAAGCAGATGGGTTTCCCCGGCTACTTCCTCATCGTCGCCGACTTCATCCAGTGGGCCAAGCATAACGGCATCCCGGTGGGCCCGGGGCGCGGATCGGGCGCCGGCTCGTTGGTGGCCTACGCCCTCAAGATCACCGACCTAAACCCCATCGAATTCGAACTGCTGTTCGAGCGCTTCCTTAACCCGGAGCGCGTGTCCATGCCCGACTTCGACGTGGACTTCTGCATGGAGCGACGCGACGAGGTCATCGACTATGTGGCCCGGCATTACGGGCGCGACCGCGTGTCCCAGATCATCACCTATGGCAGCATGGCGGCCAAGGCCGTGGTGCGCGACGTCGGTCGGGTATTGGGTCATCCTTACGGGTTCGTCGACCGCATCGCCAAGCTGATCCCCTTTGAACTGGGCATTACCCTCGACAAGGCGCTGCAGGACAGTGGGGATCTGCGCATGCTCTACGAATCCGACGAGGAAGTCCGCGCCCTCATCGACCTCGCCAAGACCCTGGAAGGCATCACCCGCAACGCGGGCAAGCATGCCGGCGGCGTGGTCATCGCACCGTCCAAACTGATCGACTTCACCCCCCTTTATTGCGAACAGGGCGGCGACAACCTGGTCACCCAGTTCGACAAGGACGATGTGGAGGCGGTCGGCCTGGTCAAGTTCGACTTCCTGGGGCTGCGCACCCTCACCATCATCGACTGGGCGGTGGACACCATTAACCGGCAACGGGCCGCGAAAGGCGAGCCGCCGGTCGACATCAACCTGATTTCCCGCAACGATCCCGCCAGTTACGCCCTGCTCAAACGCAAGGCCACCACGGCGGTGTTCCAGCTCGAATCGCGCGGCATGAAGGAGTTGATCGGGCGGTTGCAGCCCGACTGCTTCGAAGACATCATCGCCCTGGTCGCCCTATTCCGCCCCGGCCCCCTGCAATCGGGTATGGTGGATGACTTCGTCAACCGCAAGCACGGCAAGGCCAAGGTCCAATACCCGCACCCCAAGCTCGAAGGTATCCTCAAACCGACCTATGGCGTCATCGTCTACCAGGAACAGGTGATGCAGATCGCCCAGGTGCTGGCCGGTTACACGCTGGGCGGCGCCGACCTGCTGCGCCGAGCAATGGGCAAGAAAAAGCCGGAGGAGATGGCCAAGCAGCGCGAAATCTTCGTCGCCGGCGCAGTCGGCCTCGGGGTCGAGGAAACTACCGCCACTCACATCTTCGACTTGATGGAGAAATTCGCCGAATACGGCTTCAACAAGTCGCACTCCGCCGCCTATGCCCTGGTATCCTATCAAACCGCCTGGCTCAAGGCGCATTACCCTGCCGAATTCATGGCGGCGGTGCTATCCGCCGATATGGACAACACCGACAAGGTGGTGGTGCTGATCGAGGAATGCCGGGAGATGAAGCTGGCCATTGCCCCGCCGGACATTAACCAGTCGGAGTTCCGCTTCACCGTGCGCGAAGACGGCCGGATTCAATATGGACTCGGCGCGATCAAGGGGGTCGGCGAAACGGCGATCGAGGATATCATCCGGGAACGGCAGCGGCATGGCCCGTTCAAGGAACTCTTCGACCTGTGCAAGCGCATCGATCTGCGCAAGGCCAATCGCCGCGTCCTCGAAGCGCTGATCCGCGCCGGCGCACTCGATGGGTTCGATCCCAATCGCGCGCTGCACCTGGCGGAACTGCCCAACGCCCTGAGGGCGGCGGAACAGCATGGGACCACGGCCGCGACCGGCCAGGACGACCTGTTCGGCCTTTTGACCGAACCCGAGGAACAGGCCGAAGCGTCACGGCCGCGGGAATCAATGGATCCCTGGCCCGAAGATCAACGCCTGGCCCACGAAAAGGCGACCCTGGGCCTTTATCTCACCGGCCATCCCATCAGCCGGTACGAGGACGAACTCGCCCATTTCATCACCGACCGGCTCGGCAAATTGAATGTCGAAACCAATAACCGCGGCTCGGGTACAGCCCGGCAGGGCGAAGCAACGCGATTCAAGCGGCAGGAAAGCCGCGCTGCGTCGGAAGGGGGCGAGGCATGGAGGCCTCGCATGAGCAACGAAATCCGCGCGGTGGTGGCCGGTCTAGTGGTGGAACTGCGCACCAAGCAGAACAAGAACGGCAAGCGCATGGCGTTTGCGACCCTCGACGACCGCACCGGCCGCCTGGAAGTGGCGGTGTTTTCCGAGGTCTTCGAGAAATATCGAGATTATCTGTCCAAGGACGCCTTGCTGGTGGCCGAGGGCGCTTTGGCGATGGATGACTTCTCCGGGCAGTTGCGGCTGAGCGCCGAACGCTTGTTCAGCATCGAGCAGGCCCGCGCCCATTTTGCCAAACATCTTCTGATCCAGTGGTCCGCCGTCAACGGCGTCGATAGCAGCGACGGCAAGGACTTCGCGGCGGAACTTCAGGATTTGCTCCAGCCGTTTCAAGGCGGAGTCTGTCCCGTTTGCATCGAATACCGGGGCCCCACCTCGCAGTCTATGATTCAGCTCGGCGAAAGCTGGCGCATACATCCGGGCGATACGCTGTTGACCCGCCTGCAAAAGCGCATCGGTGCCGACAGGGTCAGGATGCTGTATCCGTAGAGGCCGTGCGATACGCTAGAATCAGTAGCATTTTGCAGACCGGCGCGTTCGAACCGCTTGGCCAATCGCCTCCAGCCGCTGACGGAAACACCCCATGAAAACACGCGCTTTATTCCTGGCCCTCGCGCTGCCCTTGGCTGCGGCCGAGGCCCAGGATTTGCTCGCGACCTACGAACTCGCCCTGCAACACGACCCGCGCCTGAGGCAAGCCGAAGCCAACCGCAACGCGGTGTTGGAAACCAGGCCGCAGAGCATCGCCCAACTGCTGCCCACATTATCGGTTACCGGACAGATGAACCGTAATTCCCTGCTCATAAAGCAACTGTCCCCAGCAACCGCTGCTATCCAGGGTGGCGCCGGTCAAATAACTCGGAACTTTTTCAACCTCAACTTTTGGAACAGTTCCGCCAGCATCAACCTGACGCAGCCGATCTATCATCACGAGCTTTGGGTGCAGCTCAGTCAGGCGGACAATCAGGTTGCCCAGGCCGAAGCGACCTACGCGGCAGAACAGCAGAACACGGGACTGCGCACGGCCCAGGCCTATTTCAACGTGCTATTGGCTCAGGACAACCTGGAGTTTGCTCAAGCAGAAAAACAGGCGATCGAACGCCAGCTCGAGCAAGCCAAAGCCCGCTTCGAGGTCGGCCTCATCGCCATCACCGACGTCAACGAAGCCCAGGCCGCTTACGACCAGGCTCGGGCCAGCGAAATCAAAGCGCAAAATGATTTGGATAACGCACGAGAAGCACTGCGGGAAATCATTGGCGAATTTGACGAGAAACTCAGCGCACTAGCGACGGAATTTATCCTGGACAGCCCGCAACCGGCCAACATCGACGACTGGGCCGAACGCGCGCAGCAGAACAATCTGGCCATCATCGCCGCCCAAAACCAGGCGGAACAGGCAAAAAAGGGAATCGACCTGCAGTTTGCCGGCCACCTGCCCACGCTCGATTTGATCGGCTCGGCCGGTTTTACCGATACCAACCGACCACGAACGCCAACGAACGAATCCGCAGTCATCGGCATGCAAGTCAACGTGCCCCTTTTCCAGGGTGGCGGTGTCAATTCCCGGGTTCGGCAGGCGCGCCACGAATTTGAGGCGGCGCAGGAGAATCTCGACACCCAGCGCCGTGCGGTCACACGGCAGGTGAAAGACGCCTATCGCGGCGTCCTCTCCTCCATCAGCCAGGTGGCAGCGCTCAAGGCGGCGGTGGTATCCTCGCAAAGCGCCCTGGAAGCCGCCGAAGCCGGCTTCGAAGTAGGCACCCGGACCATGGTCGACGTGCTGATCGAACAGCGTAACCTCTATCAAGCGAAACGGAATTACGCACAGGCCCGTTACGACTACATCATCAATAGTTTGTCGCTCAAGCAGGCCGCCAGCATGTTACGGCTCGAGGATATCGAATTAGTTAACCGCTGGCTGAGCCGCAGCTGAGCATTTCATCGCTAGTCCCCGTGCGACGGATCTCAGCGTAACCGGAAATGCCGACCCGGCCGGACAGCTTGGGCGAACAGTCCCGGACCAAATTTCCACAGACCCCGAGGGAGACCAGTCCATGAGCATCCAAACTCGCACCATCGAATACTTCGACAACGATATCCTTTTGGAAGGCTTCCTCGCCTATGACGAGGCGATGCCCCAACCGCTGCCGGCGGTGCTGGTTTCGCACGCCTGGGGCGGACGCGACGAATTCGCCTGCGAGAAGGCGCGCAAGCTGGCGGAAATGGGTTACGCCGGCTTCGCCCTGGACATGTACGGCAGGGGCATGCTCGGCAGCGGGCCGGAAGAAAATGCCAGGCTGATGCAACCCTTCATGGACGACCGCCGGCTCCTGCAAGGGCGCATGACCTCCGCCCTTAAAGCCGTTCGCGGCCTCAAGGAGGTGGATGGCGATCGGATCGCGGCAATCGGCTTTTGCTTCGGCGGCCTGTGCGTGTTGGACTTGGCGCGGACCGGAGCCGACATTCGCGGCGTCGTCAGTTTTCATGGCCTGTTGATTCCGCCCGGCAACACCCGGGGCAACCCGATCAAGGCCAAGGTGTTGGTGCTGCACGGCCACGACGATCCAATGGCCCCGCCCGAGCAGGTCCTAGCCCTGGAAAAGGAGCTGACCGAAAGCGGCGCCGACTGGCAGGTTCACGTTTACGGCGGCACCGTCCACGCCTTCACCAACCCTCGCGCCAACGACCCATCCTTCGGCACGGTCTACAAGGCATCTGCCGACCGTCGTTCCTGGCAGAACCTGCAAAATTTCCTCGCCGAGGTGTTACACTAGGCCATTTTTTCTCCTCCCCCACAGAATAACGATAACCATGGATCTGAAATTCTTGGACTTTGAACAGTCGATCGCAGAGCTTGAAGCCAAGATCGAGGAACTTCGCCATGTCGGGTTCGACAACGAGATCAACATCTCCGAGGAAATCGCCCGGCTCGAGGAAAAAAGCCGCAAGTTGACCGAGTCGGTTTTTTCGGACCTATCGGCGTGGCAGATTTCCCAACTTTCGCGTCACCCGCAACGGCCCTACACCCTCGACTACATCGACTTCATGTTCGACGATTTCCATGAATTACACGGTGACCGCGGTTTTGCGGACGATCCGGCGATCGTCGGCGGCTTGGCTCGCCTGGACGCGCAGCCGGTAATGATCATCGGTCATCAGAAAGGCCGAGACACCAAGGAAAAAATCTATCGCAACTTCGGCATGCCGCGCCCGGAAGGCTACCGCAAGGCTCTGCGGCTGATGCGGCTGGCGGAACGCTTTCGCCTGCCCATCCTGTGCTTCATCGACACGCCCGGCGCCTATCCCGGCATCGGGGCGGAGGAGCGCGGGCAGAGCGAAGCCATCGCCCGCAACCTTTTCGAAATGTCCAAGCTGCGCACCCCCGTCATCTGCACGGTCATCGGCGAAGGCGGCTCCGGCGGGGCACTGGCCGTTGGCGTGGGAGACCGCCTTTTGATGCTGGAATACAGCACCTATTCGGTGATTTCGCCTGAAGGTTGCGCTTCCATCCTGTGGAAAAGCGCGGAAAAAGCGGAACTGGCCGCCGAAGCCATGGGCATCACCTCGGAGCGTTTGTTTGAGCTGAAACTGGTCGACGAAATCATTCCAGAGCCCCTCGGAGGCGCCCATCGCGACCGCAGGATCACGTCGGAAAACCTGAAAGCGGCGCTGAAAAGACACCTTAACGAATTACAGGGGGAGCAGACGGAGACCCTGCTGGAACGCCGTTACCAGCGCTTGATGGCTTATGGTGTTTATGAAGAATCGGCCGCCTGAGCAACTAGCCAGCTCCCTTCGATCGGGGCGGGCATGACCTCCCTACCACATGAGGCTGACGCTTGATAGCTTCCGGGCGACGCTGCAGCGACACCCTCCCCCTCAGCGTTACTGGATCGCCTACAGCGGCGGGGTTGATTCCCATGTCTTGCTGCACCTTTGTGCCCGTTTGCAACGATCCATGCAAGCCGCTCCCTTCTTCACCGCCGTTCACATCCATCACGGCTTGCAAAGGGAGGCGGACGCCTGGGCCAGCCACTGCGAGCTTGCCTGCCGAGAGCTGAGCATCCCCTTTTTGCTCGTCAAGGTCGATGCAAGCGCCGAACCGGGTGAAAGCCCCGAAGAGGCGGCCAGGCGCGCCCGTTATCGGGCCATCCGCTCCCGACTCTCCGCGGAAGAGATCGTCCTGACCGCCCAGCACCGCGACGACCAGGCGGAAACTCTGCTGCTCCAGCTGATGCGCGGGGCGGGATTGGCGGGACTGGCGGCGATGCCGGAATGCTCGAACCTAGGGCCGGGCTTCCTGTTGCGGCCGCTACTGAACCATTCGCGGCGGCAATTGCAAACCTATGCGGAAGAACACGATTTACAATGGATCGACGACCCCAGCAATTTGAACCTCGGTCATGATCGAAACTTTCTGCGCCACCAGGTCATTCCCTTGTTGGAGAAGCGCTGGCCCGGCGTTGTCAAAGCCCTAAGCAGAACCGCCGGCCATTGCGCTGAAGCGCAGCGATTGCTCGGCGATTTGGCGGACGATCTTTGCCGGTCGACCCGGCGCGCCGATGGCATCAGTCTCGATGTCGCACGGCTGAGCTTGCTCCGCGCGGAGGACCAACGCCTGGTGCTGCGCGCCTGGTTGCGCCGCGCCGGCTACCGCATGCCGCCCGCCGTGGTCATCGAAAGAATCCTGAACGAGGTCCTCCCCGCCGGGCCGGACAAAACGCCTATCGTCAGTTGGCGCGAAGGCGAGGTACGACGCTATCGGGACGGACTTTTCCTGCTCCGACCTCAGTTTCCTATCGATCCGTCCGTGAGGATTTCCTGGGATGGCTCATCCGCCCTTGAACTTCCCGACAATAACGGGGAGCTCGATGTCTCGGTCACCAGCGGCTGCGCTGTCGATGCGGAAACCTGGCGACGCGCATCGATCACCGTGCGTTACCGGCAAGGCGGGGAAACCTGCCGCCTGGCCGGAAGAACCGGAACGCACACGCTGAAAAAACTTTTCCAGGAGCTCGGTATCCCACCCTGGCTCCGAGGGCGTGCTCCGCTGGTCTATATTAATGACGAACTGGCTGTCGTGGCCGGTTGGTGGGTCTGCGCGCCTTTCGCCGTCAAGCCGGGCGAATCCGGCATCGCCATTAGCTGGCGCAGTCCCTACGAAGGGGCCCAAACCGGTGCATGACCATCCCCGCATCATGATCCGGAGACCGGACGGCTCAAAAGCCATGACTCGAAACGGATGCTCGAGTAAAATATTTAATTATGCTTGATTGTGAGAACTCCCCGAACCATCGGGGCACGTCGCTCGGCGCCACACCTTGGGACGCAAAGTTTGAACGGTCTTCTCACCCGACCAGCTGTTTTCCATAGACTCGATGACCAAATACATTTTCATCACCGGCGGAGTGGTTTCCTCGCTGGGCAAAGGCATTGCAGCTTCTTCGCTGGCTGCGATTTTGGAAGCCCGCGGACTCAAAGTCACGATCACCAAGCTCGACCCTTACATCAACGTCGATCCCGGCACCATGAGCCCCTTTCAGCACGGCGAGGTGTTCGTCACCGAGGACGGCGCGGAAACCGACCTGGACTTGGGCCATTACGAGCGTTTCCTGAACACGACCATGCGGAAGGTCAATAACTTCACCACCGGCCAGGTCTACGAAAACGTCATCCGCAAGGAGCGCAAAGGCGAATACCTGGGCGCGACGGTTCAGGTCATCCCCCATATCACCGACGAAATCAAGCGACTCATCCGGGCGAGCGCCGAGGGCAAGGATGTGGCCTTGATCGAGATCGGCGGCACGGTCGGCGACATCGAGTCCCTGCCCTTCCTGGAAGCGATTCGGCAAATGCGGGTCGAATTGGGCGATGACAAATCCCTGTTTATCCACCTGACCCTGGTCCCCTACATCCATGCGGCCGGAGAGCTGAAAACCAAGCCCACCCAGCATTCGGTTAAGGAACTTCGCACCATCGGCATCCAGCCGGACATCCTGATCTGCCGCTCGGATCGGGTGATTCCCAAAGGCGAACGGAGCAAAATCGCCCTGTTCACCAATGTCCACGAAGACGCCGTGATCTCCGCCGTGGATGCGGATTCGATCTATCGCATCCCCATGCTGCTACACGAGCAGGGACTGGATCAGATCGTGGTGAAAAAGCTACGCCTGGACGTGCCGCCCGCCGATCTGAGCGAATGGAAAACCGTGGTCGCGGCCCTGGAAAATCCGCAGCGCGAAGTGACCATCGCGATGGTCGGCAAATATATTCATCATTCCGATGCCTACAAATCGCTCACCGAAGCCCTGATGCATGCCGGTATCCGCACTAGGACCAAGGTGCGGATCAAGTTCATCGAATCGGAAGAAATTGAGGACAAGGGTACGGGCAAACTGGAAGGCGTGGACGCCATCCTGGTTCCGGGCGGATTCGGCGAGCGCGGGATCGAAGGCAAGATCGCCGCCGTCAAGTATGCGCGCGAACAGAGAATTCCCTATCTCGGCATCTGCCTCGGCATGCAAGTAGCCGTCATTGAGTTCGCCCGCGACGTGGCCCACTTGGAAGGTGCGCATAGCACCGAATTTCTGCCGACCACACCTTACCCGGTCATCGCCCTGATCACCGAATGGCAAGACGAATCCGGCCAGGTCGAGCACCGCAACGCCGATTCCGACTTGGGCGGTACCATGCGCCTGGGCGGGCAAAAATGCCGAATGGCCCCGGACACGCTGGCGCGCCAACTCTATGGCAAGGACGTCATCACCGAACGCCACCGTCACCGCTACGAATTCAACAACCATTACCAGAAAAGACTGGAAGAAGCGGGACTGCGGATTTCCGGAAAATCCCTGGACGGCCGCTTGGTAGAGATGATCGAGATACCGGATCATCCCTGGTTCCTGGCTTGCCAGTTCCACCCCGAGTTCACCTCCACTCCGCGCAACGGCCACCCCCTGTTTTCCGGATTCGTGCGGGCGGCCGGCGACCATCAGCACCCCGTCAAAAAAGAGGCCCGGCCATGAAGTTGTGCGGTTTTGAAACCAGCCTGGAACAACCGTTCTTTCTGATCGCCGGCCCTTGCGTGATTGAAAGTGAACAACTGACGCTGGATACTGCCGGGCAACTCAAGGAAATCACCGAGCGGTTGGGCATATCTTTCATCTACAAATCGTCCTTCGACAAAGCCAACCGCTCCTCGCACGAGAGTTTTCGGGGGCTCGGCCTGGAGGCAGGTTTGCGCATCCTGGAAAAAGTCCGGGAAACCATCCGCGTGCCGGTTCTGACCGACGTGCACGAAGACACGCCGCTGGGCGAGGTCGCCGCTGTGGTGGATGTGATGCAGACACCGGCCTTCCTGTGCCGCCAGACCAATTTCATCCAGGCTGTCGCTCGCCAGGGCAAGCCGGTCAACATCAAAAAGGGCCAGTTCATGGCGCCCTGGGACATGAAGAATGTAGTCAATAAGGCCAAGGCCACCGGCAACGAGCAGATCTTGGTTTGCGAGCGCGGCGTCTCCTTCGGCTACAACAATCTGGTTTCCGACATGCGTTCCTTGGTGATCATGCGCGAAACCGACTGCCCGGTGGTGTTCGACGCCACCCATTCGGTGCAACTGCCGGGCGGTCAGGGTCATGTGTCCGGCGGTCAGCGCGAGTTCGTGCCGACCTTGGCGAAAGCCGCTGCGGCTGTGGGTATCGCGGGATTGTTCATGGAAACTCACCCCGACCCGGACCATGCCCTGAGCGATGGTCCGAATTCCTGGCCGCTCGCTCGCATGGCGGAACTGCTGGAAGTCCTGGCGCAAATCGACCGAACGGTGAAGAACAGCGGTTTCCTGTAAGCTCCGGGTACGATGGTATTACCCAGCTTACGTTGAATGAAGATTCCGCACCGATTGGCGTAACCTATCGTCTTAATCCCTCGACATCATGGTGTAAGCATGAACAAAATCGTTGACATCCGAGCGCGAGAAGTACTCGATTCCCGCGGCAATCCTACCGTCGCAGCCGACGTCGTTCTCGGCTCCGGGGTCGTGGGCTCGGCGATGGTCCCCTCGGGCGCCTCCACCGGCTCGCGTGAGGCGATCGAACTGCGCGATGGCGATCGATCGCGCTACCTGGGCAAGGGCGTGCTCAAGGCCGTCGAAAATGTCAAAACGGCCATTCGCTCGGCCATCGTCGGCATGAACGCGGAGGATCAGGCCGGCATCGACGCTCGCATGATTGAACTGGACGGCACCGACAATAAGGGCCGGCTGGGCGCGAACGCACTGCTGGCGGTCTCTCTCGCCGCCGCCCACGCCGCCGCCAAGGCCACCGGCAAACCCTTGTACGCCTACCTCAACCAATCCGGCGAATACCGGATGCCGGTGCCGATGATGAACATCATCAACGGCGGCGCCCACGCCGACAACAGCGTGGATATGCAGGAATTCATGATCCTGCCGGTGGGTGCGCCGAGTTTCCGCGAAGCCCTGCGTTATGGCGCCGAAGTGTTCCACGCCCTGAAAAAAGTGCTTTCCGACCAGGGTCTGACCACGACAGTGGGCGACGAGGGCGGCTTCGCCCCCAACCTGCCATCCAACGAAGCCGCTATCGGCATCATTCTGAAAGCCATCGAAAAAGCCGGATACCAACCGGGTCAGGACATTTGCCTGGGGCTGGACGTGGCCAGCTCGGAGTTTTACCAGAACGGCTCCTATGTACTGGAATCCGAGGGCAAACGCTTTAGCTGCGAGGAATTCGCGGAGTACCTTGCCGGCTGGGTCGACAAATACCCTATCATCACCATCGAGGACGGCATGGCCGAGAACGACTGGCACGGCTGGGGACTGTTGACCGGCACGCTGGGCAAGCGCATCCAGCTGGTGGGCGACGATCTATTCGTGACCAACCCGGCTATACTGAAACAGGGCATCGAGGCGCAAATCGCCAATTCTATCCTAATCAAAGTGAACCAAATCGGCACCCTCACGGAAACGCTGGAAGCCATTCACATGGCTCAGGCCGCCGGCTACACGGCGGTCGTCTCGCACCGGTCGGGGGAAACCGAGGATACCACCATCGCCGATCTCGCAGTCGCTACCTGCGCCGGCCAGATCAAGACCGGCTCGCTGAGTCGCTCCGACCGCATCGCCAAATACAACCGCTTGCTCATAATCGAAGAAGAACTAGGCGGCCTGGCAATTTATCCGGGCCGTAGCGCTTTCACGCGGTCGTTCTAATCCCAAAGATCAAAACCTTCGCCCGTAACCGGAGTGAACAAGCTCACCGCACTTTTGTTAGTTCTCATCGCCGTGCTCCAATACAGACTGTGGTTTGGCGACGGCAGTGTCCGGGAATTGCACCAACTAGGCGAGCGCATTGAAGAACTCAAGCAGGAAGGCGCCAAACGCCGGGAGCGCAATATTGCCTTCGAAGCCGAGGTCATGGACCTCAAGGAGGGGACGGACGCCATCGAGGAACGCGCCAGACATGATTTGGGGATGATCAAAGAAGGCGAGGTGTTCATCCAGGTGATCGATCATCATCATCCTGAAGTCCGACGCCAGTCCTCCCCCCCTCCGGCAGCGACGGAGAAACAACTCGGCGAAAACGGGAAGCACAGGCGAAGATTGCACTGGGAACAGCAGTCCCAGGAGGCACGTATGACGCCAACCGTCGATCCAGGGGGTGAAACGCACCCGGCCGGAAGATGACATCCCAACTTCGATTCTGGGGCGTCGTCCCTGCTGCGGGCGTCGGCAAACGCATGGGTGCCGAGACCCCCAAACAATATCTCGAAGTCGCTGGCAAGCCGGTGCTCCAGCACACCCTGGAACGGCTGTTGAGCGTACAACTGTTTTCCTGTGTGGTCGTCGCGCTCGGTCCAGAGGATGGTTTCTGGCCCGATCTTCCCATGGCGGCAAATGCCCGGATTGTCACCGCCGAGGGTGGCAAGGAGCGATCCGATTCTGTCCTCTCCGCATTGGAAAGACTATCGGACCTTGCCGCCCCGAACGACTGGGTGCTGGTACACGATGCCGCCCGTCTGTGCATCACGCCTAGCGACGTACTCAAGCTGATCGAGGAATTACGCAATGATCCGGTCGGCGGCATCCTCGCCCTCCCCTCGTCCGACACGCTGAAAGGCGTCGAGTCGGGGCGTATAGTCGACACCGTGGATCGTACCCATGTTTGGCGCGCCCTGACGCCGCAGATGTTCCGTTATCGAGCGTTGAAACAGGCGCTCATCGACGCCGCCGGGGAGGGAGTCGCGGTCACCGACGAGGCCAGCGCACTGGAATTTAAAGGCGAGAGACCAAGAATCGTCGAAGGGCGTCCCGACAATATCAAAATCACCCGGCCGGAAGACTTGGCGCTGGCCGCGTTTTATCTGGAGCAGCAATGTTGCGAATAGGGCAAGGCTACGATGCGCATCGTTTCAAGGAAGGTGACCATATCGTCATCGGTGGCGTGACGATCCCATTCGAGAAAGGCATGGCTGCGCACTCGGACGGTGATGTGGCGCTGCACGCGCTGTGCGACGCGCTACTGGGCGCGGCGGCGCTGGGCGATATCGGCAAGCATTTCCCCGACTCTGACGCGAAGTTCAAGGGTATTGACAGCCGTATCCTGGTCCGCGATGTCAGCGCCAAACTCGCGGGATTGGGTTTTGCCATCGTCAACGTAGATCTGACGGTCATTGCCCAGGCCCCGAAGTTGGCCTCGCACATCCCGTTAATGCGCGAAAACATCGCCGCCGATCTCGCTGTACCGGTCGATTGCGTCAACGTCAAGGCTACCACGACCGAGGGCATGGGCTTCGAGGGTCGGGGCGAGGGCATCTCGGCCATGGCAGTCGCGTTGATAAGGCATACAAAGACGGCTTCAGCCATCCGGAGCGAATGAATTCACCCCTTCCGTACGCCTATGGAGGGCCCGCTGCACGCGGGCGGATCAAGGCCGGGCTGAACGATTTTATCGTCGATGAAATCCTGGGGTTTCAGCCTGCCGGCGAAGGCGAACACGTTTTTCTCCGCATCGAAAAGTGTGGCGAGAATACCGACTATATCGCCCGCCGGCTCGCCCAATTCGCCCGGTTGCCGAAACAGGCGGTGAGCTATGCCGGCATGAAGGACCGGCATGGGAGAACCACCCAATGGTTCAGCGTGCACCTGCCCGGCAAGGAGGAGCTGGAGTGGAGCGGATTCAACTCGCCGACGGTGACCGTGCTGACAGCACTGCGTCACCACCGCAAACTCAGGAAAGGCGCGCTTGCGGGCAACCGGTTCGAAATATCGGTGCGCGAGCTCGAAGGGGAACCGGATCGAATCGAGGCACTGCTGAACCGTATAACGGCGCAAGGCGTTCCCGATTATTTCGGCCCCCAACGCTTCGGGCGCGATGGCCAAAACCTGGATAAGGCCCGGGCCTTGTTCACGGGCGAACTCAAGATCAAGGATCGTAATCTGGAGGGTATTTATCTCTCCGCCGCGCGCGCCTTCATCTTCAATCAGATACTTGCTCGCCGGGTCGCGGAAGACAGCTGGAATCGCGCCATTCCAGGCGATGTGTTCATGTTCGCCGGCTCTCACAGCTTCTTCAAAGACGCGCTGACACCTCAAATCGAGCGGCGTATCGCCGCGCTGGAAATCCACCCCAGCGGGCCGCTCTGGGGCAAGGGCGAGTCGGCCGCCGGCGATCAGGCTCTGGTGCTCGAGACTGAATTGGCAGCGGCCCATCCCATTTTCAGTGAAGGCTTGGCCCGCAGCGGCGTCGAAATGGCGCGCCGTCCCTTGCGCCTACCGGTTGGTAATCTGCAATGGGATTTACCGGATTCCAGCAGCCTACGGCTGCGCTTCGGCCTGCCGGCCGGGGCTTATGCCACCGCCGTTTTGCGCGAGGTCGTCGCCTTCGACATGGGCACGGAGTGATCGATCCCATGGACGACAACCAACTCCTACGCTACAGCCGACAGATCTTGCTCCCCCAAGTCGATGTGACGGGGCAGCAAAAACTGCTGCAATCGCGCGTTCTCATCATCGGCCTGGGCGGATTGGGTTCGCCCGCCGCCATGTATCTGGCCGCCGCCGGCGTCGGTGATTTGGTACTGAACGATTTTGACACCGTGGACTTGTCCAATCTCCAGCGTCAGATCGCTCACTGTACCGACAGCATCGGTTTGGACAAGGCGGAATCGGCGCGGGATACTCTCCGCCGCCTCAATCCCGAGATTCATCTGGCCACCATCAGCCACCGTTTGCAAGACGAGGAACTGACGCGGGAAGTCTCGGCAGCCGATGTCGTGCTCGATTGCTCAGACAACTTCGCCACCCGCTTCGCGGTCAATGGCGCCTGCGTCCGAACCTTGACGCCGCTGGTTTCCGGCGCGGTCATCCGCTTCGAGGGACAGATCGCGACATTCACCCCCGGCTTGGCCGACAGCCCCTGCTATAACTGCCTTTACGCGGATCAAGGTGAATTGGCTGAAAGCTGCGTCCGCAGCGGCGTGATTGCGCCCCTGCCCGGTATCGTCGGCAGCATGCAAGCACTGGAGGCCGTCAAACTGATAGTCGGTATCGGGGAACCCCTGCGTGGAAGGCTCCTGCTCCTGGACGCACTCAGCATGGAATGGCGCTGCATGAAACTTCTCAGGAACCCGAAATGTCCAACTTGCGGGTCTGAAAAAAGGACCTGAAGCCTATTGATTCCGCCCCGCGCACAGTGGTTGCGTTGCATAAAACCCCGACGTATACTCTGCCGCGAGCTTTCAAGAGCTATGTTAAGACTCCTAACATAACAAACAACCGGAGGTAGACGACATGAGATGGGAAAAACCGAGCTACAACGATCTGCGTTTCGGCTTTGAAGTGACGATGTACATCTACAACCGTTAATTCAAGCCTGATCCAGGAACGGGGCTCACACTGCAGGTGTAGCCCCGTTTTTCGTTTGAGCGGTGGGCTACGCGTCCACCCTCACCATTTCCTCACAATCCCTATCGCCAGAACGTACCACATGAAAGTAAGAGTCTTAGGCGCGGGCGCCGGCGGAGGTTTCCCTCAATGGAACTGCAACTGTTACAACTGCAAACGAATCCGCGCGGGCGAGATGCACGCCAGTCGCCGCACCCAGTCATCTATCGCGCTCAGCAGCGACGGCCGCAACTGGCTGTTGTTCAACGCCTCGCCGGACATCCGCGCACAACTGGAAGCTTTTCCGGACATCCAGCCCAAACAGGGCCTGCGCGATAGCGGCATCAAGGCCGTCATTCTCATCGACAGCCAGATCGATCACACCACCGGCCTGTTAATGCTGCGCGAATCCACCGCGCCGCTCGAAATCTATTGTAGTGAAATGGTAAAACAAGACCTTTCCACAGGCTTCCCGCTGTTCAACATGCTGGCGCATTATTGCGGGGTCAACCATCATCCCGTTCCGCTGGACGGTAGCGGTTTCGCGATTCCGCTGATCGATGATCTGCGCATTCACACGCATGTACTGAAAAGCAAAGCTCCGCCTTATTCGCCCCATCGTCACGACCCGCACCCGGGCGACAACATCGGTGTCATCGTCGAGCAGATTTCTACCGGCAAGAAACTCTATTACGCACCCGGTCTGGGTGAAATCGAACCGCACGTGTACCGAGCCATGCAGGATGCTGACTGCGTGCTGGTCGACGGCACCTTCTGGCAGCACGATGAAATGGCCCGAGCCGGCATCTGCGAGAAACTGGCGCTGGAAATGGGCCACTTGCCGCAATCGGGCGAGGGCGGCATGATCGAAACCTTGAACGCCGCTGGCAAGCCTCGGAAAATCCTCATCCACATCAACAACACCAATCCAATTCTGGACGAGGATTCGCCGGAGCGGAAAACGTTGGAGCAGGCCGGTATCGAAGTCGCCTTCGACGGCATGGAAATCAACTTGTGAGGGGAACCATGAACATCGACAAACAACCCTGGAGCCGGGAAGAATTTGAAGCGCAGCTGCGCGCAAAGGAAAAGTATTATCACATCCAGCACCCCTACCATGTGCTGATGCGCGAAGGCCGACTCAACCGGGAACAGATACAAGGCTGGGTGGCCAACCGCTTCTATTATCAGATCAAGATCCCCGTCAAGGACGCGGCGATTCTGGCCAATTGCCCCGACCGTGAAGCCCGCCGCAAGTGGATACAGCGCGTGCTGGATCACGACGGATTCGGCGAGGACGAGGGTGGCATCGAAGCCTGGCTGCAGCTGGGCATCGCCTGCGGCCTGAAGCGGGAAGACATGCTCTCCCTGAAACACGTTCTGCCCGGCGTGAAATTCGCCGTGGACGCCTATGTCAATTTCGCCCGCAGCGCGAGCTGGCAGGAAGCCGCCTGCTCCTCACTCACTGAAATGTTCGCGCCCACCATCCACAAACAGAGACTGGCCGGCTGGCCGGATAAATATCCCTGGATCGCCCCGGAAGGCCTGGCTTATTTCCGTAAGCGTGTGACCCAGGCCAGCCGCGACGTGGAGCACGGCCTCGCTATCACCCTGGATTATTTCAGGACCCGCGAGCAGCAGGAAAGAGCTCTGGAAATCCTGCAATTCAAGCTCGATATCCTGTGGACCATGCTGGACGCCATGTCCGCAGCCTACATCGAGAACAAGCCGCCTTATTTCAATATAACCGGGTGATCCGATGTCCCTGGACGCCAAGACGCTTCTGGCATTCTCGCCCCTGCATCGTTTGCAGTGGGAGCAGGCCCAGCAAAGACACGTCATTCTCTATCCCGAAGGCATGGTCGAACTCAACACGACGGCCGCGGAGATCTTGCAGCTCTGTGACGGCACACGCAATCTGGAGGGCATCGTCGAGGAGCTGGAACGAAAGTTCGAAACCACGGGTCTGATTGACGACATCCGCGAACTTCTTGAGACCGCGCTCGAAAATGGCTGGATCAGAGAGATCTAAGATCACCAACCCGCGCTGGTTACTGGCGGAGCTGACCTACAGCTGCCCGCTGCAATGCCCGTATTGCGCCAATCCGGTCGACTTCGCCGACATCAAGGACGAGCTGACGACTTCCGACTGGCTCAGGGTGTTCTCGCAGGCGCGGGCGATGGGCGCGGTGCAGCTAGGTCTTTCCGGCGGCGAACCGCTGATCCGGCCAGACCTGTCCGTTCTGGTCCGGCATGCCCGCACGCTCAACTATTACACCAATCTGATCACCTCTGGTTACGGGATGAGCGAACGCAAAATTCTGGAGTTGAAGGAAGCCGGACTCGACCATATCCAGGTCAGCATCCAGTCGCCTGAGAAAACCCTCAACGACCAGTTGGCGGGCACCGAATCCTTCGAGCACAAGAAGGAAGTCGCGCGTCTGGTGAAAAAGCACGGCTACCCGATGGTGCTATGCGTGGTTATCCATCGCCAGAACATCCATCAGATGCGGGACATTTTGGAAATGGCGATCGAGCTGGGCGCCGATTATCTGGAACTAGCCAACACCCAGTATTACGGCTGGGCGCACCTCAACCGCGACCAGTTGCTGCCCACACGCGAGCAGTTCGAGAAAGCCGAGGCCGTGGCCCAAGGGTATAAGGAAAAACTCAAGGGCAAGATGAAGATTTACTACGTCGTGCCGGATTTTTACGAAGACCGTCCGAAAGCCTGTATGAACGGCTGGGGTACTACATTCCTGACAATAGCGCCAGACGGAACCGCCCTGCCCTGCCATTCGGCGCGCGAACTCCCGGGATTGAACTGCCCGAACGTGCGGGCGATGAGCGTAAGCGACATCTGGCTTCATTCCGAGGCCTTTAACAAATTCCGCGGTTTCGGCTGGATGAAGGAGCCCTGTCGCAGCTGTCCGGAGAAGGTCAAGGACTTCGGCGGCTGCCGCTGCCAGGCCTATCTCCTCACCGGCGACATGACCAATACCGATCCGGTCTGCAGCCTGTCTCCCCTCCATGAACGGGTATTTGAAGCGGTCACATCGGCCCGAGCGGCTACCGAAATTGGCGCAGCCAAACCGATGGTCTTCCGAAACGTCAGGAACTCTAAGAATCTCAACGCTTAGCCGAACTGACGGAAACCTATCCAGCTCGAATGGCCGTCCTACAACGGCTTCGTCCCTGTCGAATGCGGCGGTTCCCTTCACCTTAACAGCGCGTTATGCCAGACTAGCCTCAAGGAGGAGGTTCGTTAAGATGCATCCAACATTATTCGGCGCTTTGGCCATATTTTGTTACGTCGCGGCTACCGCCGCGCTGATCCAATCGCTACACACCGACTATCTCGCCGCCCCGGTTTCAACGCAACAACGGCTCAAAATCCTCGGTCTTGGCTGGCTTGCCGCAATCGTACATGGGGCGAGCCTTGCCGGCACGCGCGATGGCGCGGGCAATGTCGACTTCAGCTTCCTGAGCGCCTCTTCCCTGGCTTCGCTGAGCATCGTTGCAATCCTGTTGATCGTCTCCGCAACCAGACCGGTAGACAAGCTGGGCGTCATCGTTTTTCCCATGGCCAGCCTGATCATCCTGTTGAAAATGGTTGTGCCGGAAGGATCGCATGTATTGAAAACCCATTCCTGGGAGATGGACCTACATATCGTGACCTCGATGCTGGCTTACAGTTTCTTGAATATCGCTGCACTGCAGGCGGTGCTAGTTGCCTTCCAGGATTGGCGCTTGCGCACCCATCACACCAGTCGTTTCGTGCGTTCGCTGCCACCACTCCAAACCATGGAGTCGCTGCTGTTTCAATTGATCGGCGCAGGATTCGTCCTGCTCAGCCTCTCCTTGCTGAGCGGATTTATCTTTCTGAAGGACTTGTTCGCCCAGCATCTGGCACACAAGACTGTTCTTTCCATTTTGGCCTGGGTAGTTTTCGCGGTGTTGCTGGGTGGGAGAGCCCGGCAGGGCTGGCGCGGGCAAATTGCGATCCGCTGGACGCTGGGGGGATTCGTCTCCTTGATGCTGGCCTATTTCGGCAGCAAGATGGTGCTGGAATGGATATTGAAAAAGACCTAAACGTGCACAGCAGTGACGACAACGTTCGATAATTTCAAGAAGAAGGCAATACAAAGCAGGTTTAAGGACGCCTCGGGCATCGCTTTGCAATCGGTGCCAAGGACTGTAACGACGAGGCATTAATCTCGGTTCATCACATCGAGGTATGCTGCGTCGGCCTTGCGTGAAGCTTTGAAGGAAGTTAACTCTCCTGCGGCTCTGTCGCGCTCGCGGAGAGCCAGTTCCACTAACGCCCCATTGAGGACTTGCACGTCGCGTACGATGGAAATCCAGTCGTCATCGCTCACACAACCGGGCGTTAAATCGTCAAAAAGCGCAGCGATCACCCGCTCGCGCCTTTCTTGCATTTCCGCCAGTTCCTCCCATCGGTTTTCTCGCATAGCTGACAGCATCTCCTTGCTCAGGTGAAGCAACTCTTCGGCCACGCGTCTTCTGTCGATGGCCGGTCTCATTAGCCGATCGCTGAGGCCAGTTCATGATTGGGCGCCTTGTTGGCAACCACTTGGATCGTCGCCCAGGCAGCGCCAATTTCTCTCACTAAGCTGCTCACTTCATCCAGCAATCCACTTGAGTTCTGAGAACTCGCGCGCAGCAAACACCCCATCATATACTCATAAAGCGTATCGAGATTATGTGCTATTTCTCCGCCTCTTTCCTTGTCCAGGCAGGCCTGAAGATAAACGATGATGTCTATGGCTTTTCCGATCGCTGCGCCTTTGACGGCGAAATCCCTACGTTCCATCGCGCCCTTAGCCACCGCCAGCTTTTCCTGTAGACCGTCGAACAACATGGTGATTAAGGTATGTGGATCGGCATAGGCGACAGCCGCGGCCACATTGGTTTGTTTGTACTCGTTTAAGGCATGGCGGATCGGGCTCATGACAGTTCTCCTGGGTTCCTGTTCATCATTGGGAAATTCTTCCCGGTTCTAGCCCAATTGAGGCTAATTGTTCTTCGAATTCGCCTGCGTGGCATAGGGCAAAGTCGCCAACTGTTGGGTCATGTAGTTTCCAATCGCTTGGAACTGGCCCACTAGGGCATCCATGGCGTTGAACTGCTTCAACAGGCGATCCTGCAAGGCTTGCATACGGTCGGCAAGTTTCGTTCGCTCCTCGCCGATCTGATCAACGCTTTTCTGCAAACCGTCCAGACGGGAGGCAACGGTGCCACCGCTGTCGAGAATGCCGGACAGCACCTTGTCGAACTGTTCCACCAAACCGCGGGTGAAACGTACGCTTCCCCGCGCTCCAGTTAAGTCGTCGTTCAATAGGAGTTTCAGACCGTCTGTGTTTCCCGATCCGGTCAACTGGCGCCCGGATGCGGTTGTCGCCGCGCCGTCGAGGCTCGCCTGGGCGTCGGCACCCGCGGTTCCTGTCCACGGCCCTAATCCCCCAACCGTCTGGCCGCTGCCCGAGGCCCCAACCTGGGTGATCTCCACCGTGGAGGCCGCGCCGTAGCTCTGGGACTGGACAACAAAACGCTGATTCGCGCTGTCATAGGAAACGGCCACACTGACGCCTGCAGCCTTCAGGGTGGAATCGCCGCTGACGCGGGATTGGAGTTCGGCGGCCAGCGTCGTCGTGCTGTAGTTTGCGCTCTGCGTCAGGGTAATCGTTCCCGAGGCGACGCCGTCGACCTTCACTTGCAGCGTGTTGTTGGTGCCGTCCACGACCAAGGAAGCTGGGTTTACCGCACCGTTCAGCAAGCCATGGGTAGCGGCGGCAGAGACGTTCAAGGCGTAGCTGCCTACTTGGGTCCGGTCGGTATTGCTGAGATAGGTCACGCCGCTGTCGGATGCCAAACCCAGCGGCGCGAACAGGGCGACCACGTCGTCCTTGCTCAAAGCTAGGGCTTCATTCAACTTGTCCGTATGCAGGGCCAGCTTGCCGTCCGACTGAGTCTTAATGCCAATGTCGATCAGGCTGCGGATGCTCCCAGTCAAGCCTCGCACCGGCTGGCTGATCAGGGAGCGAAGCTGGCTCATGGCCGAGCGCACGGTAAAATCGCCCGACAGCGCGCCAGCTGTCTTGGTGTTGAGGTCATAGCTCGAAACCTTCGCGATCGAATCCGCGACATTGTTGTACTTATCCACCATACCCTGGATTGCCTTGGCGATGTCGGCGTCGTTCTGCGCCACGGTTAGGCTGACGGAAGTGTCCGGCTGGGCCTTGAGCAGGTTGATGGTGAGGCCCTTCAGCGCGCTGGATACGGTATTGGTGGAACTGGTCACATCCAGGCCATTGATGTTGACGACGGCGTCCTGGGCGGCCACAGTCTGGGTCATCTGCGCGGAAGATGCATTGAAGACGAACGCCGAAAGGCTGGGGTCGGACACACTGATTTCCATGCTATTCTTGGCGCCCGAATCCGCGGAGTTCAGCACTAGGCGGTAGCCCGTGCCGTCGTTGATGATGGACGCGTTGACGCCACCGTTGGCCTTGTTTATGGCGTCGCGAAGCCCGATCAGGGTGTCGTTGCTCGAATCGAGGGTCAGAGTCAGAGTACCCTTGTCCGGGTTCTGCGTGAAGCCGCTCGGGACCGGCGGCGTACCTGAATAGGTCGAAGTGCCGAACTTGACGGTAATAGTCCCGATCCCCACCGCGTCTGTGACATTGGCGTAAGCCTGGCTGGCCAGAGCATGAGCTTGGGCCCGCTTCTTCACCGCTAGCTCATAGTTGCCCGCATCGGCATTGCTGGTGGCCGTCGCGGTGACCACGCTCGAATCTCCGGAAGTCGCCTGAAGGGATGAAAAGCTGCTGGCACTTTTCAGTGCGTGCACGGCCGTCTGAAAATCGCTCAAGGCGCCCTTGATGGTGCCCAAGGCGGAAATCTTGGCCTGTAACCCGGCTTCCTTGGTATTTAGGCGATTGGTCGCTGGCGTTTGTTCGGCGGAAACCAGTTTGGTCACGAGTCCGTTGACGTCTATGCCAGAACCGAGACCGGTTGATGTGATACTGGCCATGATCTTCCTCCAAATACTCGTTTTTCCACGCCCGTCTTTGCCCCTTTTCCCTCTCGGAGTCGGCAAAGTAAATATCAGTTCCTTTGAATTTTCTCTCCCCCGTCCAACCTCTCCCGCTTGCGGGAGCGGTACCTTACGCCTTCTCCGCAAACAATAAACCCTTGAACTTATCCATCTGCTCGGCGAGCTTGAGCATGAATTCCGGTGGAATTTGACGGATTACCTGATCGGTCTCCTGATCCTTGATCTGCACCACGATTTTGCCGCTGTCCTCGTCCATAGAAAACTGCAGGGTCCGCCGCACCCTCTGCAGAAAATCGTTCATGTTCTTGACGGCGCACGCCACGTCTTTTTTGTCCGGATTCCTGCCCTGGTCTGAAAGACCTGAATTCTCGGCATTACCCGCGCCCGTTACTGTCTGGATGCCGACCTGAGTCACGCCGGAAGGCGGCGTTTCACCAACAGGTCGTGCGCTTGCTTCTCCGTTGGAAGGACGCCGTAACAGGCTGGAACCCACGGAATAAATACTCGAAATTGCGTTCGCGGTACCCATATGAGCCTCCGATTGATATGACTAGGCTGCGGCGGGATTCCCGCCGCAGCCTGGTTAACTTATCCGCGCAACAAGGTCAAAACGTTCTGGGTTGAGGCGTTCGCTTGGGCAAGCATGGCCGTACCGGCCTGCTGCAGGATCTGCGTGCGGCTCAGGGCCGAAGTTTCGGCCGCAAAGTCGGCATCCTGGATACGGCTGCGCGCTGCGCTCAGGTTCTCCGACGTAGCTTGCAGGGTGCTGATCGTCGATGTGAAGCGGTTTTGCGCCGCACCCAGCGAGGCACGCGAGTTGTTAACATTATTTAGGGCTGCGTCGATTACAGCTATCGCGTTGTTTGCTCCTGTAGGAGTGCTTCCAGTCATAGAACTCACATCGATGCTTGCCACTGCAGACAGGCTACTAGTCTGTGCAGTCGTTGCAGCAAATAGTCCGGCTCCACTAGAAGTCGCCGTGAAAGCGTTAGGAGAACTCAAACTGACCAAACCGCCGACCGTGACTGCATCGGCAGCGACGCCATTAGCTGTCAACGTTACAGCCGTTCCAGTACTACCGCCCGCTACGGTAGATGATCCCTTTACGGTGACACCGGTCGCCCCCGCACCTGCAGCACCGAGATTCACGACACCGATGTCATAACCTTGGGCCTGGTTTAGCGTTATGGTTCCCGCTGTCAGATCAGCTACCGCCGTGATACCAGTAACGCCCGTTTGTGCATTAACCGCGGCTGTTAATCCGCTTAAATCGGTCGAAGAAGTTATTGTAGCGCTGACGGTGACGGGGTTGGCTGCGCCCGTGGACGTTGGGGCACCCTGCAATAGGAACGAGACAGTGCCTGTGTGTGTAAAGTTACCCAAGGTCGCCGTTGTCGAAGCGCTAGCCGTCACACCGGTAGTGCCGGACGCAGTATTCACCGCATCAGCGACAGCCTTTGCAGAGGCGCCCGCCGCAAGTGTGCCAGTGGTAACACTCTGACCGTTCCCCTGGATCGTCACGGTCCCGCCAGCGTAATTATTAGCAATAATGTCCGCAGCAGTACCCGCGGTACCCGTACCAGCTTTAGCGTTGACGATTGTACCTAGACTCGAGTTACCAAGGGTGTTATTGCCGATAGCGGTCGCTTGGGCGCTGGTGATCGACACGTTAATGGTTTGATTGGCATTTGCGCCGATCTGGAATTGGGCGTTCGTGAGCGATCCGTCCAATACGTTCAGGCCGTTGAACTGCGTAGTGTTGGCCACGCGGTTAATTTCCTGTTGCATTTGAGAGACTTCCGACTGCAATGCGGCGCGGTCCGAGGCCGTATTGGTACTGTTGGCCGATTGCACCGCCAGATCACGAATGCGCTGTAACATGTCACCGATCGAGGACAATGCGCCTTCGGCTGTCTGTGCTAGCGAGATGCCATCATTGGCATTTCGCGCTGCCTGGTTCATTCCTCCGATTTGTGAGGTCATACGCTGTGAAATCGCCAAGCCTGCCGCATCATCTTTTGCACTGTTGATGCGAAGTCCGGACGACAGGCGCTCCATTGCCGTCTGCATGGCGTTGCCGGATTTAAGCAAATTGCGTTGCGCATTGAGTGAGGAAACATTAGTGTTGATGACTGAGGACATGACACATCTCCTTACATTACGTCTATCGAGGTTTCATTAGTTGGGGGATGCTTGACATCCCTTGTTTTAGCTCTCGAAACCTGTATCGGTACCGTACCGGGAAACTTTAAGCTCCCGGTCTATCCGGAATGAATAGTCGGAAGGGAAACGGTGGGAAGTATGGGCCAGGATAAGCCGTACGTTCCCGGCAAATGCCCAATCAAGGCATTCCGGACGTTTGGCTGTGGACGACGAGGAACAGGGGCGTTGGTCGGGTTCAGCCCGAACCGCACTAAGGTGGCTGCCTGTGGCAAGAGCTTGCTCAAGGCAGTGCTCCTTCAAAGCGCCCGAGACGTACTTGAAGGAAGATCAAGCCGAGGACGACATACTTTTAGTGTGCGGCGTCGAATTTTGCGGACAGCACATCCGCGGCGGAACGTGCGCGCCCTGGATGCGAATGATGAAGGCCGGGAAGACCGATCCGCCTGGGTGATATATCAGGCCGCCGTTTCCACCTTCACTTGCGCCGCCCGTTCCGCATACTCGGAAACCCGGTCGAAGTTCAGGTAACGATAGGTATCGCTCGCCTGCTTGCCAATCTCCCGGGCATATTCCATGTATTCCGGCACGTCGGGGATGCGCCCCATGATCGAGCAGACCGCAGCCAGTTCGGCCGAGGCAAGGAAAACGTTCGCTCCCGCACCCAAGCGGTTGGGGAAATTGCGGGTGGAGGTAGACACGACAGTACAATTGTCCGCCACGCGCGCCTGGTTACCCATGCACAGAGAACATCCCGGCATCTCGGCGCGCGC
>DATIXD010000354.1:0-2372 GCA_035518875.1 Methylococcaceae bacterium | reverse complement strand
GTCATCCTCGGCTTCGGCAAAGGGCGCCGTCAGGAGAGCATAATGGCCCTTCCAGACGCAGGGTGCATCGGCAGGCCGGATGGATACCAAGCGGGGATCGCCGGCTTCAATGGCAATCGGCCTCTCCGATAACAGAAATATTTTTTTGAACGGCGGTAACTTCAACAGGACGGCAGTTCGTGCGGAGACCGGTTCGGGAACGGCCCGCTGATATTTCTGGCCCAGCTCATCGATGACCCGGCTGAAGGGGCCGAGCAGCGTGGCAAATGCTGGGCTGTCGGGTTCCGCCGTGTCCGGTAGTTTGTAACCGGCAAGCGTGAGTGAGAAAAAGTGAATGCCATCGATCATCCGCCAGGGTGTGAAGGCGATCTGGTGCACACCCAGAAAGCCCGCTTCCGTCAATCCGCCCAGATAGTCCCACGTTGGCAGCGCGCCACTCAGGCAATCGCCCCACTTGGCGGTGTCGTGAAGCAGATAATTCGGAATCGGCTGGTCCGCCACAATGTCCGAGATCGTGAAGCGGCCGCCGGGCCGGATCACCCGGAACATTTCTTTAAAGACTTTTCGTTTATCCGGGGCCAGATTGATCACGCAGTTCGAGATCACGAGATCGATGGAGTTGTCATTGACCGGCATTGCATCGGCCTGCCCCTTGCGAAACTCGACGGTCGGGGCGGGGTAATGGAGGTTCTTGGCCACAATCGGGGCATTGCGCCGGGCGAGCGCCAGCATCTCGTCGGTCATGTCGATGCCGATCACCCGGCCGGTCGGGCCGAGGCGTCGTGCCGCGTCGAAACAGTCAATCCCGCCGCCCGAGCCGATGTCCAGGACCGTCTCGCCTGGTTTGACCGATGCCAGCCCCGCCGGCGTGCCGCAGCCGTAGGAGGCGCGCAGCACTTCTTCGGGGATGAAGCGCTTCAACTCCTCGAAGTTGTAGCCCGTCGGGCAGCAGATCTGCTCGCCTGTGGCCAAAGCCCTGGCGTACCGTTCGCTGACCTGTTGGGTGATCGAGTCGTCAGTCATGGAAACCCGTATTCTAATCGGAGTGCACGCGTGCGGGCAAGGGGGGGTATTTCAACTATTTACGATCTACCATTTAGCCAATTTCCGCCAGAGCCGTAAATCGTAAATGGTCCATCGGAAGATTTTTTCCGGTGAAGCGGGATCAATGCTTCGACCTTAGTGAGCCCATATCTTCTCGCGTGTCTGCTCGAAGGGATGCACGTGCACCATCCACCCGAACAATTGCGGATAGAACGTCCCACCCGCCTCGTTGCACGCCGCCTTTGTGGCGATCGATCCTTTGATGCCGAACTTTGTCCGGTCGGCGGTCGCCCGTTGGGCTTTCGGCGCGGCGCAGATATTCACGTGCGCATGCCAGGTTGCGACGCTGAGCGGTACGCGCCGGTCAAGCTCCTCATCGGTCGCCTGCCTCGGAGCGGTATACATCGCGCCCACGAGGTCGAACCCCTCCGTCGTTTTCTTGTACAACAGCGTCGTGGGTTTGGTCGGGTTGAACGAAAATATCCCAAGGAAGCCTTCCCGGCGATTTGTGAAGTGGTATATCGGCTGCTGAACGTTCGGCAGAAACTGCCGGTACCCGTCCTGCAGCGCGACGCGGTAGTCCCGGTACTTTTCCAGCGCCGGACGCAGTTCCTCGATCAAGTGATCCGCGCGCGCGAGATCGTCCGGCGTCGGCGTTCGAGGCTCTGTGTACCTCATGTGCGGGTTGCCGGCCATCGACGTGTGATCCATCATCGATTCCACCGCGTCGGCCTGCATATGAGGCTCGCTTTCGTCACCTTCAGAGCCGGCCGCCGCATCGTGTTGATGAATCGCCAGGATTGCGATGAGGCCAAACATTGCGACGAAACCAATCACCGCCATTCGAGCGCCGAGTAATCGCCTGTGCGCTGTTGTGTTCGCCATAGGACCCCCCTTTGGTTGGCCTGACCGGCGCACTCTGCTGACGGCGCCGCTGTCACATGATCTACAATGTACCATCTATTCGATTTTTCGCTAGAGCCGTTGATTGTGAATGGTGAATTATTTGGAATTTTTCTGGAGAACTTTCCACAGGGGGCGACTTGATCACGCATAGCATTTCTACTTATGCGGGTTCTGCCCCCGGGAGTGACTTGACCCCGCCGTAACTACCCACTCCTGTGGCCTCTGCCCCCGGGGTGACTTGAACACCCGACCAACGGTTTAGGAAACCGCTGCTCTATCCCCTGAGCTACGGGGGCGAATTTCACATCCTCTCAGCGTGCGAATACCAATATGCCTTCTTCCTCTCGGGGGATGCAACGCTGCGGGTTGCATCAACACCCGACCAACGGTTTAGGAAACCGCTGCTCTATCCCCTGAGCTAC
>DATIXD010000353.1:0-3194 GCA_035518875.1 Methylococcaceae bacterium | reverse complement strand
CCCAGCAACGGGGCCAGAAGACGTTTTCATCCCCGGAAGAGGCAAGCGACGCGCTGGTTACGGCAGTGCAGAGCAACGATATGCAAGCGATGATCGAAATCCTAGGAGCGGACGGAAAGGAAATCATCTCGTCGGGAGATGAAGTCGAGGATGCCCAAAGCCGCGCCAATTTCGTGCAGAAGTATCGGGAAATGCACCGGCTGGTGAAAGAACCTGACGGAACCACGGTCCTGGTGATCGGCGCGGAGAATTGGCCCACCCCCATACCGCTGGTAAACAAAGGCGATTCCTGGTATTTCGACACCGACGCGGGTAAAAAGGAAATACTGTTCCGGCGAATTGGCCGCAACGAACTATCGACCATTCGGGTTTGCCAGGAAGTCGTGGCGGCGGAAAAGCAATACTACTCCACGCAGCACAACGAGTACGCCCAGCAAGTTTTCAGTGATGAGGGGCAGCACAACGGCCTTTATTGGAAAGCGGCGGATGGCGAGCCCCAGAGTCCCATCGGACCGCTCGTCGCCCAGGCGGTTGCCGAGGGCTATCCCAAAGGCCAGAACGGACCCCCGATTCCTTACCGCGGTTACCTTTACCGCATCCTGAACCGCCAGGGGAAGCATGCTCCTGGCGGCGCGAAAAGTTACCTCGTGAACGGCAAAATGACCGAAGGTTTTGCTTTCATTGCTTATCCGGCGGAATACAGATCGTCCGGTGTGATGACCTTCATAGTTGGCGCGGATGGCGTTGTGTATCAGAAAGATCTCGGCAAGAAGACCGAGGTTCTCGGAAAAGCGATGAAGGAATACAACCCCGATTCCAGTTGGCAAGTGGCAAAAATCGACTGAGTGGCATCCGGAAGATACCTAGATGCCGCAACAGCTCCACATTTTCTGAAGGACCTAAGAGCGTCGCAGCCCATTTTCCCGCGTCCAAGGGGCAAATCGCGGCGTTGAGGGGTTGCGGGCCCGCGGGGTGGATCTCTGAGGGATGTCGAATCCCAGCCAGTCGAATCGCGACGCAATCTTGACATCTGCCGTGAGACTGCACGATAAATGCCCTATCGCGCTAGAATCACCTGGCAGAGGAGATCCCTATGGTGCGAGTCACTACCAGGTGGTCGGGAGGTTTGAACCGTCAATCCGTCCTACATGCCCTGCGGACTTCCGTTGTGGCCGTTGTATCGTTATTGGTCGCGAAGATCTTCCGGCTGCCCGAAGCCTATTGGGCGCCGATCACTACCCTGGTCATCACGCAGTCATCGTTGGGAGCGGCGCTCGAAGTTTCCTGGCAGCGATTCGTCGGGACGGTGTTTGGCGCAGTTGTCGGCGCGGTTCTGGCGACTTACCTCGGACCTCCCTTGCTCGGGTTCGTTCTTGGCGTCTTCATGCTCGGACTGATTTGCTTTCTGGCGCGATCGGACCTAAGTGCATATCGCTTTGGGGGCGTGACCCTGGCGATCGTGCTGCTGATACCTCGAACGGGCCCTCCCTGGCAGACGGCTTTTCACCGTTTCGCTGAAGTTTCCATCGGAATTGTCGTGGCGTTGATTTTTACGTTGATTTGGCCGGAGAAAGAAGAGGAACCATCGGCGAAAACGTGAATTCTGCTTTCCGGGCGCAGGAAAATAGCTGATGACGCTGCTAACCCGAACCATCCTCCGGACCACGTTCCGGACAGGCATTACGCTCAAGGGAATCGACGGCGTGCTCGAGACCATTGGAGGCGCATTGCTCCTGCTCATGCACCCCGCGGAAGTGAACGCGATGCTCAGAGTTCTCTGCCAGCACGAACTCTCCCGCGATCCTCAGGATTTCATCGCCATTCACGTGCTCCGCGCCTCGGAAACGCTGCTCGGCAGCAACCGGCTGTTCGCTTCGATGTATCTGCTGTCTCACGGGGTCACGAAGGCCGCGCTCGTTGTTGCTCTGTGGATGAACGCACTGTGGGCCTACCCGCTCACGATCTTCGTGTTCGCCGCCTTCAGCGTTTACCAAATGTACCGGTACAGCCACACGCATTCGATGGCCATGTTGCTGCTCACCGTTTTCGATGTTGCTCTTATCTACCTGACCTGGCTGGAGTGGCAAGAGCAGTGGGCGCTACGTGCGAACAGAATTCAGCGGCCATGAGCCACGGTTTTTGCCGAAGCTGAGTGCCCGGCGGGCCCGGGGACTCAAATAAAGCCCTGCACGTTGCACACCGGCCGGCATAGACTACACGCTGCGGAGGTACCTGCCGGAGCGATGTTGGAAGCGACGAAAACTTTATTTCTGGTCCTCACCGCGCTTTTCCCCATCGTGGACCCGCTAGGAGGCAGCCCGGTCTTTCTGGCTCTGACCAGGGAATACTCGCAGGAAACGCGAAAAGCATTGTCATGGCGCATTGCCTTGAACAGCCTGTATTTGCTGCTGGGGTCGTATTTTATCGGCACCTACATCCTCGCCTTTTTTGGGATTTCGCTGCCGGTGGTGCAGATTGGCGGAGGGTTGATCGTCATCTCCACGGGATGGACGCTGCTGAAGCACCGGGACGACGACAAACGTGACGCGCGCGGATCCGTGCAGCCGCAGGACACGTTCCACCAAGCATTCTATCCCCTGACTCTCCCGCTGACTGTAGGCCCGGGATCGATCTCCGTGGCGATCACCTTAGGGGCCAATGCGGCGCACCATCACGAGCTCCATCTGTGGACCATTCTGGCGGCAATGATTGGATCCATCTTGATCGCGATCAGTATTTTCCTGTGTTATGGATTTGCCGACCGATTGGGCCGAGTCCTCGGACCCACGGGGATGACGGTGATCATTCAACTGTCGTCATTTCTCCTCGTTTGCATCGGCGTACAAATCGCGTGGAACGGCGCCAAGGCGCTTCTCGAGTCGGTGACGCTGCATATTGGCTGACCAAACGGTCTCGGGCGCCGCGCGGAGCTCGAAATCGGCAGGATGTGCCTCAACGCTTCGTTCTTGCGTGCGTGTCAACATTTGGGCAGTTTTCAACATCCTGACAGCTCTGGTGGGGAAGAGGATCGCAAAAGCTGCAGAAGGCTCGCCTTTTCAGCAACCCGCGTGCACAGGCAATCGGTCGATGAAATGCCGATGATCTGTGACGCAAGTCACCAGCATTCGGCGTGGCAACTGTTTTCCGCCAAGCCGGTCGAAACGCGCTAGGGTTCCGATTCGTGTTGTGGCTCA
>DATIXD010000352.1:0-18219 GCA_035518875.1 Methylococcaceae bacterium | reverse complement strand
TTCCAAGACCCGCCTGGAGCGGCTGGGCTATTTCCAGGAGGTGAACGTGGAAACGCCGGCGGTGCCTGGCACTGCCGATCAGATCGACGTCAACTACAACGTCGTCGAAAAGCCTTCGGGCAACCTCATGGCCGGCGTCGGTTATTCGCAGGCCCAGGGCATCATCTTCAACGCCAGCGTGACCCAGGACAACATTTTCGGCTCCGGCAAACGGGTGAACATCACGTTCAACAACAGCAATGTCAACACCATCTACAAGCTCGGCTATTTGAATCCGTATACCACCTTGAACGGCGTCAGCAGCGGTTTCGACATCAGCTACCGCAGCACAAACACCAATGCATTTCAGGGGAACTTCACCAGTTACTCTTCGGATGCGTTCGACGCCGGTGTCAATTTGGGCGTGCCGCTGGGCGAGTTCAGCAGTCTTCGACTGAATCTGGATTACGCGAATACCAAGATCAAAACGAACGACAATACCTCAGAGGAAGTTAACACGTTCATTGAGGAAAACGGGGATCAATACGGCAACTATTTGTTATCGGTGGGATGGACCCACGATACGCTGAATCGCGCGATCTTCGCCAATCAGGGCGGTTTTCAAACTATTTCGGCCTTGGCTTCAATGCCGTTCAGCGATCTCAGTTACTATAAGGCCAGCATACGGGCCCAACATTATTTCCCGATTGCGAAAGATCTGACCTTTATGCTGAACGGCGAAGTCGCCTATGGCGATGGCTACGGATCGACCAAGGATCTCCCTTTCTATGAAAATTATTATGCCGGCGGGCCGCAGTCGGTACGAGGTTTCATGGCAAATACCTTAGGTCCTAGGGATCATCCGCCAGCGGGTTTCACACCTAGAGCCTTTGGTGGGTCGCGTAAGCTTGTCGGGACCGCCGAGCGGTTGTTCCCGGTGCCTTTCCTGAAAGAAGACCTCAGCAAAAGTGTGCGAATGGGGGCGTTCTTCGACGCCGGTAACGTTTTCGGATGCCCAACAAACACAACATGTGGGGCAGGGGAATCTAATTCATATAACCTCGGTGATCTACGATATTCAACCGGACTTTCGGCAAAATGGCTTTCGCCGTTCGGCGCCCTCACGTTCAGTGTTGCCCAGCCCCTGAACGACAAGACCCCCCCCGATCAGGTTCAACGCTTTCAGTTTTCTTTCGGTTCCGGTTTCTAACAGCGTCGCTCTGTAAGCGAGGGTGATATAGTTCGCCGGGGCCGAGATAGTTCTTGTATAATGTTTCGATGTGCTCTTGCGGACTGTTCTCGGTTCTTGAATGGCCTGCCGGCATCCTAAACAAACCCAGCCAGTGCCTGCCATCCTTCGTTAATTGTATGCCAATCATTCAACTTTTGATCCGGAGTGAAAATTGAATATGTCTAGAAGAAGCCTTTATTGCTTGCTGCTGGGATTGCTGATGAGCGCCAATAGTCAAGCCGCAGATCTCAAGATCGGTTTTGTCAACGTGGCTCGGTTGTTGGAAAAGGCGCCTCAGGCCGAACAGGCGAAGAAAGAGTTGGAACGCGAGTTTTCCCCGCGCGACAAGAAGTTGGTCGCCGAGCAGAAAGACATCAAGCAGGTGGAAGAGCGTCTATCCAAGGACGCCGCGGTGATGAGCGACGCCGAGCGGGAAAAGCTGGAAAAGGAGGTCATGAAGAGAATGCGAGAGCTCAAGAGTGCTCAAGAAGAATTCAGGCAGGACTTCAATCTGCGCCGCAACGAGGAACTGACCCAGTTGCAGAAAGAGATTTTCGAGGCCATCCAATCCCTGGCCAAGGAAGACAATTTCGATCTGCTGTTGACCGACGGTGTAGTGTATGCCAGCGATGCGATCGACGTCACCAGCAAGGTGGAGAGCAAGCTGCTGTCGGGCTTCAAGGGGTCCAAGAAATAGAGCCCGCCTTAGAACCTGCCTGATGCAACAACGCCGAACTAGAAGGAAAGCGCATTGGATATCCATCAAATAAAGGAATATCTGCCTCACCGATATCCCTTTCTCCTCGTTGACCGCGTGCTCGAATGCGAGCCGGGTAAACGGTTACTGGCCCTCAAGAACGTCACCTACAACGAACCTTTTTTTCAAGGCCATTTTCCCGAACTGCCGATCATGCCGGGAGTGCTGATTATCGAGGCGCTGGCCCAGACCACGGGGTTGTTGGCGGGGGAGTCGGCTCCCGACGTTCTCGGCAAGGGGCGGACCTACTATCTCGTCGGACTGGACAAGGTCAGGTTCAAACGCCCGGTCGTTCCAGGAGATCGGCTGCTGCTGGAGGCCAATTACGTGCGCCACAAGCGCAACATCTGGGCTTTCTCCTGCCGCGCCGAGGTCGAAGGGGAATTGGTGGCCAGCGCAGAAATCATGTGCGCGGCGGCGGAGCAGAATTCTTGATCGATCCCACAGCAATCATCGACCCAGCCGCGGTGCTGGCGAGCGACGTCAGCATAGGTCCTTACTCCGTGATCGGCGCGGACGTTCAGATCGATGCCGGAACGACCATCGGCCCCCATGTCGTCATCAAGGGCCCCACCCGAATCGGCCACAACAACCGGATCTATCAGTTCGCATCGGTGGGCGAGGATCCGCAGGATAAGAAGTACCACGGCGAGAACACCCGCCTCGAAATCGGCGATCGCAACGTCATCCGGGAATACTGCACCATTCATCGCGGCACGGTGCAGGACAAGGAAGTGACCCGCATCGGGGATGACAACCTGTTCATGGCTTATACGCATGTCGCCCATGATTGCGAGGTCGGCAGCCATGTCATCATGGCGAACGCCGCTTCCCTCGCCGGTCATGTCGTGGTCGAGGATTACGCCATCCTGGGCGGATTCTCGCTGGTACATCAGTTCTGCAAGATCGGCCAGTACAGCTTTTCCGCCATGGGCAGCGTAATCTCACGGGATATCCCGCCCTATGTCATGGTGGGCGGCAGGCCTACCAAGCCGCACGGAATCAATGCCGTGGGATTGGAGCGGCAAGGCTTCGGCGGGGACGCGATCCGGCAGGTCAGGAAGGCCTACAAGATACTCTACAAATCCGGATTGAAGCTGGAAGACGCCATCAAGATGCTGGACGAAATGACCTTAGAAACGCCGGAAATCTCGTGTATGGCGAGTTTCCTTAAGCAAACCGGACGTAGCATCATCCGTTAACTACGGAGCTTTGCCGCCGCATGACCGGGCGGAACAGACCATTGATCGCCGGCGTGGATGAAGTCGGGCGGGGCTGCATCGTCGGCCCCGTCGTCGCGGCGATCGTGGTACTCGGGCGTGATGTCGTCATCGACGGACTGGCCGACTCGAAAAGGCTGGCGCCGCATCGCCGCGAGACGCTTGCCGGCCTGATCAAGGAAAGGGCTGCGGCTTGGGCGATCGGCCGGGCTGAGGCCGGTGAAGTGGATCGCATCAACATTCTTCAGGCATCGCTCCTGGCTATGCGGCGCGCCTTCGATGCGTTGCCCATCGTACCCGACTGGGTCAAAGTCGACGGCAACCGTTATCCCGAAATCCCCTGTCCCGGCGAAGCCATCGTCGGTGGCGATCGGATCGTGCCGGAAATTTCGGCTGCCTCCATCCTGGCCAAGGTCGCCCGCGATGCAGAAATGCAAATACTAGATGCACTATATCCCGGCTATGGGTTCGCGGTTCACAAGGGCTATCCTACCCCCCTGCATAAAGGCAAACTGATGGAACTCGGCGCCACGCCGGCGCACCGACGTTCCTTCGCCCCGGTCGGCAATCTGTTCGCGGGCAACACCTGAAACTTTCAGCACCGCTTTTTCCAAAGACAAATCAACACGAGTAGCAGGATGGAATTACTGGCGATCAATTTATCCGGGCTCAAAAAGGTCGCATACAAGGATCGTTGGATCGACACGGGAATCTACAAGGAGCCGGTGCAGGGGGCGATTCGCCTGACCGAATGCGGTCTCGAAGGCGACGGCCAGGCCGATCTGAAGAACCATGGTGGCCCGGACAAGGCCGTGTACGTTTATACGTTGGAAAACTACCGGTATTGGGAGTGGGAACTGGGGCGCGATCTGCCCTTCGGTCAGTTCGGCGAGAACTTCACCGTCACCGGCATGCCCGACGAAGCCGTACACATCGGCGACATATTCCGGATCGGGGAAGTCAAGGTGCAGGTCAGCCAGCCCCGGGTGCCCTGTTTCAAGCTGGGGATCAAGATGGAGGATCCCGCTTTCGTCGGCCGGTTCCATCATTCGGGGCGGGTCGGCTTTTACCTTCGGGTCCTGCAGCAAGGCGTGGTCACGGCGGGCGATGCGATCGAACTACTCGAGGCATATCCCGCCAAACTTTCCATCGGCGAGGCCATGCTGGCCTTGAACAAGGGACCCCGGCAACGGGAAATCATCGACAGGGCGCTGGAAATTCCGGCCTTATCGGATGCCTGGCGTCAGGATTTGCAGAAACGCGGGCGCTAATCGCAGGGGCACTTCGCGCTTCAAACCCCATCAGGCGAGATGATCGATCGGAGATCGTCTCAGAAATAGTCAGAATGACGCAGATGTTCTCTCTAGCAGCGGTAGCGCATCAGAGGCCTTTCCGGGGTACATTCTTTTGAGGCTACATGACAAAACTCTCTTTCATCGAGACCGAAGCCCGCAGAGTGATGGGCAATCTCTCGGAGCAGGCGCTTCGCACTTTGCAAGGATCCCTGGTCGAGCTTTGCGAGGTGCACTGGTGTGTTATCCGAGGTCCCCAACCGACCACCTCCTTAGCTAATACCTTGTGGGCGATCCGCCCTCACTTAGTCGATCTTCTTGTGGACTTGTACGGAGCGGCCGATCCAAAACTTCTCGAAGCGCTGGACCACGTCCCCTTCACCAAGGCCATAGCCGGCCTGGTGCTCGCGGAGATCGAGCGCGGCGACGCCGAAGGCGCCCGTCTGGCCTACGAAACGATGATGCTGTTCGAATCACCGCAAGCACGGCAGGCGCATTTGCAAGCGGTACGGTCTCGCCTCTACGGAACCAAACCGAAAACCGGCAAATGGCACAAGCACATGCATCGCGATGCATTCTTCCAGGCGATGGCGGTAATTTCCGAGCAGACGGGGCGCCGAGACCTACAAGCGATGACAGCGGCCGTCAAACTGCTTGCCGAGACTCAAAGCAGCCCTAACGCAATGGGCAAGGACAAAGATCTGGAACAAATCCTTATTGCGTTACGGGACATGGGCCTGGCATTCCAGGGCATCGACGGCGACCGGATTCACTACACCTTGCGCGGAGTGGAAAGAACGCCCATCACATCCAAACGTCTAGAGGATATCCTTGCGCAATTGAGAGGAAATCCATAGCCTGGGAAGTGGGTACTGCCCAGCACGGTGTTTTTCGATCCATACTGCTGGCTCGAAAATCCGATCAAGACTATGCGAAGGCACTCGTTTAACTCCGGCAAGACCGGTAACCCACCCTTGAAGAGGCTGGCATGGAACTGAACATCGAGTTGCTGCAAAAACCGTCCGCGGAATGCGAAAACGTGGAGATTGTCGAGCGCAAGGGGAAAGGTCACCCGGACACCCTGTGCGATGCCTTGGCCGAGCAGCTTAGCATCGCGTTGTGCCGGTTTTATCAAGAACGGTTTGGCCTCATCTTGCATCACAATGTCGACAAGGTCTTGCTCTATGGGGGCGCGGCCAGACCTGCATTTGGCGGGGGCCGAGTGGATGCGCCGTTCGAAATTTTTCTAGCGGGAAGAGCGACGCGGGAATACAAGGGCGTCAAGGTTCCTGTCGAAGATTTGGCCATCGCAGGTTCAAAGGCATGGTTGGGTCGCACCATTCATGCTCTGAATCCGGACCACCATGTCAAGATTCATTGCCTGATTCGGCCTGGCTCGGTTGACCTGGTGGAACTTTATTTGCGCCAGCAGCGGACCGGAGTTTGGCTTGCCAACGATACGTCTTGTGGCGTCGGCTTTGCTCCGCTCAGCGACCTCGAACGAGTTGTCTTGCAGGTGGAGACCTATCTTAATTCCCCGGAAGTAAAGGAACGCTTTCCAGAATATGGCGAAGACATCAAAATCATGGGCGTGCGTGAGCGAGAGAAAATCGTCTTGACGCTCGCTTGTGCCTTTGTCGATCGCTTTGTCGGCGGACTCCAGGATTACATCGATAAGAAACGTAAGCTTGCCCTTTTGGCTCAGGAAGCGGCGCGTGAAATTACCGCAATGGATGTCGCCGTTGAAGTCAACACGGGCGATGATGAAACCAGCGGCAACGTTTATTTGACGGTTACCGGAACCTCGGCCGAAGCAGGGGATGACGGCCAGGTGGGACGCGGTAACCGGGCCAATGGCCTGATTACGCCCTACCGTCCGATGACATTGGAGGCAGCCGCTGGCAAGAATCCGATCACCCATGTGGGCAAGCTCTACAATGTGGTCGGCCATCAAATTGCCGCCTCGATTGTTGAAGAGATTCCCGAGGTCTTGGGATGTCACTGCTACATGGTTAGCCAGATCGGCCGGCCGGTCGCCGATCCCCACATCGTAGACATCAGGCTGCGCACCGAAGGTCTGCGTCCTGTCTCGGAGTTCAGCTCGGATGTGAAGCAAATCGTCGACCACCATTTGGGGCGGATTGGAAACCTATGGCAGCCGCTTATGAGCGGTAATTTGCGTGTTTATTGACCGATTTTAATGGGGCTGGCCTTTGCATGAGCCGGCCCGGTCATTGTGACTAAGGAGGTCATTATCATGAACGCTTTGTCGATGATTGATCTTGCACAGGCCCGTGAGGTAATGGCGGAACTGTTGGACGAAATCGGGTTGGAGGCGTATTTGTTCGAGATCGAACCGAAGAACGCTCACTGGGAGTTGAAACTGGAATGTGCCATGGAAGCCCAAGAAGGTTGGGAAAACATCAAAATAACGGTTCCAGGGGACATCCTTCCTTCAAGTCGCCATAATCGGGCGGCGCGTGAGCGCTTGCTTGGACTACTGCGCGACAAACTGGCTGAGTGCAAGCTCAGAGAGCCCCAGCGTTTCGGTCGAAGCCGACCCGACAGCACATGAATGCACGCACTATGTCCCGTTAACGAGTGCGAACGGATGAAGGCTATTGTAATGCCATGTTTGAGAGGTTCACGCATGGGAATTGTCTTGCCGCGGCCTTTCCCTACTTGACAACCCCTCAGCACGAGCGCATCTTCCGTTCAGAAAGTGCTTTCAACTTCCGATATATCTCTTGAGACGCGAAAAGGAGGAATACGATGGCCATTTATGTGCTACTAACGACCTTAACGCCGGAAGGCCGGCAATCCTTGCACAAGAGGCCGGACCGTCTAGTAGAAGTGAATAAAGAAATCGAGCAGTTCGGCTGTAAAATCCTGACCCAGTATGCCGTCTTGGGTCCCCATGATTTCGTAACCGTTTTAGAGGCGCCCGATAATGAGACAGCCGCTCATCTCGCTGTTGATCTTGGCTCGCGAGGCACCGTCAATGTCATGACCATGCCGGCCTTACATATCGATGACTTCATCAACAAGCTCAAAGGGCCGAAACAGATGGGGCACGGTTAAGAGCTCTGTCGCCGGTCACTAGCCGTTTTCGATACCAGCTTTTCCCGATTTGAAAGACCGCCACAGACGGCTACGCATCAGTCAATATCCGGACTCACCGGGGCAGTTCCAATTCCAGTTTCAAAGCGATGAATTCCCTGAGGTCTTTGATCGAGACGATGCCTTTGAGGTGGCCGTGTTCGACCACCATGCGTCGGGTTAAGGAGTCCGGACGCATCATCGTAGAGAGAACTTGAGCGGTGTCCGTGTCGGGCGAAACGGTGTTGTCCGGCGAGCAGGGGGTGGTTAGTTCGCCCACCGTTCGCCGGTTCCATTCTTCACGCGGCACTTTTTTCAGTTCTTGTGTGGTGATGCAACCCAGGAGTTTGGAATCCTCAACCACCGGAAACAGCTTGAAATGGTGTTTATAGATGTAATCGTCCACGAGCTGTTGAAGGGTAATGGAAGGGGGGACGACCACGGGGGCAGGATTCATGAAACGGCGTATGGGCTGACCGTGTAACACTTCTCGGACGATCACCTGCCCGTAGGAAGCCGTCGCCGCTCCGCGGAGAAAGAGACCGATCAGGAACCACCACATGCCGCCGATGAAGTTTCCCTGAAAGAAGGCGAGTCCCCCGAGCACCATCAGAACGATCCCGAAGCCGGATCCGATTTGGCTGGCGATGCGCGTCGCACCAGTCAGATTCTTTTTCCAGTGCCACAGCCCCGCGCGCAGCATGCGCCCACCGTCCAGCGGGAAAGCCGGTACCAGATTGAAGATAGCCAGCATCAGGTTGACGGTCCCAAGATAATCCATCACCCCAAGGATGGATACATGCCAGTCACTCGTTTCGGCCAAGCCATAAGCCATACTAAAAATGAATGCCAGCAGGAAACTGGCCAAGGGTCCGGCGATGGCCATCAGGAATTCTGATTTGGGGCTCGGCGGCTCCTCTGTCATTTCGGCGACACCGCCGAAGATAAACAGCGTGATTCCCTTGATGGGCAAACCAAAGCGGCGAGCAACGAGCGAGTGCGAGAGCTCATGGAAGACGATGGACAAGAAGATTCCAACAGCGCTGGCGATCCCCATCCACCAATAGGTCTCATGGGGGAGGTCCGGGTAGCTGGCCGGAAACAGGCCCGCCGCCAGGGTCCAAGTAATGAGCAGCGCCAGCAGTAACCAGCTCGGATCGAGTCTGACCTCAAAGCCGAATAGACGAAAAAGCGCCGGGTTGCTTTGGGTCATAAAAAGCCTCTCGTGGTGGAAAAGTGTGGGGCTGATTCAGCCTTTGATGCAGACCAGCGGCGTAACCTTGGCCACCAACCGCGCGAGTCCGGCTCGATCGGCGGCAACGACTACGGCGCTGACATCTTTGTATGCGCCAGGGGCCTCTTCAGCGACGCCGCGCCAGGAGGAGCTGCGGACGATGATGCCACGCGCCGCCAGTTCATCGATGACCTCGCTGCCCCGCCATGTTCGCACGGCTTGATGGCGACTCATGGCACGCCCAGCGCCGTGGCAGGCAGAAGCGAATGACAATGTTTCGCTGGTTGAGCTGCCCGCAAGAATATAGGAAGCCGTTCCCATCGAACCGCCGATCAAGACTGGTTGTCCCACGTCGCGAAATACCTCCGGCAAATCCGGATGTCCCGGCCCGAAAGCCCGCGTTGCGCCCTTGCGATGCACATAGACCCGTTTTTTCTGACCGTCTATCAGGTGTTCTTCCACTTTGCAGGTGTTATGCGAGACATCGTAAAGCATATCGAGTCTGGCCTGTGGCAGGACCTGTGCAAACACTTTGCGCGTCAGATGCATGATGATCTGGCGATTAGCCAGCGCGCAGTTGATCGCGGCACGCATCGCGCCCAGATAACTCTGTCCGACCGGTGAATCAATCGGCGCGCAGGCCAATTCTCGGTCGGGCAAAGCGATTCCGTATTGCGCCGCGGCCGCCTGCATGCGCTTGAGAAAATCAGTACCGATCTGATGACCCAACCCCCTTGAGCCACAATGGATCGTCACCAGCATGTCGCCTTTTTCCACGCCAAAGGACGCGGCGGTTGTGGGGTCATAGATCTCGCAAACCTCCTGAAGTTCGAGGTAATGGTTGCCCGAGCCGAGCGTCCCCATTTCTGCCCGCTGCCGCTCCTTAGCATGGGTAGAAACGGCTTCCGGTTTTGCGTCCTTCATCCGGCCATGCTCTTCGATCCTCTCTAGATCTTCAGCAGTACCGTATCCCTGTCGAACCGCCCATTCGGCGCCGCCGGTAAGCATTTCATCCATCTCAACGTTGTTGAGGCGGATGTGGCCGCGACTGCCGACGCCTACCGGGATTGTCGCATACAGAGCTTCAGCCAACTCCTGTTTGAGCGGATCGACCTGCTCGCGTTTGAGACCGGTATGCAGGGTCCTGACTCCGCATGAGATGTCAAAACCTACGCCGCCAGCAGAAACCACCCCGCCCTGTTCGGCATCGAATGCGGCTACGCCGCCGATGGGAAAGCCATAGCCCCAGTGGGCATCCGGCATCGCGTAACACGGGCCAACGATACCCGGCAGCATGGTGACATTTACGGCCTGTTCCCTGACTTTTTCATCCATGCTGCGGATCAATGCTTCATCGGCATAGATGATGACGGGTACCCGCATGGGTGCTACGGGCTCGATCCGCCAAGCAAATTCAGATAACCGCGATAGGCGATCAATATCCATCGTCAGCCCTCTCTAAAGTTATGTTTTATACATCCACGACACACTGTGCGATCCAAACGCCACTTTGATCTCGATAGACTTTAAGCTCGGTATAGGTGGCGCCCTTCACCTCGACCGCAGGTCGATGGCGTTCCCGGTCAACACGCTCGCCCCAACTGGTGGCCTGTAATGCGGTTCCATCGATGCGTACGTCAAAACGGCTGAATACCATCTGGCGCACCGCCATCTCATAAACCAGCCCATTCAGCCAATCAACCAATAACGATTCGATATCAGGCGCCTCACAGCGAATCTCGACTGGCGTTGTCATCTGAATCTGGGCGGGATCACAGACGACTGCAGTCAGCGCCCGGGCGGCTTGAGCAAAAGCTTCCTCGACCGTAGCGCCATAGCCGCGCACTCCCATATCGGCAACGTGCGGAAAATGTTCCCAGCGGGGGATATTGCCACCGATCTTTGTGTGGTTGGTTTCGGTACTCATGACTTACAGTGCCTTCTTTGCAGGATTCAAATTGGCAATCGGCGCGGTCATCCCTTTCAATCCTCCTCCCGCAGGGGCAACCGAGGGGTCAACTTCTCAGGAAATTTCAGTTCAAGCTTCTGACTAAGATCAACAAGCGCTTCTCGATTCTCAAGCATGTGAAGGCGCAACAGGATGCCCGCACTCGCGGTAGCCAAGGCCACACCGAGTAATGCCAGCCAGCCTGGAATCAGCACGACGGTGATGATCTGGGATATCAATGCGCTCGTCAGCCAGAGGGCACGCCGATTGGACGCCTCTTCAAATGCCCTTTGGAGTTCGATCTCATATAACGCCCGGTCTCCTTCCCATTCCTCGCGGTCATCTAGCGGATTCGGGTGCTTGTGATCAGTCATTGAATGCTCCGGTTCCTAATTCTTTCGATACCGCATTTTGGCTCAACCGAAGAACGCCGTAAACGAGGCCCTTATTCAAATAGGGCTAAGGACGCAGAGTTTGCTCGTGCAATGAAGGCTAAACGGCTTACCGGTAAGCCCATCAGGCATAGTGCCTGTGTGACGTTCCCGGTTTCTCCGTCGAACATTATTCGGACAATCGTGGCCTCGGTAAGGGATTCAAAACTTTTTTCCTTCTGAGTTCAGTGTGACGCCAGAAAAAAAAGCCGGCACTGTGGCCGGCTTGGTATTAGTTTAAATCGAGAAAGCTTCGGAGTTGCTCCGAACGCGTGGGGTGGCGAAGTTTGTGCAAGGCTTTCACCTCGATCTGCCGGACTCGCTCGCGGGTGACGGCAAGCTGTCTGCCAACTTCCTCAAGGGTGTGGTCAGTGTTCATGTCGATGCCAAAACGCATGCGCAAAACTTCGGCTTCCCGTTCGGGCAGACCGGCCAGGACTTTCCGGGTAGTCTCGCGCAAGCCCAGAACTGTCGCCGACTCGACGGGCGACATGGCAACCGAATCCTCGATGAAATCGCCAAGATGCGCGTCCTCATCGTCGCCGACGGGGGTTGCCATCGAAATGGGTTCTTTATTGATCTTGAGTGCCTTGTGCACCTTGTCCTCGGGCATGTCCATGCGCGTTGCCAACTCCTCAGGCGTCGGGTCGCGTCCCAGCTCTTGCAGCATCTGGCGCGAGATTCGATTCAACTTGTTAATCGTTTCGATCATATGCACGGGAACGCGAATGGTACGCGCTTGGTCTGCGATAGCCCGGGTGACCGCCTGCCGAATCCACCAGGTGGCATAAGTCGAAAACTTGTAACCACGGCGGTACTCGAATTTTTCCACGGCTTTCATCAAGCCGATATTGCCTTCCTGGATCAGATCGGGAAACTGGAGACCACGATTGGTGTACTTCTTCGCAATGGAAATCACCAGCCGAAGATTCGCCTCGATCATCTCCTTTTTTGCCACACGGGTGTCATTTTCCCCGATTGAGACACGTTTATTGATCTCCTTTATTTCGCTGATCGAGAGCCGATGGTCTTGCTCGATTTGAGCCAGTTTGTTCTGCGCCCGTCTAATTTCCTCAGCGAATGCGGCCAACGTCTCCACAAAAGGCGCGCCTGCCTCCAGCCTCTGCCGCAACCAATCGCGATCGCTCTCGTTTCCGGCAAATGAGGCGATGAATTCCGCCCGCGGCATTCTTGCCTTGTGTACACAAAGATCCTGGATGAGTTTTTCCTGCTCGCGGATTCGGGCGACGGTTGTATGCAAAACTTCCGTCAATTCCCTAAAGAATTGGGGAGTTATCTTAAACGCCATGAAGCTCTCAGCCAGAGCATCGAAAGCTATTTGCGTGCACTCGTGGCGATAGCCGTATTTTTCATGCGCACTGAGAGCCGCCGCATACCGCTCGGTGAATATCCCTAGCTTCTCTCTCACCAACTCCGGATTCGGACCGCTTTCGGTTTCCTCAGGTATCTCGGCATCTGATTCTCCAACGAATAAGACCTCCTCGGCTTGCTGCGCCGGGTTGAAAATGTCAGAAATCAGGTCTGATAGACGTGCCTCGCCCTTCTCTACAGTCTCAAATGCTTTGACAAAATAATCCATGGCAGCCGGGAAACGAACCAATTCGTTCGCTGCCTGGTTGAGTCCTTCTTCGATGCGCTTGGCAATACTCAATTCACCTTCGCGGGTAAGCAAACCGACCGTTCCCATTTCGCGCATGTACATGCGCATCGGATCCGTCGTCCGTCCCGCTTCGGTATCGGCAGATGAGGCCAGCGTCGCGGCGACTTCAGCCGCTTCTTCATCGTCCTCGATGACGACCGCCGGCTGGTAAATGAAATCGGTATCGGGTGCTTCTTCATACACCTCGATTCCCATGTCATTGATCATGCCGATGATGTCTTCCATCTGCTCGGGATCGACGATGTCGCGAGGCAAATGATCGTTCACCTCTGAGTAAGTGAGGTAACCCTGCATCTTGCCCTTGCCGATCAGCTCTTTGATCTGAAATTGCTGCTGTTCTTGATTCATCAACTGATTTATGTGTGCTGCTGAAAACTTAACTTCACGAATTCGTGTAAACCACGAAAACCGACGAACTTCAACGACTGCTCCACCACCAATGCTTCGTACCGGAGAGCCGAACTCGGCTTCCGCACCCGCAGGAGACACCAGAGCGTCTCAACGGATGAGTTCCTTCGTTCTTCACTGTCGGCCGTGGCGATACAAGGGATGAGCGACAGGGTGATAGCCCCATCAGCGAACCGCGACGAGCGAAGCCGCCAAAGCCAACAGCCGCAGCCATTTATTGCTTTTCAGGGAGACCTGGAAGTCTCATCCGATATCGCGAACAATGGCAACGGTTTTGCCAGGAAGGCGTCGCCGTCCTTGACCGAACGTCCACCCCGTAAAAAGCCCCTGAGGGGTTCGGGCTATCGAGCAGAAGCGCCAAGCTAAACAATGAACGCGGAGGGCCGAAGGAGACAGTAGTTGAAGTCTTGTCGGTTTGTCAGCGCAATAGACTTAACCATGGGCTCTAAGTTCCATCCTACGGTACCTTATCATGCCGTGCCGGTTATTCATCGTAACGAACGCAAAGACACCAAAATACCCTTTCCCACCGGGAGAGCCCATATAAGGCTTGAGGTGAGGGCGATTTCAAATAGGGCTTTGTTTTCCTTAAGAGCAGTAATACCCAGCCGGTGAAAGGTGTTTTTCCCGAGATCAATTTGCCGGTGATTGCGGGCCACCGTGATCTGCATCATCGTTATCAATAACTAACCCCGAGGGCTTTGGGTACGAAAACATGGTCTCAGATTCACGATCCCATTTCCGGCACCCTTCATCAGAAGAGGCACAGGCCAAGCCGTATGACTGTTGAGATAATCGGCGCAGAATCCCTCGGCGTCCGCAGCCTCTGTTGCGTCGTACAAGTTGGAACCCGGCGGATTGTCATCGATCCGGGTTTAGCTCTTGGCTATCTCAGACATGATCTGTTGCCGCACCCTTGTGAACTGGTCATTGCCGCCAGGGTCAAGAAAAACATTGTGGCTGCCCTTGAGCAGGCCACGGATGTCGTGTTCAGCCATATGCATGGCGACCATGTGCCGCTGCTGCACGCGCGACCTTATCAGCTCTCGTTTCGGCATCTGCCGCAAGGGTTCTTCAAGCTGTCCTGCTGGAGCAAGGGAAAGGAGGGACTCTCCCGGCGTATGCAGCGACGCTTTCTTGATCTGGCAGAACAGTTGGGCCCACAGCTGTGCGTCGCCGAAGGCATTCAAACGGGACCCTTGTCGTTCTCGCGGGTATTTCCCCACGGCGACCCCAGCAAAGGGTTGGGGAGCGTCATGATGACGCGGGCGGATCTCGGCTCGGCGGTCTTCGTTCATGCTTCGGATATTCAGCTCCTGGAGGATGCTGCGATCGATCAGATCCTCGCGTGGCAGCCACAGATCGTGTTCGCCGCCGGCCCGCCTCTTTATTTGAGCGATCGAGGGGCGTTGACCCAACGGCAATACGAGCAGTCCTGGCATAACGCACTGCGCCTGGCCCAGCAGGTCGAAACACTCATTCTCGATCACCACCTGTTGCGCAGCCGGGAGGGTTTTGATTGGTTGAGCTCATTATCCGAGCAGTCGGGCAAACGAGTTTACTGCGCCGCTGACTTCATGCATCAAGCGCGTCTGCCATTGGAGGCGCTGCGGGTCGAGCTTTATCAGGCCATACCGATCCGGGCGGGCTGGTATGATGCCTATGCCAAGGGTGAAGCGGAGCCCGAAGAATATTTTGATGAAGCCTTGCTTGTAACTCTAAGCAATCGAAGAATCACTCACTAAATCGTGTCCCAACCTATTTGTTCACAACTCCACGCCGGCTTCTTCTTTTTTTTATATCCCAGACTGCAGAGAGTCTACGGCAAATCAACTTATCGCCAAGCACTTCTCGCGGCACACTGTTATAGCGTGATCGTCAGTTGGCTGCCACAAATTTGCACATCGTTGTTTACGAGTGTCTTAATCGCGGTCGCGCAGGCTGTGGCCTGTCTGCGATGAGGAAAAAAACCTGATATGACGCCTGCGGATTCGTAAAAGTAACCGTTGAATGTGCAGATCAGTTTGGTGATGAGTAGGTTCATAGCACGTCTCCGTAGGTCTTTGGGTCTTGGAAGATCACTAGCCGGCGTTAATCGGTTCAATCCAAATCGGTCCCAAAAGAAAAGCGACATACTGAGGTCTTTCATGTCTTTGCCCATCGCGTGTCCTCAAGCGCGACGAATGGTTCGGCACCGTGCGCTGACGATGTGGCTCAGCTCTATAAGGATTCGACACGCGGACCGCGCAGGAATATCAATTTCCCCTTGTTAAAAGGATAAGGTCGAGACGAGGCGCTACTGACTAGCGCCTCATGAGGCGTATCTGCGGCAATGATAAGTCTCGTCCTCAAGTAGAGCTTGTGTAAATACAACACAAATTCGTTAATAGCGCAACAAATATTTTCCGTGTAGGAGAGCATACAAAAGTGCGGATATCCGCGATGAGCGCTTCCCGACCCCATCGGTCACCAGGTTAAGCGCGCGTGGGTCGACAGCGGCGACCGGTCGAATTTAGATGAGTGGACGATGCCTTCGGTCCCACGAGCCGGCACACCGCATGAGCCGATAGATACAGGAAGGACTGTCCCCGGCGAGTTCCGAGGCGCCGCAAAACCACTCAGTCTGCGACCGTTGTAGCCAATGAATGAACGCGTGCGGAGCACCGTACTTCAGAGTCGCAATGCGCTCCGGTGCGGCTTGCTCCATTTGACGACCTCCCAAGGCAGCATCATGAGCGCCATGCCGGCGCAGGCCAGCAGCGCGATGGAGATGATACGCTGAGGCCATGGCCCCAGTGGGTCGACGATGCTCGGCTGAGTCGGCTTTGTCGGCCCCACGAAGCCGTAGTTGCTTTGGAAGGCGATGTCGATCGGCAGTACGATGGCGACGTAGACGGCGCATACGGCCAGGGCCAATCCATAGTCGCGCCAGCAAGGTCGGAAGCCACGGGCCGCAAGGTCGTAGACGGCAACAATGACCAAACTCCCATGGAAGAGCCAGAATAGCCAGAAGGCGAGCCTATCCGGACCCTCGCTGAGATCGGGTGTGCTAATGGCCTGGGTACTCAAGCCAAGGCCCAGGAAATAAAGGATTACCCGCATCGGCCGCCAGCGGGTCACCAACACCACCGCGGCGGTGAGACCGGTGAGATCACAGAACTGGATGGGCAAGGAATGCGACGGGTCAAACCGTTCCGGCATCATCCCCCAACCCTTATCGACGATCCAAACCAGGAGAATGCAGATTCCCGCAGCGCATTCTCCCATACGGAGCTTCGACGATTGCGTCATTCGTCGACCGATCAACGTAGCCGCCGCCGTCATGGCTGCTATTGCGATAATCACTAATGCATGGAGGAGTGAAAAGGGTTGGAACGAACTCATCGGACGTCCGGCAACAAGGGACGGCTTAGGCTCAGCCCGGATCTTCGTTAACAAGAGCACCGACAGTGGATGATACGGGGCGACATGTTAAGGACTGATGTCATCCGAAAAAAAGGCTGCCCGGTGCGTGAGTATCCCCATACACTAGCGGCCTTGAGGGTGGCGGATCAGGGGGATTTGCGACCATTTCAGGTGGTCAACGCATTCGTGTGGGCATCAAACCTGTGTTTTTCGGAGAGGTCAGGATGAAATTCGTCGGACGAGCGCGCCTGGTTTTGCTGATCCTCCTTCTCTTCGGTGCCGGTTGCGACGCACAGCGTAAGCCCGTTTCCCGTGAATCCATGGCGGGCTCTTTCGCCGATGCGCGGGCTATCCTGATCCAAAACGCCGCTCTCGTCATCACCATGGATCCTGCGCTCGGGGAAGGACCACTGGGCATCGTCGAGGGCGGCGACCTCTGGATTGCAGGCGGCAAGATTGTCGCCGTCGGCCACAACCTGCGAGCTGCTGCGGGTCTGAAGCCCTTGGATGCCAGCGGCAAGATCGTATTACCCGGTTTCGTCGATACCCACGACCATCTGTGGCAGTCGGTCATTCGAGGCTGTGCGTCCGACCAGGATCTTTATGGTTGGTTGGACGCGTGTGTCTTTCCGATGCGGCAGGCGATGATCACCGAAGACGAAGCCTACGCGGTGGTGCGACTCAGCACTTTGGGGCTCATAGCGACCGGGGTGACCACGGTCCTGGATTGGTCCCATACCTTCAGTCCGGAGTTCGTGCGGGGCAACCTCCGGGCCTTGCGCGATTCGCGGCTGCGCTTCGTCTTTGCCCAACAGGTCACGCCGGCCGCCCGGCACGGCTGCGGCGAGGCGCGACGCAGCCAACAGGCGCTGGTCGACACCCAGCCCCTAGCCGGTTTTCAAATTGCGGCGCATCCGACGATGGCAAACCTCCAGAGTTTTGCCGAAGCGGTGCGCTGTGCCCAGGAACTCCACGTACCGCTCAACGTACACGTCGGGGAAAACGTCAGGGATCGTCACGCCGAGCAGATCAGAGCGATGGAGCTGGCCGGCGCTTTCGACGGACCCTTGCTCATCAACCATGCGATTCATGTGACCGACCAGGAGGTGGCGCTGCTGGCGAGACATGGTGTTTCGGTGGCCCATAACCCGCTCAGCAATATGCGGCTCGCATCCGGCATTATGCGACTTCCGGAAATGCATGAGGCGGGTCTCAAGATCGGTTTGGGCTTGGACGGCGGCACGAACGACACCACCGATATGTTCGCCAACATGAAGGCCGCCGTCGGCTTACAGCGTGCGCGGCTGCAACGGGCCGATACGTTCCCGGGGATTGCGGACGTGTTGCGGATGGCTACCTTGGGCGGCGCCGAGGTGCTCGGCCTGCAAAAAGGCGTCGGCTCGCTCACGCCGGGGAAGAAAGCGGATGTGATCATCCTCGATCCCAGCGGCCGAAATTTCGCGCCGCATTGGGATTGGCCGAGCCAAATCATCCTCAACGGGCAGCCTTCGAATGTGGAATATGTCTTCGTCGA
>DATIXD010000351.1:0-8996 GCA_035518875.1 Methylococcaceae bacterium | reverse complement strand
CTCCGGACGCTGCCGCAAGGGCTGGATGGTGTATTGCCGCTTCACGGGATCGTAAGCCTGACCCTTCACCATGAGGCCGATATTCATCTCGTTGAGGTTCACCAGCGGCTGCTGGTTCTGATCGAAGGTGCGGAAATAGACCTGTACATAGGGATAGAGCCCGAAATTCACCCGGTAGATTTTCAGGCCGTAACCTCCCGGCATGGCGAGCCCGCCGCCGGCATTGGCATTCTGAACCCCGATGAGGGATGCGAACAGGGCGGCGAAGCCCAAGAATGCCCGCATCCCGAGCGCCCTTGAAACCGGAGCGATGGCAAAACGACTGACAAGATTTGGCATAACTATCTCCCGACTGATAAAGGTTCCGTTGCATTCTCCGGCGACTTCAATCCGTCCGCCGCGCGCCCCCCGGAATGATGGTCCAGGCCGGCTCCTCCTTCGCGGGCTTAGGTCTCTCGGCCGGCTGTGACTGCGCCCGAACCGCCGGTTTCGGTTTTGGTTTGGGTTTTGGCGGAGGAAGAGACGGCGGTTCTTCAATCACGGTTTCCACCGTGCGTCCCTTGAGCATCTCCTGGGCCGAACCGCCCGAGGGCTGCGGAATGTTCTGGGGGGCCACGGCGGGAGGCATTTGCGCGGAAGGCATTTGATTCCAGTGCTGTGGAATCGGCTGCACGGCTTGCGTCTGTGGGGCCTGCGGATTGCCTTCAACCGGAGTCTGCGGCGGAATCTGGCTGGGCGGCAGGGTTTGCGTAGGCGCCGTCTCCGGAATGTTCGCGACAGCGGGCACCGGCGACTCGATCTTGGCGGGGCCCGATTTCGCCCAGATCAGGTAAACGCCGGTGGCGATGGCTGCGAGTAAGGCTGCAATCAAGACTAGCGGCAAGAGAACCTTGGGCTTCTGCGCTGCGTGTTGGGCACTCCGCGCGGAGACGGACTTGCCCGACGCGGTAATGCGTCCCGTGGGCAGCCGGAGGCTGGGTTGCCGGGCGCCGGTCGGACGACTGGCCTGCCCGACTGCGACGGTTTGCTCTATGGATTCGGCGCTCACGGTCGGCAGGGAACGCGGGCCCGAACCGACCGACTCCAACGCCTGAGCGAACTCTCTTACCGTCTGTTGGCGGTGGTTCACGTTAAGGCTGAGCGCCCGCACGATGGCCTCATCCAGCTCCGGCGAGACTTCCGCAACGATCTGCGAGGGCGGCTGCAGCTCCTTTCCCGCCACCCGCTCGTGGGCCGCCGGAGGATTCTTTCCGGTCAGCAGGGCGTAGAACGTCGCCCCCAACGCGTAAATGTCCGAACGTTCGTCCGTACCAGTCCCCATAACCTGCTCGGGCGGGCTGAAGCCAAGCGTCGCCGCCCGCCCCAAGGTACGCGTCATGGCAGCCGGGTTCGATTCCTTGGCGATGCCGAAATCGATCAGCATGATGCGCTCGTGCTCGTCCAGCAGGATATTGTCCGGCTTGAGATCGCGGTGAATGATGGGCGGCTGCTGCCCGTGAAGGTAAGTCAGCACTTCGCAGAGCTGGCGCATCCAGGGAATCAGCTTGGATTGCGGAATGCCTCCCTGATGCTGCTTGCGTTCTCTGCCCAAGGTGCGGCTGCCGCCGAACTCGAGCACTAGGTACACCATATCGCCGGCGACGGTGCGGTCGATGATATCGGGGATGGAGGGATGATTGAGGCGACTCAGAAGCGTCGTTTCGTATTCGTCGAACAGTAGTTGGGGCACTTCCTTGAGCGCACGTCGCTTGCCGTTCAACCGGAGATCCTCGACCAGATAAGTCGCGCCGAAACCGCCTTTCCCAAGCACCGATTTGATGCGGTACCGATTCGCGATGGTGTCGCCCTCGCCCCGCAGCCAACCGAATACGCCCCGAATAGCGCCATTGGGGGCATAGTCGATGTGAGCCAACTCCAAATTGCACTGGCTGCATCGGTATGCCCGCTCGGCCAGCGGACCGAGTCCATTGGGCGTGCCGCATACTGGGCAGATGCGAGCGGTCCCGCCCTCCGGCGTGCTCAGCACGGTGCTATCATCCAGGACGGTCTTATCCTCGTTCTCGGCGCTCATTTCCTGCGGTCTTTCAATTTGAGTCCCAGCACTGCAAGGCCTAAGAAGGCGCAACCCAGGAGGGTCACCATGGCGAGGTCGGCGCCGTAGGATCCGGAAATCGGCACGATGAGCCGGCCGGTCACGTCGTGCACCGATCGAGTCTCCAGGCTCAAGGTGGTCTTCATCACATCCAGTGCCCAATAGGAAATCACGCTGGCCTTGGCCACCCAAAGGCCGACATCGCCCAGGCGGACCACGGCATCCGAAAGCACGACCTGTGGTATCAACAAAATCGGCGCCATCGCCACCGCCTTGTCGTTGGAATCGACGAAGGCGCTCACCGCAAGCCCCATGCCGGTCGCCGCCATGCCGGTCAGGAACAGTGAGGCCACACGCTCAAGGAAACTTCCGGGCAGTGCAACCAGCAGCGACACGATGCCCAAGAGCATCGTGCACTGGATCAGGCACAGCGCAGCCAGCGGCAAGAGCTTGCTGAGCAGGTACGGCGTGATCCCCAGGTTCACCGAGCGCTCGCGCAGGTAAATGGGAAGTTCCTTGACCAATTCGCGGGCCGAATTCAAGGTTCCGAACCAGATCGCCGAGAGCACGAGGATGAACGCGATCTGGCCCTCCGCTGCGGCGCGCACCTCAGGCACGCCATCGGTGCTGAACACCAGGCCAATGATGAAGGCGATCACCGGTGCCTGTAACAGCAGAATCAGCACATTCTTCCTGTCGGAAACGATCAGGTCCAGATAGCGCTGCACCAGCGTGCGCGCCTGCAGCCAGTCGAACCAAGGGTTCCGGTTTCCGGCGGCCTGGATCGTCAGGCTCGGGGCGGCATCGTCCGCGGCGACTTCGTTTGAAAAACGGTCGAGGATATAAGTCCGGTACTGCGAGGACTGCCGATATTTTTCCGCCCAATAGTTCGCTGGGCTGGACTCTATCAAGTCGTACACATCGGAAAGACGCTGGACGCTGAAGTAAGCCGAAGCGTCCGCAGGCGGCCCATAGTAGACCAGCCTGCCTTGGTGCAGCAGCACTACCAGATTGCAGACATCGATATTCTCCAGACTGTGCGTCACGCAAACCACGGTCTTCTGGTCGGCCGCCAGGTCGGCAAACAGCCGCATCATGCGCTTGTCCGTCCCGGCATCCAAACCGCTGGTCACCTCGTCCAGGAACAGGATAGTCGGATTCGCCACCAGTTCCACCGCCAGGCTGACGCGCTTAAGCTGGCCGCCGCTCAGTGGCGCAGGTGTGTCGATCGGCAGCAGCGCCTTTTCCGAAAGACCCACCTTGCCGAGGACGCGGCCGATGTATGCCTCGATTTCCTCATCGGAAGTGTCGGGCGGCAAGCGCAGGCGCGCGGTATATTCCAGGGCATGCTGGACGCTGATCTTGCGGTGTACGATATCCTGCTGGGGTACGTAGCCGATAGCGGAGCGAAACCTGTCGAAACACGCATACAAATCGGCGCCGTTATAAAAAACCCGACCGGAAGTGGCCGGCCTGCGCCCACTCAAGGCGTCGAGCAAGGTGGATTTGCCCGAACCGCTGGTGCCGAAAATGACGACGAACTCCCCTGGCTCGATCACCAGGCTGATATCGTCCAACAAACGCTTGGGCTGCTTGCTGGAGCGGTCGACGACTTCCTTGCTGAGCCCACGCGCCTCCACCCGCACCCGACCAGACATGTCGATCGGCTCCAGGCTCTCGCCGGTAAACAGGAAGGAAAATGAAGCAATGGCGATGCGATCGCCCTGTTTCAGCCTGACTCTGGCGGTCAGCCGCCGCCCGTTGACGAAGGTGCCGTTGGTGCTGTTGAGGTCCTCGATGTCAACCCCGTTGCTTTCGCAATATAGCCTGGCATGTTCGCGGGAAACCAGAGGGGAGGCAATTTCAAGATCGCATCCGGGCAGGCGCCCGATCGTTAGAACGCCCGCCTTGGCAGTCGTTTGGGCCTGGGCGGTCACGGACGTACGCGCGTGATCCGGGAAATTGACCTGGAACAGGGAGGAACCGAGGGAAAGCCAATCGCCGTCATCCACGGATGCCGGCTCCCGGATAGGATGCCCGTTCACTGCAACCGGCGCCTCGCCCACCGGCGCGATGCACAAGCCGGCCTTCCCCAGAACGAGCCGGGCATGTTGATCCTGCACATCTTTGCCCCGCAGAACGATTTCGTTTCGGCTGCTGCTACCCACTCCGTATTCCTGACCGATCGTCAGTTCGACGATCGTCCGTTCCCGGGTGAAAGAGCTGCGAAACTCTACGGTTTGCTGCGAAGGCACATCATCTTCCTCGGTTCGTATCGGTCCGTGGGTCACCTAACGAAATATCAGCCCGATTATAGTCACTGGGCCAAGCATTATAAATCGGCACGGCCGGTGCGAATTGCCCCACATGGTTGGCAACCGAAGCAGGATCGCGGTTAGCAACATGAATGAGCGGGCGCGACAAGCCCATTTGAAAGCCATGTGTGCGCGTCATCAGCGCGGTGAACGAAGGGGCAAAGCCCGTAAGCCCCAAGGGGATGTGCAAGTCTAGAAGAAAGCTACGCGCCGGGGCGGTCGGTGGCACAGGCTGGACATACCAACCCGTAGGGCGACATGCAGCTTAGAGCCGGCGCCTTTCCGGTAGACCAATTGAACCAATAGGGTCTTCCCAAATCGCTCGACTTTCGTGAACGGTTCCTGAGCGGCCCAACCCATGGCAAGGCGCGTACGTACAAAACCAGAGTAACCGGCAGGAATCAGCCGGTTACTGCCCGATGGGATCCACGCGGAAATTGGCCGCGCAGGTTGACCCGCCCGTCGGTGGAGCTTGGGCGATCAGCGCGTCCAGGTCTGCGCCCAGCTTCAGGGTCGCCGGAAGGCTGACCTGAACCTCCACCAGCATGCCGTTTTCGCACGTGAGCCTGACCCGTTGTCGCGTCCCCGAAGCCAGCACTGCATCCAGGCGAGCCAGGAAATCTTCGGTTCGCACTTCCCGCCCGATCCGACGGTCCATGAAGTAAGCCATGCCCGACTCATTGAACTGGCGGGTCAGATCCGCTGCCAGGTCGAAATACTCATCATCCGACCATTTGTCTTGACAGGTGCCATGCTTGTGCCACTCGTGGCGCTCCAGGCAGGAACCGGCCTCGACACTGGGCATAACCTGAGCCAGGGAGGCCCGGGAGGGGGTTTGGAGCGTGATCGCCGGGTAATCGCAGAAGTCGTCTTCCTTTTTCTTGACCTCGCCACAGAACCCGTAGCTCGTGCCGCAGGTTTTCTGATTTGGCCACAGGCCGTGCAGAGTGAAATTGCGGGCCTGGTAGGCCGTCGGCGCGGTAATCTGACACTCGGGTTTTCCGGGCTTCGTTTGGCAGAAAGCCGGCTGCCAGCTCAGAGCCAGCACGTAGCTGTCCGCTTGGCCGGCAAGATTGCACACGCCCCCTCCACCCGTTCCACCCGTTCCACCGGTTGCACCCGGCTGAAATTTGCCGCACTCGGCACCCGTCCAACGTTCCTGGGGGTCGGCGGACGGAATGCGGATACGGTACCAGTCCGGGCTGTCGGGCTTGTTCGCCTCCAGTGCCTCATAGTGCTCTCCGGCCGCGATGCGGGCTCCGTCCGGGTTGGTCTGCTTGTTTTTTGAGACATAGGCAGGGCACGCTCGCTCCGCGGTAAACGTGCCGCCTACGGGTACCGCCAAAGTGGCTTGAACGTAAAAAGTCCCAATGACGAGTAGAAATACACAGCTCGCGATTCTGTTGGACAGGGGCATGGTCCTCACTCCTTTTTTATCTGGTATTGCATAGGCCGTTCTGCCGAAACTGCGTCCGAGGGCGCGCGAAAGCGAATTAAATCCCAGGGGAGTTTTTCTGGGCCAGTCTCTCTCGTCGCAGTTTAGGATGCAAGCTGGTGTGGTGCATTCCGAGTGAACGACTGAGTTGATGCCGCGAGGCAGAAGCGGATTCGCGAGCTCACCGGGCCGCGAGAATCGGGCATTCAGCGAGCGGCCAGATCCTCTTCCAATTCCCTGACCAGGTTGGCGACTATGGCTCTCAAGGAGCCGGTCTCCTGAAAAAGCCGCCGTTGGCGAAGATAGCTGGGCTTGTTGACAAGATGGTTTTCCAGATGCTGCAAGTAATCCACAGTTCCCAGTTCACGGGAGGTTGGGGTCAGCTTTTCGAACGTTTCCTGAATCACTGCCTTGATTGGCCTGCTGTGGCCTTGGTCATCGAAGATATAGTCGGCATCCAGCCCCTGGTAGGACGCGTTGAAATGGTTCATTTTTTCCATCCACCAATGATGCGGGGGAAGATGGTCACACGCCTCCTGTTCGCGGCAACGCAGGAGGTAGACGATCAGGGTGTAGACCAGCGCCGCCATCATGATGTTCTCGCGAACGGTGGGCAGCGCATCCATCACCCTGACTTCAAGGGTGCCGAAACCGGGGGAGGGGCGCAAATCCCAGTGGAGATCGCGACAGATGGCGGTCAGCCCGGCCGTTCGGGTGTTTTTGAAGAATTCGGCAAAATCGCTCCACGTACTGAAGTTTGGCGGCGTGCCATAATCTCTCAACATCGCCAGAAATCGCTGGCGGAAGGAGGCAAAATTGGTGTCCTCTCCCTCCCAAAAGGGTGAGCCGGCCGATAGCGCCAGAAAAAGGGGCAAATAGGGCTTGAGCAGGGTCATGACGCCAAGCGCCACATCTCCGGAAGGCATCCCGACATGGACATGCAGGGCGAAGGTTTTCAGTCGGCGCGACAGATACGCCATCTTCTCCTCGACCGCGAGATATCGCGGCAGCGGAGTGACACCGACCGGACGCCGGCAGAAAGGATGGGTGCCGGCGGTACAAAGCGCCATGCCCGAAGACTGACAGCGACCCTTCAGCGTCTTGACCAGCGAAATCACATCCGCTTCCAGTTCCCGGATGTTTGCGCAGACCTTCGAGTTGATCTCGACGGAACATTGGGTCAACTCCGGTTTGATGTCAGGCGTTTCGGGATAGTTGTTCAGTAGGGCTGATATACCATCCGTCAAATCCAGCGTAACGGGATCGAGCAGTTGAAACTCGATCTCGATGCCGACCGTAGCTTCGGCGCAAGCCTTGAACTCGATGTATGGATAAGGCTGGTGCTCAGGGGTTCTTGGCATAGGTACTGATCGCTTCCCTTGCGACCTCGTCGAAGAAGGCCGCTCCAACCTTCAAAGCCTCTTCATCAAAATCGAAGGCCGGACTGTGCAGGGGTATGTTCTCCCAGCCTTCGCGCCGGGCGCCGAATCGGACGTAACAACCCGGAATCTGCTCAAGATAATACGCGAAGTCTTCCGCACCCATGCTGGGATGATCGATGGGAACCAGTCCCTGCTGCCCGACCACCCTAAGTGCCGCGTGTTTGGCGATTTCCGCCTCCTGTTCCGTGTTGATCACCGGCGGATAACCTTCCCTGACTTCCACATCGACGACCGCGTTATTCAAGACTCCGGTCGCTTTCGCCATGCGGTTGAGTCCCTCGATGATGTGTTTTCTCACCGCTCGCTCGGTAGTTCGAATCGTTCCATGGAGGACTGCATGCTCCGCAATGACGTTGGGCGCAGAACCGGCCTGTACCTGGCCAATTGTCACCACCGAGGGATGAAATGGATTGATTTCCCGCGACACCAGGGTCTGCACGGCCATGATCAACAGCCCCGCGACCACCACCGCATCGACCGCCTCATGGGGTCTTGCGCCGTGTCCCCCGCGCCCTCGTACCCGGATAGTAAAGCCGTCGGACTGGGCGGTAATCGCCCCAGATACGACCATGATCTCCCCCACTCTGAACTGACGCATCACATGGCCGCCGAAGATCGCCCTCACGCCGTCGAGGGCTCCAGACTGGATCATCACCTTGGCACCGCCCCCCCGCTCTTCGGCCGGTTGGAAGATCAGCACCACATGGCCCGGTGGCGGATCTTCCTTGAGCATGGCCGCAGCCCCCAAGAGCATGGCCATGTGGCCATCGTGGCCGCAAGCATGCATCTTGCCTGGATTGACAGAGGCGAAAGGCAGCTCGGTCGTCTCGTTTCCGGGAAGACCGTCCATGTCGGCCCGCAATGCGATCGTCGGGCCATCGTCTGGGCCGGTGATCTTGCCGACGATTCCGCCGCCCACCCCGCCATATTCGAAAGGAATATCCAAGCGTTGCAGTTCCTCCATGATGACCAAAGCCGTTCGCTCTTCCTCAAACGCCAACTCCGGATAGCGATGGAAGGTCCTGCGTAGTTCCACCATTCGGGGAAATATCCGCTCAGTCAATGCCTGCCGGTGCATAAAAAACCCCCATTGCTTTCGTATTCGAAAACGGAGCTACTGTTGCGTTTGATTCGGTTCGCCGCGCCAGATTCCTACTTTTATCATAAACCGCCTACTACTTCTAATCTTCGCGCCCTCGCCATGAATGACTCATGGCAAACCCGTGCTATATTGCAGGACCTGCCCCCAATAATCATCCGTGGCCTCGGCGTTCAGTTGGTACTTGCCTGAACTACCCTTCAGCCCTTAACTTCAGGAGGCTCTGATTACGTCACCGCTTCCACAATGCAGGGATGCATTGCCAGAACCAATCACTCCAAGCGATTGATTTTTCGGGTTAGCGGCAAACGGCTCTTTTCGATGACGGCGTCTTACAAGTCCCGTTTGGACTTGTTCGGAGTTTCCTTAACCGCATAGCCGAAGGAGAGACGAGATGCGGCACGTCACAAGACGATCGGTAATTTTTTCGGCATTGTTTTCCGCCGCGTTGCTAGGTGTCCATCCGGACGTATTTGCGCGGAGGATCGACGAGGCAACGTACCAATATCCCTATAAAAATCCCTACGTTGCCACCACGACCGTCGGGATCATGAAAGGTAACGAAGATTTTTCGGCCGACGACATCAGGGATATTGAAATCGGCATCTTGGCT
>DATIXD010000350.1:0-3950 GCA_035518875.1 Methylococcaceae bacterium | reverse complement strand
CGAAGCCGTGACGCTGCATCGCTTCGGCGACGTGGTATCCAGGTGGGAGATCGCAAGTGCGAGTGCGGGACAACTTCAGCTGCGCCACCCGGCGCTGACCCAAGACGCCACCTTCGCCCGTCGCGCGGAAACGCTGTTGCGGGCCGTCTCCGGCGTCACCGAGGCCACCGCGACGACGTCGGCGGGAAATCTTTGGGTACGATTCAAACCGGAACTCGTCGGGGCGAAAGATCTGGTTCGAATCGCCGAATCGCAACTGGCCCCCTCGAGGAAGGCCCAGCCGGTTCCCGAGCCCCAGGCAGTCGATTTCCGGTTGGCCAATACCACGGTGGGCGTGGCGACGGTGGGCGAACTGGTCTTGCCTTTGGCGGAAGTGCTGGGGGCGGGGCTTCTGGTATTCACCCACGTCGGCACCATGCGCGATGCCGCCCAGCAGTTGCGCGCGGGAAAACTCGGAACCCCGGTGTGGTTGACCGCATTGCTCGCCTGTTCGATCGCCAGCGGTCAGGTACTCGCTTACGCGCTGGCGGACTGGTCCTTCCGCTATTGGGCGCGGCGCTGGCGGCGCGATCTCGCGACCGAAAGCCGCATCCTTCTCGAGGAGAGTGCGCCGATGCCGAGCCATGCGCGCATCCAGGCGGAGTCGAGGATCGAAGTATGGACTCCGGTGGAACAACTCCGTCCGGGGCAATCGGTGGGTGCGCAAACCGGCGATGTGATCGCTGTCGACGGGCGCGTGCTCTCCGGCGTCGCCCTGGTACATGAGGCGCCGGTGAGCGGGGCGCGTGCGCCGGTGAGCAAGAAGATTGGTGATGAGGTCCTGGCCGGTAGCACGATCATCCAGGGCCAATTGGATATCGAAGCCTTACACGTAGGGCAGGATACTCGTGCCGCCCGGATCGCTCGGGCGCTACTCGAGACCACCGCATCGCTGCCGCATCATCGGGCCTTGAAACAGCAAGCCGAAGCACTCGTGGATCGCACCATTAGCCCCACGCTGGCCACTGCCGGTGTCGGCTTGGCTGTGGGCGACCTGTTTACGGTGGGCGCGGTTCTGCACCAGGACTGGTTGAGCGGTGCCGATCTCGCTGTTCCCCTTGAGACCTTGAGGGACATCCGCCTGGCGGCACGCAGCGGCGCCGTGGTCCGCGAACTGACCGCCCTGCAACGGCTGGGCGAGAGCAACTTCGTCGTGCTGGACGACCGGCCTGCTTTTCGCACCCGTGGTCTCGAACTTTACCAACTGCAGACCCGTATGGCGGAGTCGGATATCAACTCGCTGCTGCGCTACGTGGCCGGTGCCGGGCTTTACCTGGGCGACGAACGCGCCGTTGCCCTGGCAATGGCGTGTCAGCAGCGTGGGCTCGTGGTACGCCAGCCGCCCTTGCTGGAGCTCGATACCGATCGCGTCACGGTATGTCATGGTACGCATGCGATCACCTTGCGGAGTTGGCCAGAGTCATCGGGCGCAGTCGCACCGCCTGTGACGGTCGAGATCGATGGCGCCGAAATCGCTACGCTGCGGTTTAGACGTCAAGCCCGGCCGCAAGCCGCCAATATTGTTTGTGGCTTGCGCAAACAAGGATTTCAGCTGTTCCTGGCGTCGGACCGGTCCGATAGCGAGGCGAAGGAGGCTGCTGATCTGTTGGGGATCGACCTTTACAGTGGCGAGCTTGCAGGGGAGAAAAAATCGCGTTTTCTGCAGGGCCTGCGCCGCCGAGGCGTTCGTGCAACCTACGTGGGTGATTGCTGCGCACAGCCGGGGCTTGCGCAACAGGCCCATCTTTCCATTTCCTTGGGTGGTGCCGGCCTGCTGCCGGGTGAATCGGCCGATATCGTGTTCCTGGGCGAACACCTCGATCCGCTCGCGGACATCGCGGCCTTGGCGCGAGGGTACCCATCCCGGGTCACCGGGACCTGCCGCAAGGCCATGGTCCCCAATCTCTTGTGCGTCGTCGGCGCGTTCGGCGGCGTCCTGAATGGCATCACGGCGGGCATTCTTGCCAATATGGCGGTATGGGGGGTTTATCGACAGGCGACCCGTTCACTTGAGGAACCACGCGACCTGAGGCGGATCAAATTCTGAGTAACCAACCGGGCACCGACATGGTTTCGTGTCCTGCCTGAAACAGTTTCCGGAGAATTTCATCATGAGCGCACAGCCCAATTTTTCGCATCCCTCTGCCGAGACCCCACTGCAGGGAGCGGCATCACCCGAGGGTGTCAGGGGAACGGCGCTGGCTCCCGTCGCGCACGATTCCTCCCCGGCCATTGACGAGGCTATATCGCCGGAAGAAGTGCGTGCGGATGACGCGGTGGTTGACCGTGTGGGCAGACTCAAACACGATGTGGGCTGGACGCTGATCACTGCCGGCATCGTGGGACTCATTGTGCCCGGGGTTCTGGGCACACCATTTCTTTTGATGGGAGCGCTGGCGCTTTGGCCGGGTAATCGAGAACGCGTGGAGCGCTGGAGGAAGGGGCACTCGCCGAGGTTTTTCCACGGCAGCATGAAGCAGATCAACCGTTTCCTGGATGATCTTGAGCGGCGTTATCCCCGTATCGAGAAGCGCTGAAAATGGCTAACGACGATTCCACCGAAGGGCAAGGATTAACCATTGCTCTGACCGAATACGAAGCCCAACAGGTTCGCGAAATCGCGGCCTGGAAAGCTGAGGTGCCCGGTCTGTCCAAACGCATTGTCCGGGCCATCACCTCCCCCATTAGCTATGTGGCGAACAAAGTGTTGCCCAAGGCAGCGGTGGAAGTGGCCATGAACGCAGTCAACAAGATGGCCGGACAACTCGCTGAGGATGACAATATCCTCAAGGACCGTTTTGTGAAGTCCCAGGGCATCGAGTCGCTCCAGGACCTCGCCGCCAAACCGCTCGAATTCGCCGATTCGCTGGCCGATCACGTGATCGCCGATGCCAGCCACATTGCGCTCGGGATGGGCGCCGCAACCGGCACCGGCGGACCGGTCGCGTTAGCGGCTGGCTTACCGGTGCTGCTGGCCGGCGCTTTGCGTGTGATCTATCGGGTCTCGCAGGCTTATGGTTATCGAATCGAACAGCAGCGCGACAAGCAGCTAATGTTGCATGTGCTAGCACTCTCGACTACCTCCAGCCCTCAGGAGCGGTCGCGTGCCATGGCGAATTATCAGCGCCAGATCGAGCAGTCCTTTTTGAACCAGGCCGTCGAGGAATCCGCTCAGAAGGCCCTGCAACGCGCAGTGCTGGGCGCAGAGTTAGGCATGCTCGTCCCAGGTTTCAGCATCGCCTTCAATGCCTACCTGAACCGGGAGTTTGTGGTTAAGGCGGGCGTCACCGCCAAGCGGGTGTTCCAGGAGCGATGGTTGCGTGATCATGGCAAGGTGACCTGGATCAACCCGGCTCGCAGAAAAAATCCGCCCTGGCAGCGCCAGGGTTCTTAATTGTTCGGGGTGCCTCCAAATCTGATGCAGAGCGCGACCAATGCTTGTGGAAATGCGCCTGCTGCTGTAGGTGCGGGGTGTTATAGAGTGCAGGGCAATGTATCAGATGAAGGGCGGCTGATGAGCGCATATTGGAAAAGTCTGCTGGTTATCACGGTTACCACCCTATTCGCCGGATGTGGAACCACGCCAACTGTTGTGGAGGGCGGTCCAGGCTCGGAAGATGCCGCAATAGCCATGGAAGCTTCCAAAAGGGAGTATGAAAACTGTGTTCGCAACGAAGCTCCGGGTCAACCAACGTGCGAGGGTTTGAAAGCCCTGTATAAGCGAGATCTCAAGGTTTATGAGGATTCCCTGAAAAGCGGCGGAAGCCCATGAGTAAAGCCCGAAGAGGGCGAACATGAGAAATACGTGTTATCGCCGGTATAGAGATTAATAGGACGCTATAGCAGATCGGGGTTGGCGCATTAGGAAAGCTTCATTCTTTGATTCTAGAGGTAACCCAACATGTCTGATC
>DATIXD010000349.1:0-14120 GCA_035518875.1 Methylococcaceae bacterium | reverse complement strand
GCGTCAAGCGCGAGCACACGGTTTGGTACGAATTGGCCACTCTGGCTTGGTCGCTGAGGGGTTTGGGAGCGCTGAAATGTTGGCCCTGGTCTTCGGACAGGGTGAGATAGGTCGTCCAGGGTTGCAGGCCGAAGGCCGGATAGGCCACGTAAATGCGGCCGGCGGAATCAACCGCGATCTGGGCGCGGTATTCGCTCTGCGCCCGGATCGGTATCCGTTCGGGATTGATAGCAACCGGCGGGCTGAAGCTCTTGCCGTAGTCTTTCGAATAGTCCACGTAGACGTGATCTTCCGTGGACACCACCCGCCATAGCCGGCGATCGGGACCAAATGCGGCGGAAACCGGAAGCTTGACCGCCGCCCCGGCATATTGCTCGTAACCGGTCGCAGCCTTATGCACCCGGGTGCAGCCACCCAGGATGGCGGTCCACAGCACAATGACCGCCGAGATGATGAGGCGAGCAGGCCGTGGCCGATATGGCATATTGCCCGGCGCTGGTTCCCCCTTTTTCACTAAACCAACCTCATTGATGAAAAGTCGAACAGCGTTAGAAGGTCACGTTGAACCGACTGGTGATGCGGTAGTCGGGGTCCACCGGGTAGCCGTTTAGATCGGCGACGATCGGAACACCGAACGACAGCGCGACGTTCCTGGTCTACCCATCCGAGAAACGCGCAGCCGCGGCGAATCTATATATAAGATATACGCGTTTTATGCCATTCCTGAACAAGGATAGGCAACAACCAGTTGCGAACCGAAAAAGGCGTCCGGAAGCAAATCCCTGCGGCATATGACACAGGCACTGTGGCTTATGCCACACTTTTCTCTTGAGAGAGCCAGGAGGGTGATCAGTTCGCTGCCAACTGGTGGTGCCAAAACGGCAGGCTGATCATTCCGAAGGCGGTGGTCAAAGCGACGGCCATGGCATAGAAAGACGTGTCGAGCCTGTAGCGGTCGCAGTAGACCACGCCGAGCAACATGCTGGGCATGCCGGCCTCCAGAACCAGCGCCGCGAGCTTGTCGCCGCCAAATCCCAGTTGCAAACCGAGCGCGACGCCGAATAGCGGCATCAGTACGAGTTTGAACGCGAGCACGATAACGGCCAGGGGAACATTTCGATAGTGCCAGGCGTTCCAGCGCAGGCCTAACCCGAGCGAAATCAGCATCAACGGAATAACGGCGGCGGAAAGCTTGCCGAGCAGTTGAGCCACCCAGACGGGTGGCGGCGCGCCGTTCAAGTTCAACAGCAGCGCAATTATGGCGGACCACAACGGCGGATTTTTGACGAGTCCCCGCAACATGGAATCGTGGTTGGGCTGATCGTCATCGCCGTAATGACGGGCGATGAGTATCCCCAGCGTCAACACCATAGGCGTAGCACCAAACAAATCAATTTGGATGACGATGGAACGCGCCCACGGGCCGAAGATCTGCTCCAGCAGTGGCAGTCCGAGATAGGTGACGTTGGGAAAGGCGATCCCCAACATGGCCGCGCCCAGTTGTCTTTTTCCGATCCGCCAGAATCTCGAGAACAGCCAGGTGATCGCCGCGCCGAATGCAACGACGGCGGCCCCGAACAGGGCGATCTTGAGCGATTCGAGGCCGATTTCGGCCTGCCATAGTACCGAGAGGACCAGCGCCGGCATCAGCAGGTTGAAGACGATCGTGGTCAACACCAATCGGGTCTGGTCGGCATCCAGCCCGCCCGGCCGTATAATGCGCCAGGCAACCCCGCACAACATCAACAATCCCATCTGCGCCAGTACCGGTATCATTCTGCCAATCCGCTCCCTATTGTCGGGGCTTAATTGTAGCAAGCCGGACATGCGAGCCAGCGGGAAACCCGTTTGTCAAAGTTCGAGGAGTCATCATGACGAGTTTTTTATCCACCAAGCCGATTCCCGCCCGCGAACGTCTGATCATGGCGCTCGATGTCCCCGGCATTGCGGAAGCCCAGGCGTTGGTCGAGGAGTTGGGCGAGAGCGTCTGCTTTTACAAGCTGGGATTGGAGTTGTTCATGTCCGGCGATTATTTCGGTTTCATCGAATGGCTGAAGGCGCGGAACAAGAAGGTCTTCGTCGATCTTAAGTTTTTCGACGTGCCGGAAACCGTTGCGCGCGCCGTGCGGGCCCTGAGCGACAAAGGGGTCGAATTCGCCACCGTGCACGGCAACGACGCCATCATGGAAGCCGCCGCCAGGGAGAAAGGAAAGCTCAAGATTCTCGCGGTGACGGTGCTCACCAGTCTGGATCGGGGCGATCTCGACGATCTCGGCTTCGCCTGCGATGTCCAGCAACTGGTGCTCTCCCGCGCGAAACGGGCATTGGCATTGGGATGCGACGGCGTGATTTCGTCCGGCCTGGAGGCGCCGCTGCTCAGAAGCGAACTGGACCATAAGCTGCTGATCGTTTCCCCTGGCATTCGCCCGGTGGAGAATCGTCCCGCCGATGATCAGAAACGTGTGGCGACGGTCGATCAGGCCTTCCGCAACGGTGCGGACTACATCGTCGTCGGCCGGCCCATCCGCGACGCGCAAAACCGCCGGGAGGCGGCGGAGACGATTCAGCGACAGATTGCCGCCGTATTCGCAAGCTCGGGACGCACTTGATCCCTATCCGGAGTTTCGAGCGTGCAGCCCTCGATTTTCCGATACTGCGCGACCTTGGACCGGTTGAGCGTTATGACCCATACGCTTGTGTCATTTCACCCACTCGGTCTGTTTAAAGCGCCGGGTCTCATGGTATCGTTTTGACCCCATGCAGCATCTCGAAAGCGGTTTCGCCACATCCTATCTTGTCGCCCTGGTGATGGGGCTGTTCAGCGCTTTGCATTGTCTGAGCATGTGCGGCTCCATCATCGGCTCCCTCACCTTGAGCCTGCGCAGGGAAATTCGCGAGAACAAAGCCCAGCTCGTGCCTTTCGTGTTCAGCTACAACATCGGCCGCATCACGAGTTACGCCATAGGCGGTTATTTCGCCGGTCTGCTCCACAATGTGCTGATGCTGCCACTGGGCGAGGGTCAAGGCCACCGCATTCTGCAGATCATCTCGGCGCTGATCATGGCCGGTGCCGGTTTGCACATCGCCGGCTGGTTTCCCCGCTTCGCCTATATCGAGAAGGCGGGCGCCGTGATCTGGCACCGGATCGAACCCTATGGCCGGCGGCTGATCCCGGTCGAAACCCTACCCCAGGCCTATTTCTTCGGGATGATCTGGGGCTGGCTGCCCTGCGGCCTGGTCTACGCCGCGCTGACCCTGGCGGCGACTGCGGGCAACGAGGTGCGGAGCACCTTTACGATGTTGGCTTTTGGCGTGGGGACTTTGCCGGCGGTGGTTGGCGTCGGTATAATGACCAGCCTCATGGTGCGGTTATCCAGTATGCGGAAGTTCCGGCAGATAGCGGGAATCTCGTTGATCCTGCTCGCCTTGCTGGCCGCGTTCCCTTGGCTGAACCCCATGGTTCTTCACGAGATACATTCGAGATTTTGAAGGGTGAGCTTATGTTTGAAGCACTGATCGGACAATCACCAAATTTCGAGGCGCTCCTTCGAAGTGCGAAAATGGTTGCGGCGACCGACGTGACTGTCCTGATCGCGGGCGAAACAGGCACCGGCAAGGAAGTGCTGGCCAACGCCCTGCAACAACATAGCCCGCGTGTGAACAAGGCTTTCATCACCCTGAATTGCGCGGCCCTGCCCGAAGCCATCGCGGAATCCGAGTTGTTCGGTCACCGCAAGGGGGCCTTCACCGGCGCGGTGGCCAACCAGACGGGTCGGCTGCAGGCCGCGGACGGCGGTACCTTGTTCCTGGACGAGGTCGACTCCCTCCCCTTGCCGCTCCAGGCCAAGCTGTTGCGTTTCCTGGAAACCGGCGAAATCCAGCCGGTGGGCGATACCCATACCCAGAACGTGAATGTCCGCATCCTTGCCGCGACCAACGCCAATCTGGGCGACAAGATCGCAAGAGGCGAGTTCCGCAAGGATCTTTACTATCGTCTCAACGTCGTCCCTCTGGAAATCCCGCCGCTGCGCGATCGCATGGGCGACATCCAGTTATTGCTGAACCACTTCATGCAGCGCTTCGCCAGCGATCACCAGCTGCCGGCATCGAGTTTCGGCAAGACCGCGCTCGCCCGTCTGCATGCCTATTCTTGGCCGGGCAACGTTCGCGAGTTGCGCAACGTCTGCGAGCGCCTGTGTATCCTGTTGGCCGGGCGCATCATCGAGGAAAACAACCTGCCGGCGGAGATCATTAATCGAGCACCCGCGGCCAAGCCGGTCATTGCGCTACCAGAAGTTGGCATCGAGTTGGAAAAAGTCGAAATCGACCTGATTCAACAAGCCCTCACGCGGACCCATGGCAACCGCAGCCGCTCCGCCAGACTCCTCGGCATTTCCCGCGATACCCTGCTGTACCGGATGCATAAATACGGCATCAACTGAATGGTTAGAGTAAAGCGGCTTGTCGCCGTCACCGAACAAACGCCTCCTTATGAGGCGTTCATCGTATTTGAAGGCCGATAAACTGGTTTGTCTGCTTTTGCAGGACAGGTTTCGATCACAAACTGGATCATTCAGCTTCCGTTCAGCAACCCGAGGCTATTCTCCTCAGCGCCGGCAAAAGAATTGGCTTTCTAGGCGTTTGACCGGCATCACGTAATCAGTTTTTTGAAGGAGAATGGCAATGAAACGGGTAATGACTGTTACGATAATGGCCGCCCTGTCGGCCCTGTTTTTCGCGTCCGGCGCATACGCCGACGGCCACGGCTGGGGTCATCATCATCACGGCCACCATGGCCATCATCACGGCCATCACGGTTATGTCGAAGAGGTGGTCTACGAGCGTCCGGTGTATATTCACGAACATTATTACGAACAGCCGCGGGTAGTGCACCATTATCATGAAGCGCCGGTGGTTTACGAGGAAAGCCATCCCGTCTATCGGGATCACCGCCTCTCCGGTACGGTGCCGATTATCGCCGGCGGGGTATTGGGCGGTGTGCTCGGCGAGCAGTTAGGTAATGGCAACCATGGCGCGATTATCGGCGGCTCGGTCTTAGGTTCCGTTTTGGGACATGAGATAAGCCATTAGTTCCCATCATCCCCGCTGTGGAACAGCTCACGTCCTTTCACCGCCAGCCCCTACGCCGCTGGCGGTAATCGTTGAACCAGCGCCGGGGGCACTGCGCCCCGGCGGTTTTCCGGGAGCCTGGGTTGACCCGAGAAACTCGATGAAAAGAGGATCGTTCTTAATTGGCCTGGCTTGCTTGCTGATGGTCACGCTCCCCGCCTCCTCGCAGCCGTTCCCGGGCTCGGATGATTTCGGGTCCCCATTCATCCCCCGCCAACCGGAATACCGACCGCGGATTGGACTCGATGAAGCGGTGCGTCGGGTGCAACGGGAAACCGGTGGGCGGATATTGTCGGCCGAGGCCGTCCAGGGCCCCGGCGCCCCAGCCTACCGGATCAAGGTCCTCCTGCCTTCGGGCCGCGTCCGGGTGATCGTTGTCGATTCCGGCCAATAAAACCCTCTGCGACGGTTCCCTTACCCATGCGCGTGTTAGTGATCGAGGATGAGGCGGAACTTCGAACCCATCTGCAGTCCCAGCTGCGCGCGGCTGGCTATGCCGTCGATGCCGCAGCCGATGGAGAGGAAGGTTTTTTTCTCGGCAGCGAGTATCCGTTCGACCTGGCGATCGTCGATCTCGGTTTGCCCGGGCTTTCGGGCATCGAGGTGATCGAGCGCTGGCGTAATAAGGGATTGAATTTCCCCGTATTGATTCTCACCGCCCGAGGCCGCTGGCAGGACAAGGTCGAAGGCCTTTCGATCGGAGCGGACGACTACCTGGTCAAACCGTTTCACTTCGAGGAACTACTGGCCCGCACCAGCGCCTTGCTGCGTCGGGCAGCGGGCATCGCCCGCCCCAGGCTGCGTTTCGGGCCCATCTTACTCGATACGGTCACTCAAACGGTTCAAGTGGATGCTCAGCCGGTGGAACTGACCGGCCACGAATACAAGATATTGGAATACCTGATGCTGCATTCCGGCGAGGTGATTTCCAAGACCGCTTTGACCGAACATATCTACGACCAGGACTTCGACTGTGACAGCAATGTCATCGAGGTGTTCATCGGCAGACTGCGGCGGAAGCTGGATCCCGATAACCGCTATCAGCCGATTGAAACGCTGCGCGGCCGCGGCTACCGTTTTACCCTCGAACGCAGCCCCACGTGATCCAGTCCCTCCATGGGCGAGCGCTGCTCGCCGCAAGCCTGGTGTTAACGGCCTTCCTCGGCATGACCGGCCTGGTGCTGGACGGCGCTTTCCGGGACAGCGCGGAGGCCTCGATGCGCGACCGCTTGCAGGGCTACATTTATGCCCTGCTGGCGGGAGCTGAGCTGGATGCACGGGGGCTGCTGCACGGCCCCGAGGATCTGCATGAGCCGAGGTTCAATCAGCCGGCCTCCGGACTGTACGCCGACATTCGAGGACGCGACAACAAGCCGAACTGGCGCTCGCCTTCGGCGGTTGGTATTGAGATTCCGCCAACCAAGGCCTCCCAAATGGGCGTGGGCACATTCGACAAGGTGCACTTGGAGGATGGCACCCCACTGTATGTGTTGAGTTTCAAGATCCTTTGGGAGGAGGGACTGAAGAAGCCCAGGCAATATACCTTTCGGGTCGCCGAAACCCTGGATGGCTTTTACGGGCAGATTCGCCAATTCCGCCGCAGCCTGTGGGGCTGGCTGGGCGGCGCGGCCCTATTGCTCCTGGCCGTGCAAGGGATGATCTTGCGCTGGGGCTTGGCGCCCCTGCGTCAGGTGGCGGAAGATCTGGCGGCCATCGAGGCCGGTCAGGCGCGGCAACTTACCGGCCCGTATCCGATGGAATTGCGAGGGCTCACTGACAACCTCAATGCCTTGCTCGACAGCGCGCAGAGTCATCTGACGCGTTACCGCGATGCACTGGGCGATCTCGCGCACAGTCTGAAAACGCCGCTGGCGGTATTGCGCGGAGCCTTGGAGCGGCCGACGGCCGATACCGATATCCGTCCGCTCGCGCAAGATCAGATCGAACGCATGACGCGGATCATCGAATATCAGCTGCAGCGCGCCGCCACTTCCGGGCGAACGCATCTCACCCCGCCGGTCAATGTCGCGAAAAAGGCGAAGCAGGTCAAATCGGCCCTGGTGAAGGTCTATGCCGACAAGCCGGTCGACTGTCAATTCGATATCGATACGGGGATCGAGTTTCATGGCGATGAAGGCGATCTGCTCGAGGTCATCGGCAATCTACTCGACAACGCTTTCAAGTGGTGTCGACGCCGGATCCGAATAAGCGCTGCGGTGGTCTGCGAACCTGACGGGAAGCCGATTTGCTTGGAAATGCAGGTGGAGGACGATGGCCCCGGCATTCCGGAGAATGTAATCGAGCGGGTGATCAAGCGCGGCGAGCGAGTCGATCCGTCCACGCCCGGTCATGGACTGGGGCTGGCTATCGTCGAGTCGATTGTGCGCACCTATGGCGGCAAACTGGCCATCCACGCGAGTCCTTTGGGCGGTGCAGCCATCGTGGTTCGGATCTGATCGATCTCAGGGAGACACCAATGAAGCCCGTCCCTCGGCAAGATTAGGCCTAAACTCAACCGCACCGAAGGTCGACCCGCCAATAAACGGCTCGGACTCAGAGAAACCGTCTTGGCGAAGAAACCAAAGCGGATACGGCACCGGAATATTTCTAGACCTTTTCTCAGACTTCGCTGAGAAAAGGCCTAAAGTCTTTGCGAGAGCTTCAACGCAATATTGGCTTGCGAGGTAAGTTGTTTGAAGCCGTCAAAGACTTCCTGTGTCATCGGTTTATGGCTCATAGCGCGATCGGCATAGAACAGGCCGATGGTTTTCTTGTTCAGACTGATGGGGGATATGCAGCATTCATGGCGACCTATCCGCGCCTGGATCGAAGGGGTGAAAAGCTCCCCCAGGGGAGACCCGCCGTCCTTTTTTGCCCAAAGGTGTTCATTGCGATCTAAGGCGAAGGAAAACAGATTGGGCGGCGTCCCATCAATGGGAATTTGCGCGAGACCCCGAGTTTCAACCGCCGGCCAGCCGAGCGAAAATTTTTCCCGCAGCATTTTCCGATCCGGTGTCAATATCGCGAACAGTACTCGATCCATGGCCAGGCCCCGGTAGATCCCTTCGATGACTATCTCGAACAATAGTTTCAGATTGATTTCACCATTCAGGATATTGGTGATGTCCTGCATGATCTGAAGCAGGGTGGTCTCGCTCTTTTCACCGGTTTCAGCCGGGCTGTCGCAACCGTCGCTGGGCGGAAGCACCTCGGTTGCCGTTGGAATATAGGTCGAAGCTTCCCGCGCACCGAAGTGAGTGGCCAACTTGACCGCATTTTCGGCATTGGCTTTCACTTGGGCTTGGATGTCCTGCGGCGTTTTGCCCGTCAACTGGGCGACCTTGGCTAAACGGCGCTTGATCTCAGCCGTTTCCCAACCGTCTTCACACAGTCTCGCAATTTCGCAGCCGACCCTAACGATCTCCTTTCGACGAGAGGAACCTGCGGTGGCGAACGATTCTTCGATAAGACCGCCCAGTCTCCAGGTCTTGCTCAGCGCCGCCCCGAGTTGCCCGAGTTTGAAACCCAGTACTTGTCTTTCCGCTTGTTCCGGATCGAGATGTTCCGCTGTGACCAAGCGAGTGATTTCATCGCCCAATTCTTGCTCGAAGCACCAGAAAGCGATGTGGCCGATGTTGTGAAGGAGCGCGGCGATGAACACTTCCTCCGGTAACGGCTCGCTCGCGAGCACAGCGAACGATTTGGCTTGGACTGCGGCGTGCAGAGCGCGGGCGATTTCCCGGTTGACCTGCTGCTTGTTATTCTGGGAAAGGATGGCTTCGATGAACGAGCAGGCCAGAGCCAATTCGCGAATGGGCTCGAGTCCCACCAGAACGATAGCGCGCGTGATTGTACCCAGATGCTGCCGGCTTGGATTGTAGTAGGGGCTGTTGCTCAGTTTGAGAAGCTTGGTCGTGAGTGATGGATCTTCCAGTATGATGCGGGAAAGTTCGGTGATTCCGGAGCGCTGGTCCTCCATGGCCTGACTGAGGCGCTTTGCGGTATGGGAAAAAATCGGCATCTCCTTTTCACGCAGCCAACCGGTCCATTCGTCCAGGGTCTTGGGCGCTTCTGTCGGGCGTGTCGCGCCTTTGCCGCTCGCCGGCGAGCCGACGGTTTTGTTCGGGCCGTTCTCGTTCATGTCCACCTCCGCTCGAAGAGGCTCATGTGGTCAATCACAGTGACCGGATCCTATCGGCTTGTTCTTGCAATTGGAGCAGACCTGAGCGCAGTTCCGCCAGCTTGGCCCTTTCCTTGGCCACCACTTCGGCGGGCGCTTTCTCGATGAAGCTGGGATCGTTCAGCTTGCCCTCGACTCGCGGGAGGTCTTTTTCGATCCGCTGGATTTCCTTGTCAAGCCGCGCTAGCTCGGCTTCTTTGTCGATCAGTCCTCTCATCGGAATAAGGATCCTCATCTCGCCCAGCAGGGCAATGGCGCATTCCGGCGCTTTCTCTCCGCTTTCGAGCCACTGGATGCTTTCCACGCGTCCTAAACTCAGGATCAGTTCAAGGTTGTCGCTCAACCAACGTCTGTCCTGCACCTGGCCGTTTTCCAGCAACACCTGGAGGAGTTTGCCTGGTGCGATGTTCATCTCGCCGCGGATGCGGCGTACACCTAAGATGAAGTTCATGACCCAGCCCATTTCCTGTAGTGCCGCTTGGTCGACGACTTCCAGTTGCGGTTCCGGATAGGGTTGCCGCATGAGGGTGTCGCCCGACTGACCCGCCAGAGGCGCCGCGCGTTGCCAGATTTCCTCGGTGATGAAGGGCATCAGCGGATGGACGAGGCGCAAAATGGCCTCCAGCACCCGCACCAGGGTCTGGCGCGTCCCGCGCCGGGCGGCTTCGCCTCCGCTCTGCAGGACGACCTTCGACAGTTCCAGATACCAGTCGCAGTACTCGTTCCAAACGAATTCGTAGAGCGCCTGAGCCGCCAGGTCGAAGCGGTAGTTTTCGATGGCGTCTACGGTCGTCTGGATGGTGATATGGAGGCGGCCGATGATCCACCGGTCCGGAAGACTGTACGCACACGGTGCATTGGTCAGACCGGTATCCTGCCCTTCTGTGTTCATCAACACATAGCGGGCGGCGTTCCAAAGCTTGTTGCAGAAATTGCGGTAGCCCTCGACCCGCTTGAGGTCGAAGCGGATATCCCGGCCGGTGGACGCCAAAGAGGCGAAGGTGAAACGCAAGGCGTCGGTGCCGTAGGAGGGAATCCCTTCGGGAAAGTCCTTGCGGGTCTGCTTGGCAATGCGCTCGGCCATTTTTGGTTGCATGAGCCCCGAAGTGCGCTTGGCGACCAGTTCGTCGAGGCCGATGCCGTCGATTAAATCGATAGGATCGAGCACATTGCCCTTGGACTTGGACATTTTCTGGCCTTCGGCGTCACGCACCAGGCCATGGATGTAGACCTCGCGGAACGGCACGTCTTCCATGAACTTGAGCCCCATCATAATCATGCGGGCGACCCAGAAGAAGATGATGTCGAAGCCGGTGACCAGCACGCTGGTCGGGTAAAAGGTCTTCAGCTCCGGTGTCTGCTCCGGCCAGCCCAGGGTGGAGAAAGGCCACAGGGCGGAGGAGAACCAAGTGTCCAGCACGTCATCGTCCTGTTTGAGGGGAAGATCGGCAGGGAGACTGTACTTGGCGCGGACGGCTTGTTCCGATTCGCCGACATAAGTCCTGCCTGCCTCGTCGTACCAGGCGGGGATGCGGTGCCCCCACCAGATCTGCCGGCTGATGCACCAATCCTGGATGTTTTCCAGCCACTGGAAATAGGTGTTTTCCCAGTTCTGCGGCACGAATTTGATGTGGCCGTTGCGCACCGCTTCGATGGCGGGCTCGGTGATGGCTTTGCGGCCACCGGGACGGCCGTCGGGTTGCACCTCGCGGGTTAGATCCACGAACCACTGATCGGTGAGGAACGGCTCCACCACCACACCGGTGCGGTCGCCGCGCGGAGCCATCAGTTTGTACGCCTCGATCTTTTCGATCAGACCGAGTGCGTTCAGATCGTGAACGATGAGGTCGCGCGCCTCGTAACGGTCGAGGCCGTGATATTTGACCGGAATCTTGGCGATCTCTTCATCGGCCAGGATGGCCGCGCCCTTGGTGAAGATGTTGATCATCGGCAGGCGGTGACGCTGGCCGATGGCATAGTCGTTGAAATCGTGCGCGGGGGTGATTTTGACGCAACCGGAACCGAACGCGGGATCGACATAATCGTCACCGATGATGGGGATCTCTCGGTTCGTCAGAGGCAGGCGGACGGTCTGGCCGATCAGATGCTGGTAGCGCTCGTCCTCCGGATGCACGGCGACGGCGGTGTCGCCCAGCATGGTTTCCGGACGGGTGGTGGCGACGACGAGATGACCGCCGCCTTCGGCCAGCGGATAACGCATATGCCAGAGATGGCTCTGCTCTTCCTGGGAAATCACTTCCAGGTCCGACACCGCGGTGTGCAGCACCGGATCCCAGTTCACTAGGCGTTTGCCGCGATAGATCAGGCCTTCCTGGTACAGTCGGCAGAACACCTCCCGCACGGCTTTGGACAGGCCCTCGTCCATGGTGAATCGCTCCCTAGACCAGTCCAGCGAAGCGCCGATGCGGCGCAATTGCTGGGTAATGGCACCGCCGGATTGGTCCTTCCACTGCCACACGCGCTCGACAAACGCCTCACGGCCCAGATCGTGGCGAGTCTTGCCCTCGCCGTTGAGTTGACGCTCGACGACCATTTGCGTGGCGATGCCGGCGTGGTCGGTGCCGGCCTGCCAGAGCGTCAGATCACCCTTCATGCGGTGATAGCGGGTGAGGATGTCCATCACCGTATCCTGGAAGGCATGGCCCATGTGCAGGCTGCCGGTGACATTCGGCGGCGGGATCATGATGCTGTAGGGATTACCGTCGCCTTTGGCGGCGAAATAGCCTTGCGCTTCCCAGTTTCGGTACAGGCGCTGCTCGATGGCGTGGGGATCGTAGGTTTTTTCCATAGGATGCTATCAGGGCTAAGTCTTGTTCATTTTTTTTCAGGGCCGCCAGATCGGCGCGGCTTGGAATGCCCCGAATTATACGCGCAAGCCGGAGCTTGTGCCCTGTCGTGGCCGCCAGATCAATCTGTTCTAACCTGCCTGGGCTAGAAGCTTGGGTGTGTTAGAGCGAGAGTTCGCGGTCATGCGAAGATAGTCGAAGACCAAGCGGCGGTTGCGTGCCAACCGTTGTGAATGGTGGTGGCGACATTCTCTTGGGTTCTGGACTTGATGATGCCGATGGCGAAACGGCGCAGGGCGGTGAGATTTTCTGGGCCGTGCCCAGCCGCTTTAGTCGCGGCGCTTCGCCCCGTGCGGATGGTGCAGCGATCCTGGTCCCAGTTCCAGTCGAGGATGTAATAGCAGGCGTTTTCGACGGACCAAGGCCGCGGTTATACGCCAGCAGGCAGGCGGCATCGGCGGTTTGGGGCGTATGGCTGGTGAGTCCAAAGACGGTTTCGGTTGATTGATGTCTTGCGCGCTTCTTCTCGGTTACGGGGCGCTCCATGGCAAAGACCTGACCGACAACTGGGGAAATCGAGATAGTGGTTGAGGCGGGTAGAGGTCCAGAGCGTGCATTGTTCGATGCGACCATGGGCCAGCGTGGAGGGGTTCCTGGTAATCGGGCTGCTTGCGGTCTTGGAAGCGCGGGCGGATCGCTTCGCGCAACGTGGGCTGGTTGTCTTTGACGGTGAAGACGTAGTGGGCCTTGTGGTAGAGCGCGTAGTTGGCCAGCTTGCGCTGGGTCAGCAAGGCATCGGCGGTGAGGGTCTTATCGGTGAGGTCGAGGGAGTCGAGAAGCGGGATGGCCATACCGATCTCGTTGGTCTGCTTGACCGCCCCGCCGTCGCCTACGGGGAGGGCACCGACCTTTTTTGGGTGTAACAGGTCTTGCTCTGATGACCGACGACGCCCAGGATGTGGGTTTGCCGTCCCTGTTCATCCAAAGCATTGCACATCGCCTTGCCGTCGAGGGCAAGTGCTACGTCGGAGGCGGCATAGAGGGCGTTCCAACCCAGCAGGGCGCGGTCCAACTGGTCGGGATCCACGCGGGTCAGCACTTCGCGGATGACGATGCGGCTGGGAACTTCGCAGCGTTGATTGCGGTAGTAACAGCGAGAGCGCGCCCGCGCTTTCCAACCCAGGTCCTTCGCCCACAGGCTGATAGCCTTGTGACCGCGCGTCCCGCAGAGGGTCGCGGCGGCGGCGGAAAAGCTCGGCAAGGCCCGCCACTCGCCGTGCCAGGAGACGACATACCGCAGCGTATGGCCGATCTTCGGCAACGCTCCCGGGTAGTGATGTACCTGCATCAAGGAATAGAACCGCTCTTCTTCGGCGGACGTAACCGGCTGTAGGATGATCTCTCGAAGCTTCAAGCACAAGGTCTCGGATAGTTGGATGTCGAGGTGCTTAATAACCTTGCAAAGAGCTGTTGTCCAGAGCCAATGACAACCTATTGTCAAAACAAGAAAACTTGGTTAGCACAGTTTCGCCCTGTGGGTTTTATTTGTTTGGGTTTGCTTTCGCCTTGATCTGACGACATATAAGGCGAACTGGGGCGTGAGTCCGTGATCGCTAGAGCAGATATCCAAGAAGGTGAATCAAGGCAACGCCTGGCAGCCGAAATATCAGTCACGAGACCTTTCGACTTCATGTTGACCCTGCCTGTTCCCCCGCTCACAATCTAGTGCTATGAGAACGGTTTTTTTTTTACGAGCTCTTATCCTCTTACTGCTTTTGTGCAGTCTGGCCAGTTGCGTCTATCTGCGTCTGTTGGAGGTGAAAAACCAGTTGGCGCATTTTGACGAAAACTTCAGAGTGGGTGTTACCGACCACTTCACCCTACACTTTCTGCATCCCGTGCTGTTCAGCGATGATTTCATCGAGCTCTCCAAACTCCGGCCGAGCCGTGTCGAGCCCTTACCCAATGGAACACGATGGTACCAGGAGTTTCATAAGGTGGAC
>DATIXD010000348.1:0-8217 GCA_035518875.1 Methylococcaceae bacterium | reverse complement strand
AAGCCCTTATGCGCTAAAGCTTTGCGGCTGTTTTTTCGTCAGCAATTATTGCTGGTAAACGAGAAGCCATAAAATGTGGGTTCCATGGGGGTTCCAGGCGAATCGCGATCGTGTTATCAACAGATTAAGTGAACGGCTAGGCCTTTCCCGGCCTACGGTTCTTGTAACATCCGCTTCAACTCCAGCGCCTGCGCCAACGCGGTTTCCACGTTTTCGGCCAGGACATTGAAATGCCCCATCTTGCGGCCGATGCGGGCGGATTTCTTGCCGTAGAGATGTAGATGCACGTTCGGCTGGCTGAGCAGCTTGTCCCAGGCCGGTTCGTCGTCGCGCCAGATATCGCCCAGCAGATTGACCATCACCACTGGACTCAAGAGGCGCGTATCGCCCGGCGGCAGGCCGCACATGGCGCGAACCTGCTGATCGAACTGGCTGACCAGGGTGGCGTCGAGGGTGTAATGGCCACTGTTGTGAGGGCGCGGTGCGATCTCGTTGATGAGTAGTTCGCCGTCTTTGAGCAGAAAGAATTCAACCGCCAGCACCCCCACATAGCCCATCACCTCGGCAAGTTTCAAAGCCATTTGCCGGGCGTTTTCAGCGATTGCATCATCGATACGGGCGGGCACGATGCTGATGTCGAGGATGCCCGATTCGTGCTGATTCTCCGATACCGGGAAACAAACCGCCTCGCCGGGACCGGTGCGAGTGACGATCACCGAAATCTCGGTCTTGAGATTCAGCATCCGCTCGACGACCGAAGGTTTGCCGCCCATAGACGCAAAGGCGGCTTTAGCGTCCTCGGGCGTCTTGACTCGGGCCTGCCCCTTGCCGTCGTAGCCCAGACGGGCGATTTTGAGGATGCCGGGCAAGTGCCCCCGCAAATCCTGATCCAGGTCGGCTTGGGCTTCGATCGCCAGGAAAGGGGCGGTTTTCAGGCCGGCAGCCGCGATATAACGTTTTTCCCGGATACGGTCCTGGGCGATGGCAACGGATTCGGCCGACGGCCTGACGCGCACCTGCTGTTCCAGGTAGCGCATGCTCTCGGCCGGCACGTTTTCGAATTCCGTGGTGATCGCGGCGCAGGTCTCAGCCAGCGTGCGCAGGGCTTCCGGATCGTCGTAACCGGCGCGCAAATGCACATCGGCCAGCGAACCCGCCGGGCTTTCCCGATCGGGATCGAGCACCGTGACGCGGTATCCCATCGCCCTGGCCGACATGGTGAACATCCGGCCCAGCTGGCCGCCGCCAAGAATCCCGAGCATCGCGTTCGGCAGGATATGCAGGCCCATCATTCCAGCTCCGGCAACTGCATGGCGAGCACGGCTTCCGTCTGACGGCGACGGAACGCTTGCAAACGCTCGGCCAAGGCCGGGTCATGATTCGCCAAAAACGCCGCCGCGAACAGGCCCGCGTTCACCGCGCCCGCCTCACCGATCGCAAAGGTCGCGACCGGCACCCCCTTCGGCATCTGCACGATGGAGTAAAGGGAATCTTGACCTTTCAGGTATTTGGACGGCACCGGCACGCCCAACACCGGCAGCGTGGTTTTCGCCGCCAGCATGCCCGGCAGATGCGCCGCTCCGCCCGCACCGGCGATGATGCACTGGAGCCCCCGCCCTGCGGCGGTTTCCGCGTATTCGAAAAGCAGGTCCGGGGTACGATGGGCGGAAACCACCCGCGTCTCATAGCCGACACCGAGCTCCTTGAGTTGGCGGGCGGCGTGTTGCATGACCTCCCAGTCGCTGTCGCTGCCCATGACGATGCCGATTTGAACCATGCTTGCACTCTCAACCGATGACAAATGAGGCATTTTACCCTATCCTGCCCCGGCTCTGAAAAACCGCCTTCCGCACACGACGCCCGCATGCCCAATTCCTCTTCCAAGCCTGACTGATTTGAGGCGAGGCGCAGCAATGACCCGTCCCAGCAGCATCGACCCGAACGAAGTCGCCTTCTACGAGCGCCTGTCCGCCCAGTGGTGGGACGAGGGAGGCCCGTTCTGGCCGCTGCACCGTATGAACCATCTGCGCGTCGGTTATATCCGCGACCTATTGACCGCGGAATTCGGGCTCGATCCGGGCGCACCGACCCCATTGAAGGGGCTGCGCGTGCTCGACATCGGTTGCGGCGGCGGCATACTCAGCGAGGCGGTGGCCAGGCTGGGCACTAATGTGCATGGCGTCGACGTGGTGGAGAAAAACATTGGTGTCGCTCGTTTGCACGCGCAGCAGAGCGGACTCAAGATTAATTACGAGACCGCCAGCGCGGAAATTCTGGCCGGACGCGGAGAGCAGTACGACGCCGTACTGAATATGGAAGTGGTGGAACACGTGGCCGAACTGCCGCTTTTCATGGACGCCTGCGTGCGGCTGGTCAAACCCGGCGGGATCATGGTGATCGCCACCCTCAACCGCACAGTTGCGTCCTGGGTGGGGGCCATCGTCATGGCAGAATACGTGCTGCGCTGGCTACCCAAGGGCACGCATCGGTGGAAGCGCTTTCCCAAGCCCGTTGAATTGGAAAACCTGCTGACTCTTGGCGGCATGAAGGTTATCGCCCGCACCGGAGTCACCGTGAATCCGTTCGGCATGCGTTTTCTGTTGAGCTCGTACCTGGGCATCAACTACATCCTCGCCGCCAGAAAGCCAAGTCGATAGCCGGATTGGTCGATGCCCCCGACGACAAATCGGATATAATCACCGCCTTTCATCCACTACGACCGACCAGTATCGTGGCCAATCCAAACATCGACGCCCGCGACGTTTCCACCTTCCAGGGATTGATTCTGGCATTGCAGGAATATTGGGGCTCCAAGGGATGCGTCATGCTGCAACCGCTCGATCTGGAAGTGGGTGCAGGCACCTTCCATCCGTCCACCTTTCTGCGCTCGATCGGACCGGAACCCTGGAACACTGCCTACGTGCAGCCCTCGCGCCGTCCCACCGACGGCCGCTATGGGGAGAATCCCAACCGCTTGCAGCACTATTATCAGTTCCAGGTCATCATGAAGCCCTCGCCGCCTGACATCCAGACGCTTTACCTGGATTCGCTGCGGTTCTTGGGATTTGATCTGCTGGAACACGACGTTCGTTTCGTGGAAGACAACTGGGAATCCCCCACCCTGGGCGCGTGGGGTTTGGGTTGGGAAGTCTGGCTCAACGGCATGGAAGTGACCCAGTTTACCTATTTTCAGCAGGTGGGCGGACTCGACTGCCGCCCGGTCAGCGGCGAAATCACCTACGGGCTGGAGCGGATCGCTATGTATCTGCAGGCTAAAGAGAGCGTATACGACCTGGTCTGGATGCGTGGCCCGCAGGGTGATGTGACCTACGGCGACGTCTACCACCAGAACGAGGTGGAGATGTCCGCGTTCAACTTCGAGCATGCGAACACCGGATTTCTGTTCCAATGCTTCGATACCTACGAACAGGAATGCCGCAAACTGATCGATATGGATTTGCCCCTGCCCGCCTATGAAATGGTGCTGAAAGCCTCCCATTCCTTCAATCTCCTGGATGCACGCCGCGCCATTTCGGTGACCGAGCGTCAGCGTTACATCCTGAGGGTGCGCGACTTGGCCAAGGCCGTCGCCGAGGCCTATTACCAACGCCGCCAGAAACTCGGCTTTCCCCTGCTGGCAAGCGGCCGGGAGATGAGCCATGGCTGAGACCGACGACCTGCTGTTTGAACTGGGCACTGAGGAACTACCGCCAAAATCCCTACTGACCTTGTCCCGCGCATTGCAAGCGGGTGTCGAGGCGGGTCTGCAAAAGGCTGGACTGACTCATGGCGAAATTGTTTCCTATGCGACCCCGCGCCGCCTGGGCATTTGGGTGAAAGACTTGGCCACTTCCCAACCCGACCAGATCGTGGAAAAACGCGGCCCCGCCATCAGTGCCGCCTACAGTCCGGACGGCCAGCCCACCAAAGCCACGGAAGGGTTTGCCCGCAGCTGCGGCACCACCGTGGACCAGCTCATCACCCTGAAAAACGACAAGGGCGAATGGCTGGGCTACAAGCAACAAGTGAAAGGAAAAGAGACATCGGCACTGTTGTCCGAAATCCTGCGACAAGCCTTAGCGGCCCTACCCATCGCCAAGCGCATGCGCTGGGGTGCAGGTGTAGACGAATTCGTGCGACCTGCCCACTGGGTAGTGCTAGTGTTCGGCCCTTACGCTATCGCTGACAACATTATTCTCGGCCTACAGGGCGGCTATTTTACCTACGGCCACCGCTTTCATCGTCCAGAACCCCAAGGCATCAGCGTAACCGTCCCGAGTGAATACGCAGACCGACTACGCGAAGCCAAGGTCATAGCCAACTTCGACGAACGGCGCGAGCTGATCCGCCAAGAAGCAAGTAGAACCGCCGCATCCGTGGGTGGCATAGCTTACATTGAGGAAGACTTACTGGAAGAAGTCACTGCCCTGGTCGAATGGCCCGTCCCGGTGCTGGGCAGCTTCGAGGCCCGTTATTTGTCCTTGCCACCGGAGGTTTTGATCACCACCATGCAGGAGAATCAGAAATACTTTCCGGTGAAGGATTCGGACGGCGGCCTGCTGCCCTATTTCATCACCTTCAGCAATGTCGACAGCACGAGGCTGGAAACGGTACGGCAGGGCAACGAGCGCGTCATCCGGCCCCGCCTAGCCGACGCCGAATTCTTCTGGAACCAGGATCGCAAGAGGACGCTGGAGAGCCGTGTCGCCGACCTGGCCAATATCACCTTTCAGAAATCCCTGGGTTCGCTGCTGGACAAGACCCATCGCGTCCAGCGTCTGGCGGCCCATGTCGCCGAATGCCTGGAAACCGAGAGCGCTCTGGTGGAACGGGCGGCTTTGCTGGCCAAGGCCGACCTTTTGACCGAGATGGTCGGCGAATTCACCAATCTGCAAGGGACGATGGGCCGTTACTACGCCCTGGCCGAGGGCGAACCGGAAGACATCGCCGCCGCCATCGAGGAACAATATCTGCCCAAAGTATCCGGCGGCCCGTTGCCGCAAACCCGAACCGGACAAATTCTCGCGCTGGCGGAAAAGATCGACACCCTCACCGGCATTTTCTCGGCCGGCCTCATCCCGAGCGGCGACAAGGACCCTTACGCCCTGCGCCGCGCAGCGCTAGGCACCATCCGCATCCTCATCGAGTGTCGGCTAGACCTGGACCTACCTGAACTGCTGGCCTTCGCGCTGGAACCCTTCGACCACCATTTCGATCGGCAAGGCACCCACAAGGCCGTCCACGAGTTCATCCTCGACCGTTTGAAAGGCTATTGCCTGGACCGCGGGATTCAGCACGACGAGTTCGATGCCGTGCTGTCGGTACAGCCGCCGAGGCTGCTGGATTTCGAATCGCGCCTTAATGCGGTCAGAGAATTCCGCCGCCTGCCCGAAGCCGAAAGCCTCGCCGCCGCCAACAAGCGCATCCGCAACATCCTGCGCAAGGCTGAGGAAACCATAACCGCCAACGTCGATGACCACATCCTGGTGGAATCGCACGAAAAGGCCTTGCTGGAAGCCGCCCGCAATGCCAAGGAAGATATCCTCCCGCAACTGCGCGAACGCAACTACACCGCCGCGCTCTGCCGCCTGGCCGCGCTGCGCGACACCGTGGACGCCTTCTTCGACCATGTCATGGTGATGACCGAAGATGCGGAATTGCGTCGGAATCGATTGGGGCTTTTGGCCATCGTCGAGGGATTGTTTTTGGATATTGCCGATATATCCCGCTTGCAATGATATGCAGCGTGGGCAGGCTCCATCTGCCTACCAAAAGCGGTGGGCAAACCAAAAGACGTTTTCCCACCCTACATGTCTTAGTCCCGTTTGCCGCGCCGAGCAACGGGGGCTTTTGACGGGAATGACTCGAAAGGGGCGCGGAAGGGATTCCGCGCGGCGTCGGAGGGTCATGGACGACCCTTCTGCCGCCTCCCGCCGAAAGCTCCGGCGCGCAGGATCAAAGCGGCAACCGGGGTCGCCTGGTGACTCGCGCCATCCTTGGTGCTCGCGCTTCGCGCGCCAGAGGCGTCCAAATTTGCTCGTGCAGATTGGTCTTTGGTTACTTTCTTTTGGCGGCGCACGAGTTCGTCTGCAGCAAATTTGAACAGCCGCAGGCTGGCCCGAAGGGTGAAAACCAAGGACGGTTTTCGTAGCGAAAGTAACCCGACCGTGGGTTCGGGAACCCACATTCAAACAAACATCGCAAAGCGATTTCTTGTTTATCGAATCGCACTAAAACCTCGATTCCGCTTCGCTGCATCGAGGCTACGTTCATCTCCATAGGTAATCTCAAACACACATGCACTGGGTACTGCTCGACCGCGACGGGGTCATCAACGAAGATTCCGACGCCTATATCAAAACCCCCGGAGAATGGATTCCGATTCCCGGCAGCCTGGACGCCATCGCTCTGCTGAATCGCAATGGCTATCGGGTGGCGGTGCTCACCAACCAGTCCGGCGTCGCGCGCGGGGTGCTCGATCTGGCGATGCTGGATTTGATCCATGCCAAAATGCGGCAGATGGTGCAGGACGCCGGCGGCCATATCGATGCGGTCTTCTTCTGCCCGCACGGCCCCGAGGACGGCTGCAACTGCCGCAAACCGAAGACCGGATTGTTCGAGCAATTCGCCCGGAAATATGGCGCCGAGCTGGCCCGTCTGCCGGCGGTGGGCGATTCGCTGCGCGACGTCCAGGCCGCGCAGGCCGTCGGCGCCAGCCCCATCCTGGTTGAAACCGGCAAGGGCGCGAAAACCCTCAAAAGGAATCCCGAACTCGATCTACCGAGCTTTGCGAACCTCTATGAAGCAGCCCAATACATCCTCTTTACCCAAAGCTGATTTCCGCATCTATGTACGCTCGACGGTTTATTTTGCCGGCATGGTGCTTTCCTCGCTGATCATCAGCCCGCTCATCCTGTTGGCGAGTCCCTTCCCTTTCGAAAGTCGCTATCGGATGGCCCAGTATTGGGTCAAGTTCAACCTGTGGACGCTGAAAACAGTCTGCGGTCTGAGCCATGAAGTGCAGGGAAAGGAAAACATCCCGCAGGAAAACGGAGTGATCCTCTCGAAACATCAGTCGGCCTGGGAAACCATCGCGCTGCAGTCCATTTTTCCGCCCCTGGTTTTCATTCTGAAACGCGAACTGCTGCGTATTCCCGTCTGGGGTTGGGCGATGGCAGCACTTGAACCCATCGCCATTGACCGCAAGGCCAAGTCTGCTGCGTTGAAGCAGGTACTCAAGGACGGCGAAGAGCGCCTGAAGGCCGGCCGTTGGGTGGTCATCTTCCCGGAAGGTACCCGCATTGCGCCGGGACAGAAAGGTCGTTACAACGCCAGTGGAGGCATGCTCGCTCACCGTGTGGGTTGTCCAGTAGTGCCAGTCGCCCACAACGCCGGCGAGTTCTGGGGGCGTAAGGCCTTTTTGAAATACCCAGGGGTGATCCAGGTACGCATCGGGGCTCCCATCGATGCGAGCCGATTCAACGCCAGCGAAATCAATCGGCAGGTCGAAGAATGGATCGAAAGTCAAATGGCTGCAATCAGCCATGCTTAGAGGATAGGCGGTCGCAAGCGTTGTAAAATGCCCCTTGAGCGCACCGCGCAAACCCGCGAAGTGCCAATTGTTTGACCGCGGCAGACGATGGGTCGAAAATCTGCGCATACCCATTGTTGTTCTGACCATACCACAGGAGAACCGACATGAACGACACCGCTTCCAAACCGTTTTGGCCCATCGTCCTATGCCTGGTCATCTTGATGGCCGCTACCCGCAGCCATCATTTCACCTCCATCCACCATTTGCCCGACGCCTCCTGGGCGGTGTTTTTGCTGGCCGGTTTCTACCTGCGCCCGCTGTGGATCTTTCCGGCGCTGCTGGCACTTGCGGGGTTTAGCGATTACATCGCGATCAGCCAGTTCGGCGTCAGCGATTTCTGCATCAGCCTCGCCTACGGCTTCCTGCTGCCGGCCTACGGCGCGCTGTGGCTGGCCGGCCGCTGCTATGCCCGGCGGTACCGATTCCAACCGGCCACCCTGCCCTATCTGGTGGGTTTCGCGCTAGCAGGGGCGGCAGTCGCCGAGCTGCTGTCAAGCGGCGGATTCTATTTCTTCTCCGGGCGTTTCGCCGAGACCGGTCTCGCCGAGTTCGGCACCCGGCTGGCGCTGTACTTCCCGCAGGCGCTGGAAGGCATGGCGCTGTACGTCGGCGCAGCCGCCATT
>DATIXD010000347.1:0-5618 GCA_035518875.1 Methylococcaceae bacterium | reverse complement strand
TTAAAGCGACAGTTCGGTGGCCTTCCAAAACCAGCGACGGTCAATCCGCATGCTTGAAACTACGCGTTGACTTCATAGTTCAACTGTTCCCGTGCTACGCATCACCACGCATCCTGATGCCAGAATAGCCACCGGCGTGACCGGGGCTCCTCCACTGAAAGCGGCTTGATTTCTTGCTGAAGCGAACTAGAAAGCAATGGATGCCGGGCACTGAGCCCATGCCTGGGGGCCTTTGACGCCTCCGCGCGTAGGGCGTCACAAGCAATGCCTTCGACGGCGAGGTCCTCATGACGACATCATCCAGGAATTCCCTGACGCCTTCTCCGACGTTGCTCAGTAAGCTCGAATCGACTGGCTGTCGAGGACCTGTGATCGGTCCCGACCACCCAGACTACGATAAGGCACGGCGGGTGTGGAATGGCCTGGCCGACCGCCGGCCCGCTGCAATATTGCAGGCGGAGATCATCGATGATGTCCGAAGGGCCATTGACTCGGCAGCCCGGAGTAATGTCCTACTGGCCGTGCGAGGAGGAGGGCATAGCATACCGGGCCTATCGACCTGTGACGATGGTCTCGTGCTTGACCTCTCACGGCTCAATTCGGTCATTATGGATGAAAGGGCCGGGACGGTAGACGTTGGCGGCGGAGCCCTGTTGGGCGACCTCGATCGGACGCTTGTTTGCAGAGGTAAGGTGGTGCCGGCGGGCGTGATCTCGCATACCGGCGTTGCCGGGCTGACACTGGGCGGCGGCATGGGCCGACTAAGCCGCGCGTTCGGGCTGACGATTGATCACCTTGCGGGAGTCGAGATCGTAACCGCGGACGGTGCGATAAATTGGGTAGATACGGATTCGGATCCGGAGTTGTTTTGGGGGTTGCGCGGGGGCGGTGGAAATTTCGGCGTCGTCACCCGCTTCCGCTTCAGGGTTTGCCGACTTGGCCCGGTGATGGTCGGGCAATGGAATTACCCGTTCAGCCGCGCACGAGAGGCGATCGGCACCCTCGACGAGCTTGCTCAATCCCGACCGCGCGAATTTTCCGTCGCATTCACTCTGAGCTCATCGGGTTTGAACGTAACGGCTCTCTGGGTGGGCGATATGTCTCGAACAGAGGCTATGCTTGGTCCGTTTGGACGGCTCGCGCAAGCAGCAGAGGGAACCATCGAGCAGTTTTCGTTCGTCCGCCTACAAAGCAGCAACGATGATCATTTCGCCTGGTCCAGGCGTTATTACGCCAAAGGCGGTTTCTGGCAGAGTATCACGAGCAATGCGATCAACGCGGTGCTCGGGGAGGTCGATGCGGCTCCAACTGCAGATTCGGAGATTTACGTTTTGCAGCTTGGAGGCGCGGTCGCGGATGTGACAGAGGATGCGACCGCCTACTCCGGGCGGCAAGCGGCCTACTATTGGATCGTCGAGCCGGTCTGGGACAATCCCGTCGACGACGAACGGTGCATTGCATGGGGGCGGGCTGCTGCCGCGAGGTTGTCGGACCCGACAATATGGGCGAACTACGTCAACGAACAGGGAGATACCGCCATCGCTGCCGCTGCATACGGCGCTCTCAAATATGAAAGGCTTGCTCGCCTGAAAGCCCGCTGCGACCCTGCCAACCTCTTCCGCCTCAATCAGAATATCGTGCCGTCCCCGTGAACTGTCTCTGCGTGATTTGCGTTCAGCGAATACTTACAGTAGCAGCCCCACACCACGAACCTTGTCAACAGCCTGCACCGCCGGATCCTCTTCCATCCCGATCGAACAAGGCTCGCGGTTCGCGAAGAATTCAAGGAACTTCGCCCGCTTGATCGGCTTGTTCACAATCTCGCCGGTAGCTGGATCGATGTAATGCACCTGAAAAACTTTTTTGGCGATATTCACGCCCACCACTGTGCGATTCATGCTGGATCTCCCGGTATGCCTATGCGGACCTCAATAATGTCTCCGTTTTTCTGACTTTGATACGGACAGCGCGCAAGGTTTGATCTTTGTTTGCCAACGTTTCAAGGCGGGACGCGTTCATATCATTCAACTCTATGCCGCCGAGCAGAATGCGAGCACATCGGAAATCCTTGAAGCCCATCATGGGTGGGGTTCGCCGTTTGATCGCCCGATGATCCTGCTCCACGATGTTGTTCAGGTACTTCGCCTGACGAACCTTGATGGGCGGCTGCTCCCGGCCGGCGTTGATGCTCTCGAGCGCCGCCAGGTTGGCTCCGCTTTTGTCGATGGTTACCGTCCCGGGCTCGCCGTTCTGTCTGATTGCCTTCTCAAAGTACCGCCGTGCCGCAACCTTGTCCCGGTGGGCTCGCAACAGGAAATCGACGGTGGCGCCGTCCTTGTCCACGGCCCGGTACAGGTATCGCCACTGGCCGTTGATCTTGATGTATGTTTCGTCCATGCGCCAGCTCTTGCCCACCGGGCGCTTGCGTCGCCGAAAAAGCTTCTCCATCACAGGCAGCAATTTCAGCCCACCGGTGCACGGTTGAATGGTCGACCGAAATGCCGCGCTCCGACATCATCTCTTCGAGATTTCGCAGGCTCAGCGGGTAAGCCACGTACCAGCGCACGCACAGCAGCATCACGTCCAGCGGATAATGCAAGCGCTTGAACACCCGACTGAGCGCTGCATTCATCCCGTTGATCATCGTCCCTGTCGCCTCTGCTTTCATGACCTCAGCATATCAGACCGTCTTGTTGCGACAGAACCTTCAAATCCAATGGTTACCTCCTGCACTTCTATATTCGTGAAATAGTTGGCTTCGTTGTTTCGTACGCAAATGTGCGATTCCCCACACAATGCCTGATTCGACTCCGTATGTATTTTGTAAGTTGTCTATTCTTTGACCGTTAAATAGAAAAACAACCGGCTCCCTCGTCGTTATCCGCGCACCGAATTTGGTTCATTGGCGCGTTCTGCCTTCATTCTTTGCTTACTTTTGAGGGTCGCCATCTGGCGCCCCGTGGTCATCGCCGCGGGGAACGATGACACGCCCCGCCGACAAAGACGGCGGGGCTCTGAACCTCAGCAAAGGATCCACTCTCGATAGGATTTCAACATAGGAGGTCGCTGTGAATCGACAGCAGGCAGGGAAGTCGTCCAATCTGGCATGTGTCGCGCTTATCTAGCCACAAGCAAGGTGGTCGGGGGTAGGCCCGGTATCCAGGCGAAGCCACCGTTCGATTGCCCATCGCCGAGTGCTGGCAAATGACAGGTAGATGGCCAAACGCGAACGGACTGCGTCCGCTGCGATCGCGCATCGCTTCAGCACGTATGCAAAGTCCGGCATTTTGAATGGAAAGCCGTTCCATGCACCGGCATGATATCGACCCGGTTCATTTTCACACCGGATGGATGGAGAATTAGTGCCATGGTTTGGGACGATGAGAGCCCGCAGCGCGAAATACCGGAGCGCTACAAGGCTGAACTGCTGGGGAATTGGGATAATCAGAGTAAGCACCGCGCAACCGATTGCTCACAGTCGGATTTGACGATGCCGGACATCGCATGTCCACCGAGGGAGTAGCAGATGAACGACGACTCCGCGACGCATCGCCAGCGCCTGGTTTCCCCGCGTCTGACACCCGAGTTGGCAGCACTGATCGCGTGTAAGGTGGAAGACAGCGGGCCAGCCCCTGGCGTCATCGTCCACACCGAGGACGATTACGAGGCATCGCTGCAGGCGTTACTCCAGGCTGGTGCGTGGCAAGGAGAGGACGTCTGGGTGTTTGCCTATGGTTCGTTGCTGTGGAACCGGCCCTTCGAAGTTGCAGAGCAGGTGGCAGCGGTTTTGCATGGATGGCACCGCGCATTCTGCATTCGACTGACGCGCTTTCGGGGTACTCCCGAACAACCGGGATTGATGATGTCGCTCGTTCCAGGTGGCAGTTGCCGTGGCGCTCTGTATCGAGTCGCTGGAAACCAGGTCCTTGAGGACCTTCGCAAGCTGTGGCGACGGGAGATGACCGTCAAGCCGCCTACCAGTCCGCCACGATGGGTAACGGCGAAAGCAGGGCAAACCGCTGTGCGCGCGATTGTATTTGCTGCCGATCGTAGAGGCCGCAACTTTGTTACCGGATTGACGGACGAGGAGATCGCGGGAGTGCTGTGCAAGGCGGTCGGTCACTGGGGATCGGGTGCCGAGTACCTCATGCAGACGGTTGACCACCTTGAACGCCTTGGCATCCGGGACGCCAATCTTTGGCGCTTGCAGCGGCTTGTCGCTCAGCGATTGATTGCGATGAAAAAACTGTAGATGCCTCGCGATCACCGATAGGTAAATGGGTTGTGTCGCGTTAAGGACGATGCGACGATCAGGCTCCTGAAATGAAGAGGATTGCTTACATCACGACAGAATAGAATTGTTCGGCTGCAGTCGAGGCGACGCCATCGTCACACATCTGCCCCTTGCGGATCATGTGTGCGATCTCAATGCCAGACAGGATGATGCGCGCACAGCGGAAATCCTTGAACCCCATCATCGGTTTGATGATGCGTTTGATGGCACGGTGATCCTGCTCGACGACGTTGTTTAGGTATTTGTTTTGCCGGACCTTGATCGGCGTTAAACGCTCGGCATTGAGCGCTTCAAGCGCAGCCAGATTGGCGCCGCTCCTGTCCACGGTGATTGTCTCGGGCTCGCCGTTATGTTCAATCGCCTTCTCGAAGTAGCGGCGCGCCGCGGCCTTGTCCCGATGGGCGCGCAGCAGGAAATCCACCGTGTTGCCCGCCTTGTCCACGGCACGGTACAAGTATTTCCAATGGCCTTTGACCTTGACATAGGTCTCATCGACGCGCCAGCTTCTTGCCGACAGGCCGTTTGCGTTTGCGGAATGCTTTTTCAAACACCGGCAGCAGCTTGATAACCCACCGGTGCACGCTCGAATGGTCCACCTCGATACCCCGCTCGGCCATCATTTCTTCGAGGTTTCGTAGGCTCAGTGAGTACGCCACGTACCACCGGACGCACAGCAGGATCACGTCCAGCGGGTAGTGCAGCCGCTTCAGTGCTTCAGTACCTTGCCAATGCCAGCGGGCAGCGTCTTGCATGGCGTCTTCGTCTTTGTCATCATGCTTGTCATGCGTTGTCGTCGGCGGATTTTACTTGACCGCGTTAATGCGACAAAACCCACGCGCGGCCCCAAAACCCGCAAACCTGCTCCGTATGTCGAAGGCGCGGTAGCCCGTGCCCATCACAGTACCGCTCGCCTGCTTAAACGCGCTAAAGGCGGGACATCTTGATCAAGACCTTGAAAGGGCTGCCTCTTAGTGGCCGATAGTACCCGTTCACATCAGCTGCCAATGATCGGTCATTGAGGATTTCAACCTCGATGAACGAGCACTGCGCCCACGCGCTCTTCCAGCAGCTTGATGTGCTGCGAGACTGCTGACGGCGCGACGTTTAGATTACGGGCGGCGCGGTCGAACGAGCCGAGGCGACTGACAGCCAACAAGGCCTCGAGAAGAGCGCAATCCAATATTAGCGTTTCTAATTCAGATTCAGCAAAATTAGCTATATTTATCCACGTCCAGTTTGCACAATACAGTGAACAGACCAGCACATCTAGCCAAATAACAGCCCCCACGAACGTTGGTGCGGTATTCATGACGTACATCTAACC
>DATIXD010000346.1:0-6471 GCA_035518875.1 Methylococcaceae bacterium | reverse complement strand
GCCGCAGATTCGCGCCGCACGCAATTCGGCGGGCCAGGATCACTGGTTTTCGACCGAAACTTTTTTCGTGGACTATTCGCTATTCACGGTCAATGCTTCCGGAGAAAACAAGGCCGTCAAGGGTGTCTATGCGGAGCAAAGTTGGGACCGGGAAAGATTTCTGGCCGCGTTCGCCTACAGCAGGGACCAGCTTTCCCTGTTAAGACGGCCGACACAGGCTGTCCCTCCCGGAGAATACCGGATTTACCTCGCCCCCGCCGCCGTGGCCGCCATCATCGGCATGTTTTCCTGGCGCGCCGTCAGTTACGGCGCCTGGAAAAAGGGCGATTGCGCCCTGCATCGACTGATCGAAGGCGAGGCGTGTTTCTCGGAAAAGTTCAACTTGAAGGAGAACTTCAACCTGGGGTTCACGCCTCAGTTCAACAGTCTGGGTGAGCTTCCACCGCTGGAGCTGCCGATCATCGAGCAGGGACGGCTGAAAAACCTGCTGGTGAGTTCCCGCTCCGCGAAGGAGTATGGCGTGACCTCGAATGCCGCAGATCCCGGGGGCTGGTTTGGAGAATACTTACGTTCAGCCGAAGTGATGGCAGGTGAGCTGGCCGAGCCCGATGTCCTGAAGTCCCTGGGTGCCGGTATTTATATCGGCAATCTGCATTACCTCAACTGGAGTGATGTGCAATGCGCCCGGATCACCGGCATGACCCGTTATGCCTGCTTCTGGGTGGAGAACGGCGAAATCGTGGCCCCCATCGGGGATCTTCGCTTTGACGAAAGCCTCTATCGGATTTTCGGCTCTGAGCTTGAGGCTCTGACTCAAGAAACCCAAATCGATCCGGCGATTGATACGTACGCCTGCCGAGCTCTGGGTGGGCGCAAAATCCCCGGGGCTCTCATCGGGGCGTTTCGCTTCACGCTCTAGGGGGCCAGCGGGGGGCTCGCTCATGTCACGGGCCCTGACGATTGCGCATGACAACGGCGAACGACCCAAAATCGGCAGGGCATTGCCTATCACTGAGGCAATCCCCCGTTCGTACGCGAGGAGTAGCCATCCTTGATCCGCTCCGCACCGAAAAAGATGCCCGCGCTTAGCGTTACGGCCAGCGCAAGATCGGAGGCCGATAGCGGAAGCGTATGAAACGCCTGTTGCAGAGGCGGGACATAAATCAGGGCTGCCTGCAGGGCGATGGTGATCAGTATCGCCCAGACCAATGCCGGATTAGAGAACCAGCCCAGCTTGGCGACCCGTTGAGTCCGGCTCCGCAAGGCCAGAGCGACGGCCAACTGCCCCAAAACCAACACGGTCAACAGCATCGTCTGCCAATTTGCCTGCCCGACGAGCCAATACAAGAAACCGACCCCCAGACTCGCCGCCGTGATCAGCATCCCGATCAGGAACATGAAGTGCATCCCGGCGATTCCGAATAAGGGTTCGGCGATGTCCTCGGGCGCATGTTCCATGACCGATCGCTCCGCGCGTTCCATGCCCAAGGCGAGCGCCGGCAAGCCGTCGGTGACCAGATTCATCCAGAGGATTTGTAAAGGCAATAGAGGCAGCGGCATTCCCAGGAATGGAGCGAAGGTGACGACTGCGATCTCGCTGGCATTGCAGCCCAGCAGGTACCAGACGAACTTGACCAGGTTGTCGTAGAGTCCTCGTCCTTCCCGCACGGCCGCTGTGATCGTGGCGAAATTGTCGTCGAGTAGCACCAGCTGGGCGGATTCTTTGGCAACGTCCGTACCGATCACGCCCATGGCGATTCCGATATCGGCTTTTTTCAGCGCCGGCGCGTCATTGACCCCGTCGCCGGTCATGGCGACCGTCCAACCGAGACGCTGATAGGCCTCGATCAATCTGAGCTTGTGTTCGGGCGACACGCGCGCGAACACCGAAATCCGCTGCACCGCTTGAGCCAAATCGTCTGGCTTAAGGCGGTCCAGATCGGTTCCGGTGAGTAGGCCGTCATCTGCGCCTATGCCGACTTCGTCGGCGATGCGCCGGGCGGTGAGCGGGTGGTCTCCGGTGATCATCACCGGCTTGATCCCGGCACGGCGGCAAACCGCCACAGCTTCTCTGACCTCGGGCCGAGGCGGATCGTAAATGCCGATCAAGCCGATGAAGACCCATTCGCTTTCCAGGTCAGCCAGGTCGTCGGCCGAAGGCAAATCGGTGATCCTTCGTATCGCCAAAGCCAAGACGCGCCTGCCTTCCGAGGCCATGGCGTCATGGGATTTCACGATCCTCTGGCGCCATGTCTCATCGAGCGCTTGCTGGCCGCCGTCGACCCAGATGGCGACGGAGCGGGACAAGACGGCTTCCAGTGCCCCTTTGACAACGACCAGATATTCGGACGTGGCCGGTGCCGATGGCAACGGAGGCATACCCGGGAAGAGCCTGTCCGGATCGGTGCTCAATCGGTGCACGGTCAGCATGCGTTTGAGCGAGGGATCAAATGGGATCTCGGCAACACGCGGATAGTGCTGCTCCAGATCGTCCTTGAGCCAACCTAGGCGGGCAGCAGCCAGAACCAACGCAGCCTCCGTCGGTTCACCCAAAGTCCGAAACTCTTGGTCTTGCTGCCGCCGTTCCAGGAGGGCGTCGCTGCACAAGGCCGCCCCGGCCAGAAGCAGTCCCATGGCAGGCGGCAGACCGGTCTCGGCCGCGAAGCCGCCCGCTTGCTTCCCGGCATCGATCGGGAGTTGGAGGCAATGGTTGGCGACGTCGAGAACCGATACGGTCATGCGGTTCAAGGTCATGGTGCCGGTCTTGTCTGCGCAGATCACCCGGACTGAACCCAGTGTTTCCACTGCGGGGAGCCTTCGGATCAGGGCTCCGCGTTTGAGCATCTTTTGGGCGCCCAATGCCAGCGTGATGGTCACCACCGCGGTCAGGGCTTCCGGCACGGCCGCGACCGCCAAGCTGATCGCGGTGAGCACCATCGTCTTGAGGTTTTCGCCCTGTATCAGCCCGAGAAGCAAAACCACGGTGCAAACTCCGAACACTCCGATGGAAAGCGTGCGGGCGAAGCCGTCCAGCTGTCGTTGCAGCGGTGTGGGCTCGGTGACCACCGTTTTCAGCAGTCCCGCGGTTGTTCCGAGCGCCGTTGCCATGCCCGTCTCAGTCACGACGAAACGGCCATGCCCGTAGACCGCTTGGGTGCCCAAGTGCACCATGTTTTTCCTCTCGCCCAGCGGCACCGCCTCGGCCGCAAGGGGTTCCGATTGCTTTTCCACCGGCTCGGACTCTCCGGTCAGCGCGGCCTCCTGCACGTGCAGACAGACGCTCTGTAACAGTCGCCCGTCGGCTGGGATCACACTGCCCGCCTGCACAAAAACGATGTCGCCGGGTACGAGTTCATCGGACGGGATGTCCTGGATGCGGCCATCCCGGCAAACTCGCGCCTGGGCGACCGTCATCCGTCGCAACGCCTCAACCGCCTTCTCGGCGCGGAACTCCTGGGAAAAACCGAGCGCCGCATTCAAGATGACGATCGCCGCGATCACAAAGGCTTCGAGCGATTCGCCGATGATGAGGGAGAATACCGCCGCGCCGATCAGGATGTGCACCAAACGTCCCTGGAACTGCTGAGCGAAGATGGCCCATGTCGAGGGTATGTCGGCGCGTGGGATCTCGTTGCGTCCATACGTGCTTCGGCGTCCTTCCGCTTCGGCTTCAGTCAGTCCCTGCTGGATTTCGGTGGCTAGCTCGGCAGCGACCTCTTCGGAGGTCATCCGATACCAAAGTTTGGTCATGGCGTTTTCGTCCTTATCTCGAGAAAAGGAATTCTATAGCATGGCGGCGGGTGAACAGTCATGAGGTTTTGCGTTACCGGAAAGCATTTTGGCTGGATCAGGCGGTGGATGTGGCGGCGGGGGAGGGGCAACGTTTGCGTATAGGGACGAAAAAGCTTCGAAAGCGATTAACGTCCTGATCGTTATTGTGGACTGCGCGCTCAAGTCGCGTCACGATAAGCTTGAGGCGGTATAGTTATCTGACCCGTCGTTCCCGACACTGCAAACGATTCAGCCATGGCCACCAGCAATCCGATGTCGCCTTCGTATCCAATATTCAAAGTTGCCGTGTTCTTACTACTCACGTGCAATGCGGTTATCTATGCTTTAGGCGACACGCCGAGTGGAGCGCTCGATTCCTTCGCTTGGCTGATATTACTCGCCCTCTTCGAATGGGAGACCGAATTCAGTGAGCGCTTGCGCGCAGGGAGCGCCACCGCGGCGATCCACGTTACGCGGATCGCCGCCATCGTTGCGATCGGCGCAGCCGCAGCGGCCTACGTGTATGAGAAGGCGTGGCTCGACGTTGTGAATTCGGGCCTCTGGATCGCCGTCGTTGTACTACTCGAATACGAAGTGCGCTTTCCACGCCTCGTAGCGCGTCGCACAATCGGGTTTTTGGCGACGGCCACCGGGCTTTACGCCGGTCTCGCGATTCTGGTCGTGGTCTGGGCCTGGCGGGGGGAATGGTTCGACGCGTACGACGCACTGCTTTGGATAATCGCATTCGCGACGATCGAGATGGATGTGCTGCGCTTTTCCCAGCGCGCGGCCACTGCCGGCTAACAATGCGCAACCCGCGCTTACTCCGGGTTTGCCAACCTTAAAAAAACGGAGGAGTTTCCGTGAACATCCCGAGTCCCTGGGGACAACTGCCTGCCGCACCAGCCCTTCCGCTGACGCGCATCCTGTTAATCGTGCTGTCCGTCATTGCCTTGTGGACCTCTTATTACACGGTTCCGGCCGAATCGGAGGGCGTGGTGCTACGTTTCGGCAAGTACATCCTGAAGGTGCCGCCAGGCCTGCACTTCAAACTGCCGTTCGGCATCGACGAGGTCATCAAAGTGCCGACCCAGCGCCAACTGAAGCTGGAGTTTGGTCTGACCACTGCCGGCTACACCAATCCGGATCAGGTGGGCAAGGAGCCCCTCAAAGAAAAGTCCATGGTTACGGGCGACCTCAATTCGGCTCTGGTGGAGTGGGTCGTTCAGTACCGGATCACCGAACCGGAGACCTACCTGTTCGATGTACGTCAACCGGGCCAGACCCTTAGGGATCTGTCCGAATCAGTCATGCGGGAAATCATCGGCGACCGGACGGTCGACGAGATCATCACTATCGGCCGGCAGGAAATCGAGGAAACTGCCCTTAACCGCATGAGAGAACTCTCCAAGCGGTATCATCTCGGCGTTTCCGTCAACCAGGTGCAGCTCAAGAATGTCGATCCGCCGCAACCGGTACAACCATCGTTCAACGAGGTGAACCGAGCACAGCAGGATCGGGAGAATGCCATCAACCTCGCCAACGGCGAGTACAACAAGGCCGTACCCCGCGCCCGCGGTGAGGCCGACCAGAAAATCCGCGCCGCCGAGGGTTATCGGTTCAAACGGATCAACGAGGCCCAGGGCGATGCCACAGCGTTTAGTGCAGTACTGGAACAATACGTCAAAGCGCCGGAGGTCACCCGTACCCGGCTTTACCTGGAAACCCTGGGAGAAGTTCTGCCGCAGGCCAAGCAGAACATCATCGTGGATGAATCGGTACAGCAGATTCTGCCCATGCTGCCGCTGCCTTCTTCGCTTTCGGAGAAACGCAAATGATCTCCACTAAGACCCGCATTGTCGCCATCTTCGGTCTGGCGCTTCTGCTATTGTACCTGTCCGCCTTCACCGTCGATCAGACCGAGCAGGCTATCGTCACCCAGTTCGGGCGGCCTGTACGGGACCCTATCACGGAGCCGGGTTTGCATTTCAAGCTGCCGGTAATTCAGCAGGTCACCCCCATCGACAAGCGCTATCTGGCCTGGGACGGACCCATGGTGGAAATGTCGACCAAGGACAAGACCTATATCCAGGTCGATACATTCGCACGCTGGCGCATCACCGATCCGATGCGCTATTTCCTGCGGTTACGGGATGAGCGTAGCGCCCAGTCCAGACTGGAGGATATCTTGGGCAGCGAAACCCGCACCGCCGTCGCTCGGCACGAACTGATCGAAGTGGTACGTATCGACAAGGACCGCAAGCCGATGCAGGACGAAGGCGTAGCCAAGTCGCTGTCGGGCGTCGGCACGCTGGGAATCTTGCGGCCCATCCAATATGGGCGCCTGGAAATAGAGAAGGGCATTTTCGCTGCGGCCGCCCCAAAGCTGGCGGAATACGGCATAGAGCTTTTGGACATCCGCTTCAAGCGGATCAACTACAACCCGGAAGTGCTGGAACGTATTTATCAGCGCATGATTAGCGAACGCTTGCAGATCGCCCAGCGCTTCCGATCAGAGGGGGAGGGGGAGGCCGCACGCATTTCCGGTCAGAAGGAAAGGGACATCAACGAGATCGAGTCTACCGCTTACAAACGGGTTCAGGAAATCCGCGGCGAAGCGGACGCCAAGGCCACGGAAATCTATGCCAAAGCCTACACCCAAAGGGCCGAGGCGGCGGAGTTTTACCGTTTCCTGAAGAG
>DATIXD010000345.1:0-7683 GCA_035518875.1 Methylococcaceae bacterium | reverse complement strand
CAATAATCAAAGACTTGCTTAGCGTATTTCGCCAGATTATCGATCTTTCTCGGGGGAAGGTGTTAAAGATGGGCTAAGTTGCTGCCAATCCTGAAGGCAGTCTAAACCGCAGAAACGTACTTCAGCTCGGCAAAATTTTGTACAAAAACAGGGCCAGCGCTAAAACTCCCGAGTCGATGCAGCGTGCCATGGCCCAAAAGGCAGAAACGGTTCGGAAATAGGGTGCCCGCTCGATCAAGGCCGAGGCGGAACAGGAAGCGTCATTCAATTTGTCCGATGGCCCGCGGCAGATAGCGGGAAACCCGATTGTGCTGGAGTTCAGACGGATTTAGATGATTGCCAAGGTCAGTGCCGAGCAGAATACGACCACCACGTTTTGATGCCATCGGACTTTCTCAATCTGGCCCGCGGATTTGCGTGCCTGTTGAACTAGACAACTGCCGAAGCGAGGCTGAAGCAACGTGGCGGTTATCTGTCGACCGGCAACGTCCAGAGAGGAATCGCCACTCGCCGCATCAGTCCTCTGGTTATCAGAGATTGCACCGATCTGTCCATCAGCTGCCAACCGAGTAAACAAATGAGCCTGACGGTCAATGACATCAAGTTAGCTTATCAGAACCCGTAAGGGCGCAAGAAACTCGAGGCCCTGAAGGGCCTATTGAGCCTCAAAACCACCCACTACGATCTCACGTCGGACAAGGGTTGCTTTCGTTTTGCAGAGGATTTGGAGAATGCCTTAGACAACCTGCAAGGGTCAAGGAATTACCGTGGACTGCTCCGTTCCCTGCTGAAGTCAATCGACGAATACGACCATCTTGAGGGTATCTCTACACACCAGTTGGAAAAAGCGGTTCATAAACACCGCGCCACGCTATTGCACAAACAGGCCGTTAAATCACCTCGCAGAATGCCGAGTGGCAAATTGGCACTTGGCTTATCAGCCCTTGGCGGTGGATTGATCGGGGAATATTTTTTATTGCGCGGCGGTCTCAGCCTCACGCTGAGATGGATTCTGGGTTTGGGTTCAGGCGGGTTGCTAATCGCGGGCATGATCCTGCTGCTTTCCCATTTGAAACATGGCCAGGCTACTTTGCCCGCAGACCTGCTCCACAGCATCGATCTCAAGAATACGCTTGAGGCTATCAAACTGGTTCTGGAAATCGGGGAGCTTGGGGCGGCCGTGTGAGGTCGCCTCGTTGTGCAGTGTTTTTGCGCACACGCGAATGAAACGCCGAAGCTTCATCTGAGTTTTACCGCTGGAGCCGTGTTTTGGCTCGGGAGCCTGCATTATATAGGCAGGGAATGCGTTATAAGTCGTTGATTTGAATTCGGTTGGCTCAGGAAAAGCGGCAAGGGCATACTCCCACTGACCGGACATCAAAACGGTTTTGGGCGCAGTCCGTTTGGCGTGCGGCGATTTCTGGCATTCAGTCTGTTAATGTTAATGTTAATGTCGTTGGCGCTGAGCGATGGGCAAATCCATCTCGATGCACAGTCCACCGTTCGGGCGATTGCAGGCATTGATTTTGCTGCTGCGGGCTTCCAGAGCTCGGCCGGCAATCGCTAACCCCAGGGCGGAGCCTTTTTTCTTGTCGATTTTCGCCGCGGAAAAAAGGTTCGAAGGGAGAGGGCAATTGAGCTCTTGGCTCGCCAAGTCCTTCGTCGAGCACAATGAGGTGTAGGCGGTGTTCGTCCCTTTCCAGTCGGGTATTCACTTGAACGATTCCTTCCGTCGGAGTGTGTTGGACCGCGTTACGAATCACGTTTTCCAAGGCGCGGTGGATCAGTTCAGTCTGCCCCCGGATGATGATCTCAACGGGATCATCAAACTCGACGCGGACGCTGTCCCTTGGCTTCGAAACGGGCGTTTTGGACGATCCCGGCACACCGGCTTCCAGGCGGGAGAGGCTTAGAAGCTCGCCCACCAGATCATTCAGGCGTTGTGATTCGCGCTCGATCCGCTCCAGCGTGACCGCCGTTTTTTTCCGGCTGCTGGCGGGCCAAAGCGGTCGCCGCTTGCAGCCTGGTCAAGGGCGAACGGAGTTCGTGGGAAACGTCATTTAGCAGGCATCTCTGGGCGTCTACCAACTTGGTGATTTGGCAGCCCATGGGACCGCAATCCGGATCGCCTGCTCAATCCGAATCTTACAGCGACAACGCACAGCGGAACCCCGATTCCGCCGTTCGATGTGGCCAAGAAGCATCATCGGCGACCGTCACGGTACTTTAGTTTCTTGTATTCCGCTTCGATAAAGGCGCGCCCGTATTTGCGTTCCAACCGTCGAACGGCAAAGTGACTTCGGGCCATATCCTGGAAGTGCCGGATGAATAGATCATTGATGGAGGCACCCCCAAGTGCTCCGGCCAAAGGCAGGAGTTGCGCGGCGGCTTTTTCTGATAGCGCCAGGCCGAAGCGCTCCGACAACGTCAGCATGAAGCCGCCAAGGGAAGGCGCCCCGGAACGGCTGAGCCCTTGTTGGGCGATGCGGCGCGACGCCTGAACGAGGGTTGCCTCCAGAGCCAGGCGCAAACCGTAATAACCGGTATCCGCGGCATCGTCGGCCTTTGAGCGCCCGCCGAGAGCGAACACCTCCAAACAGGCCAGGCGCGTTTCCAGATGGTCCAGGTCTTCGCCTGCACTGCGGGCAATCTCGGCAATGGCGGTCAGCATGACCAGGGTGGTCAGAGGCAGTTCTAGCAACAGCGCGGGAGCGCCGAAAAGACCGCCAAACGCACCAGTGCTCATCCCCAGGTAACGGTAAAAGCGTTCGGTCCGAGCCCGCCCCTGGCGTTGATCAAGTTGATCAACCGCAACTTCGAGCAGCTTGCCCATGGCTACATGCAGCGATCGGGATACATGCCGATACCAGCGCGGCGGGATCAGTTTGAGGCCCTTCTTGATGGGCGTGCCGATCACGTTGGCCAAATGAGCGGCGAAGCTGGGATACTCAAGCTGTTTGTAAGCCTCTTCGAGGCAGCGGCGGTCCGCGCCCGGGAGTTCGATGCCCAGGCTGCCGGCGGAAAAGGAATCGAATCCGGGTTTCATTTGTGATTCACCTTGAAGTCTTTGGCCTCACGCTGACCCTCTTCGATCTGGCGGCTGTCATCATCCTCTTGAGCAGGGTGACCGCATCAGTAGCTTCGACATAGCCCTGCGCTGCGGCAAGCTGGAACGATTTGCAGTATTGAGCATTATTCTGCAGTGATCCATCACCCCGCCCGACACCGCGGAACAGCCAAGTGGAAACATCCGGATCGGGCAGCGATGCAGGGAAACTCGCCATCTACCACCTTGTTATAGAGCTCGTATTTCGTCTCTCGGCCGACGTTGCGATAATCTCGCGCACACGAGGCCTTTCTAATTCGGCCTTCGGTGAACTCGGCCGGTCGCCGAATCGTCGACATCAATGAAAGGCGTTCTTAACTTCAGGCGCCGACGCGAGCGGCTCGGCGTTCGCGGCATTTTTCTGACGCTGGAAAAGGGTCAATGCCGTATCGATGGTGCTGCGCAGGGCGACAAAGCCCTCTGGATGAAGATGCAGCGTGGCGTAGCCAACCTGCAAATGAAAGACCTTGCAATCGAGGCAATAGTCGACTTTGCAAAGACCGTCGTTGGCCAGGGTGCGCACGCGACAGGATGATTTATTCATGATGGTCCTTCCGTATTTAATGGACGATTTGAAATCAAGGAAACGACAGGTCAGGATACGGGTCGCAGGCCATCTGCGATTTCCGTCAACCCAGAGTCTCTACCAGACGCCAATAGGTCCGCATTTGCCGGTAGGTACAACGTTCTTCCGGCGGCCCTTTGAATTGTGGATGAGCAAGTAGCTTGTCCAGGCAATTCGCAATGTTTCCAGCTACAGCAGGTGAGGGATCGCGGGCGTAACGGAGCAACTGCGCGCGCAATGTCAGTACTAATGTTTCAGGGTAAGGCAATTCGAGGATTTGAGCTGAAGGTTCGGAGATCATGCATTTTTCCTTTCACTTCGTTGCAATTAGCCCTTTGGTACCCGCTTCAACGACAGCAAACCGATAACAGCAGACGCCTGATCAGGTTTCGCGAACGAACGTCTAAACAGCGAAAGTCCTCCGCGCGCAACTCCCCGCTCAGGAATAGCGGCAACAGCTTGGTTACCGAAATCCGCAGTCGGACTTCGCCGACAGATTCGTTCGTGGCAGCATCGTGTTCAAGTCGAGTCATGGCTTTGCTCCGACAAATTGTGCAACCGTCATGCAAATGATAACGATTCGCAACAAATTGTCAAGCCACGGTTACGCCTATTTCTTTTTCATCCGATGGCCTTTGGCTCCCGAAGCAGAGACGTAGAAGCAATGAAGGAGGGCAAAGAACCAGACCGTTTTGAACGAACCTGTTCTCGTCACGCCGATATGCACCTGTCATTTCAACGTCGGCGCTGAGGGTCCGTAGCCGTCCGTAAGCGTTCGCAAAAAGGCGACAATGTCATCCACCTCCTGGTCGGTCAGACCGAGATCGCCGAGTTCATCGTGGTTCACATTCGCGGCGACTTCGGCTGCAGGCCAGCAGCGGTTCTTGAGGGCCTGTTCCTCCGTCACCCAAGCACTCTGACAGACGTTCTTGACGTCGCGGGTGTTGTAGAAGTCGACCACGCCGCGAAGGGTCTTGAAGTAGCCGTTGTGCATATAGGGCCCGGTCACGGCTATGTTGCGCAGGGTCGGCACCTTGAGCTTGCCGTTTTGTGATGAGTCGCCAACGAAGGCGCCCAAACCTTTGTCCACGAACTTGATACCCAAGGGGCTCAAACTCGAAGGCAGGCGGTAAAACGGGTTTTGCGGGTTCCTGGGAACACCCAGGTTGTCGTAGGTAAAGTCCGTAAACAAGGGTGGCGTCCCGTCTCTTGCCGGCCTGTCCGGATGACAGGCTGCGCAATTCCCCTTGCTGGGGTCTTCGAACAGCTTCCGGCCGCGCTTTTCCTGGGAGGTCAGCTTGGCTTGGCCGTAAAGATAGTAATCGTATTTCGAACTGAACCGATTGAACACGGGCGAGCGCTCGAAAGCCGCGATGGCATCGGCGATACGGTTGTATGCCGTGTCCGTGTTGGCAAGGGCTTGAGTGCCATAGACGGTGTCGAACATTTTGGAGTACGCCGCATGACGCACCTTCGCAACCACCGCCGCCTTGTTTGGATTGGCCATCTCCAGCGGATTCAAAAAGGGTGCTTTCGCCTGAGCGCTTAAAGTCGCCGCACGTCCATCCAGGAACTGGCCACCCACGTACAGGCCTTCCTCCTTGTCGAAATGAAACGTGGGGCTGTACGCGGCGTACATGGCCGTGGGCGAATTACGGTTTCCCTTCAGCTTCGGCAGAACACCATCGGAGGTAGGCTGCCCTTTGTCTGGATCGGTGAAGAACACGCTCGGCGTATGGCAACTGGCGCAAGACTGCCCGGCGGGCTTGGAGAGATTGGTATCGAAAAAGAGCTTCTGCCCCAGTTGTGCCTTTAGGCTTAGGTTCTTGCCTCCCGGCAAGACCGGATCCGCGGCATTGGCTGCTGGAATGAGGAAAATAGCGAGAACGCTAAGGGTCAGCTGAAACTGTTGCGGCATGAGTGGAACCTTATCTTGTTAATTCAAGAGAAACATTGGCAAAAAAATTCTTGGTTGTCTGGTCAATCGTTGAATGTCGTTGGCAATGACGAGTGTCTGAAGAACTCAAAAAAAGGGTAAGACAAATTGCGTTCGGAATGATAACGAGTTGCATTCGGATCTTAGCACATTATAATCATTCCCACCAAGATCAAAACAACTGCGGATATGCCCATGAAATCAAAAAAGTCCTGTTCCGTGCGCCCTGCTCGATGCTGGTAACGGCCTTGTGTTTCGGGGCCGACGCAAGCGCGGCCCAGCCCATGCCATCATCGATGGAAGAGATGTGGAAAATCATTCAGCAACAACAGAAAGAGATCGAGGCCCTGAAAGCCAAGGAAAAGGAAAACGAGGCACTAAAAAGGGAGGTGAAGGAAATCAAGGAAACTCAGCAACCCATTCAGAAGGCCGCTAGTCAAGAGCCCGCCAATCAGGGCAAGACACCCAAAACCGAGGCCGAACGGAAAACCGACATTCTGGCCTCGGAAGTGGAGAAGCTGAAAACGAAGCTGTTCATTCCCGAGAAGCGCGAATACAAGAGCCAGTACGGCCTGGGACCGGCGGCTTCCGAGGTTTACCGGGTCAACCGCGGGTTGTCCATCGGCGGTTACGGCGAGGCCTTTTACACTAATTTCACCGGCGACAAAGGGGACGCAAAAGATTCCGCAGATCTCGAACGAGCGGTGCTTTACGTCGGTTACAAATTCAATGATTGGATCATCCTGAACAATGAATTCGAGTTCGAGCACGCAACCACCGGCGAGGGCGATGAGGAGAAAGGCGAAGTCTCGGTGGAATTCTCGCAGCTCGATTTCCTGCTCCACCCGGCGGCCAACATCCGCGCCGGTTTGATGCTGATGCCGATGGGATTCATCAACGAAATCCATGAACCGGTCACTTTCCATGGCAATCACAGGCCGGATGTGGAGCGGTTCATTATTCCGACGACCTGGCGTGAGATGGGGGCAGGGCTGTTCGGGCAGATCATGCCAGGCCTGCAATACCGGATGTATGCGGTGAATGGGCTGAACGCGGAGGGGTTCGAGAGCTCCGGCATCCGTGAAGGACGGCAAGGAGGAAGCCAGGCAATTGCCGAGAACTGGGCTTTTACCGGTCGACTCGATTACACCCCCGGCTTCGCACCAGGCTTGTTGGTCGGCGCATCCACCTTCCTGGGCGATGCGGGCCAGGATGAGCTTTACCTGGGCCGAAAAATCGCCGCAATGACCCAACTCTATGAGGGACATGTGCAATGGCATTACCGTGGCTTCGAATTCCGGGCACTGGGTGCCTGGGGACACATCGACGATACCGCCGTCTTGAGCGCCGCCAAAGGCGAAACGATCGGCACGGAGAATTATGGCTGGTACACGGAAGCGGCTTATGACGTTATGCCGTTGTTGTGGAAGGATAGCACCCAGTATTTGGCGCCATTTTTCCGCTACGAACAGTACGACACCCTCGCCGCGGTACCGACTGGTTTTGACAACGATGGGTCTTACAATCGGTGGATCTATCAGGCCGGACTGACCTATAAGCCGATTCCGAACATCTCGATCAAGGCGGATTACCGTAATATTCACTCTGCCGCTGGCCAACAGCCCGACGAGTTCAACTTAGGGTTTGGGTTCATCTACTAGCCGTGTTCACAGAAGAGAAAGTCATCGTTTTGGCGAGGCCCCAGCTGGGGCTCGCCGTGTTTGTTTGGAAATGTTCGTTATGTTCGAGATCACATTCCGGAAAATCCTATTCGTGAGCTTGTTGGCCGTTTGGCACAGCACCTTCGCCACGGTTTATTACAGCAAGGAAGAAGCCTTCGAGTTAGCGTTCGGGCAGGGCGCCACAGTGGAATCACTGCCGGTTTTTCTCACCGACGAACAGGCGGCGGAAGTCGAAAAGGTCGCCCAGGTCAAATTGGAGTCGAAGCTGTTCACCTTTCACGTCGGCAAGCGGGGTAATGATGTATTGGGCTATGCAGCGATCGAGTCGCATAACGTCCGCACCCAGCCGGAAACCTTGATGATCGTGTTGACGCCGGACGGGCAACTGAGCCGC
>DATIXD010000344.1:0-2445 GCA_035518875.1 Methylococcaceae bacterium | reverse complement strand
CCAGGCCTTCCTGGTCTTCCTCACCGCGCCACTCGGTGTGATCGGCGCCGCCTTCGCCCTGCTGCTGTTCGGTGCGCCCTTCGGGTTTGTGGCTCTGCTGGGCATCCTCGCGTTGGCGGGCATGATCATGCGCAACTCGGTGATCCTGGTGGACCAGATCCAGCAGGACGAAAAGGCGGGACTCAGCACCTATGACGCCATCGTCGAATCCACGGTGCGCCGCTTCCGGCCCATCCTGTTGACGGCGGCGGCCGCGGTACTGGCGATGATTCCCCTATCGCGCAACGACTTTTTCGGCCCCCAGGCCATCACCATCATGTGGGGACTCATCGTCGCCACGGCCTTGACGGTGTTCTTCCTGCCGGCGCTCTACGCGGCCTGGTTCAAGGTGAAGCGGGTCGAGGCGCGGGACGCTTCGCCGGAGGAGGCCGAGTTGCAACACGCGTTTTCTCATGACACAGGAGATGCCCGATGAACGGAAAATTGACTGGCTTCGTAGGGGGCGTCGTAGCCCTCGCCTTGGCGGCCTGCACCCCGACCCGAGTCGACCCGAATCTGCATCTGCCCAGCGTAGCCGATTGGCAGCACGGGCAAGCGGCCGATGTAGTGACCAACCGGGCGGATCTGGCGTCCTGGTGGCATGGATTCGGCGACCCGGTGCTGGATGAACTGATCGCCGGCGCCATCGGCGCCAACCAGGACCTGCGCATCGCCAAGGCCAGGGTGCTGGAGGCCCGGCAGATGGTCACGGTGGCCGAATCGGCGCTTTACCCCACCGTGGAGTTCAACGCCAACGGCGGCCGAGAGCGAAGCATCAACCGGGTTTTCGCGGCACCTGGGCCCCAAGGTGTTGAGCTGATTGCCCCGGCCGGTAACGCCTTCAGTGGTGGACTGGCAGCCCGCTGGGAGATCGATTTGTTCGGTGGCCGCCATCTGGAGGCGGAGGCGGCAACCGCCCAGGCATCCGGAGCCCGCGAAGGCGAACGGGCGGTGCTGGTGGGGCTGCTGGCCCAAGTGGCGACGAACTATCTGGAACTACGCGGCGTGCAGGCCAGGACCCGAGTCCTGCAAGAGCATATCGCCAACGAAACCGAGCGGTTGCGGGTCGTTCACGCCCTGCACAAGACCGGGCTGGCCCGCGACTTCGACGTGGCGCGCCAGGAAACCCAGCTGCACGCCACCGAGGCTGGATTACCTACGCTTGCTGCCGCCGCGGACAACCTGATCCACCGTCTCGGAGTCTTGTCAGGCAAGCCGCCGGCGAGCTTCAACTCCCGTCTCGCCCCGCCAGCCCCACTGCCCGCCTCGACGCCGCAGCTACCCAAGCTCTTGCCGGCTTCGCTGTTGGACCAGCGGCCCGATCTCCGTCTCGCCAAGGCCCAAGTGGACGCAGCGGCGGCCAGCCTCGGCGCGGCACGGGCCGACCTCTATCCGAAGCTGGTGCTCTCGGTCAGCGGCGGCTTCGGCACGCTGGCAACCGGTGGATACGCCGCCCTGGCGGAAGGCGTCTACGCTCTAGGGTCGGGCATCTCCGCTCCCATCTTCAACGCCGGCCGCATCCGCGCCCAGATCACCGCGGCCGATGCCCGGCTCGAGCAGGCCGCGGCGAATTACGAGAAGACCTTCCTGACGGCGCTGGAAGATGTGGAGAACGCCTACGTCCAGCACCGCTCCATGACCGATCGCCACGACCGGCTTTTACAGGCCGAGACGGCGGCGGGAAAATCCCGCAGCGAAGCCGACGCCCTGTTCCGCCAAGGCGCGACCGATCTCTTGGGCGTGCTCGACGCCCAGCGCAGCAAGCTGCAGATCAGCGACCAGCGCATCAGCGCCGAAACCGAAATGGCCGTGGCGACGGTGTCGCTCTACAGAGCATTCGGAGGCGGATGGTCGGAAGATCTCCGGCATAAGGAAGTCGCGAATGTCGACTGAGGGGTGGACCCTTCGGGGAATAGCCCGGCAATGGTATGAAAAAGGGGCGGATTGCTTTCCTTGAGAAATCCCGGGCCTTACCTGGCAATGTAAACATTCGAAACGATATACATCGAGTTTATCTTCTACAAAATACCAAGAGGACGCCATGTCAAACGCCGTAATCTTTAGTCTCATCTGGCTGGCCGCTGTGGGCACCGCCATCGTGCTCGTTTCCTTCTTCGTCGAGGCGATGCGGCCTATCCCCGCAACTCCGGAACGGCTGCCTTGGGCACCGGATATCCCGATCCAATATGTCACCGTCAACGGCATCCGCCTTCGCTACATCAATGCAGGTGAGGGACCGACGTTGGTTCTCTTGCACACGCTGAGGACACAACTGGATTTATTCGAGAAAGTCGTCCCCGAGCTCGCCAAGGATTTCACCGTGTATGCGGTCGACTACCCTGGTCATGGCTATTCCGACATACCGTCCGCCAAGTACGACGCCGCGTTTTTCGCCGATGTGGTCGA
>DATIXD010000343.1:0-15485 GCA_035518875.1 Methylococcaceae bacterium | reverse complement strand
TACACGAGACTATTTTGACGACTGGCTGAAGACCCAACAAAAAATGTTCACCGGTTTCATGGAGGACGCCAAGAGGACGCAACAACTGTTCCTTGGCCTAGGAACTCCGGGCATAAGCGTAGATGCGGCCGGATTCCAGCGTATGTATTCTTCCTGGACGAGCGCGGTGCTGGGTACCCTTGCCGAGGCATGCAGTACCAACATGCAGGCCGTAAAGGATGGCCTGTCAAAAGTGCTGGGCAGTTCTAATGCCTATCTGAAACTGTACGAAGTTTGGCTTCCAGTCTTCAAGGCTATGCAAGAAAAAAGCCTAACTGGGGCGTCATATCAGGCTTTTGTTGATCCTGCCAAGTATAAGGAGTTGATTGACAGTCTTTTTGGCTTTGATGCAGAAGCCGTTAAGCTGATGCTCGACCAATCGGCGCAGGTAATGGCGTTATATTCTGGCTCTGCCCAGCGATTTACGAAGCCTTGGGCTGATGCGGCGCGGGAAAGTATGACGACCTTTCCTCAGTTTGTCGAAGGACATCCCGAATCATTCATGAAGATGTACCATTCGATGTTCAATGCTTTCGACAGCACGCTAGGCAGAATTTTTCATGTACCGCCGGTTGGCAAGGACCGCGAAAAGATCGAACTGCTGTTAAGGAGCTTCGACGACCTGTCGGTCTACGCGGTCAAGAACACCGAATATCAGCATATGATGTATGTCACCGGTCTGACCGCTATGCAGAAGGTCGTCGCGACACTGGCGGAGAAGATGAAGTCAGGCGAAGAAATCAAAGAGTTTGGTGAGTTTTTCGACCTCTGGATCGATGTCAGCGAACAGACCTATTTTGCTCTATTCCAGACCGAAGACTTCGGACGGCTTCAGGGGGAGTTGCTCGACTCATCCCTTAATGTCCGAAAGCATTTCTTCAAATTGATGGAAATGCATCTATACGACCTTCCCATCGCCCTGCGATCCGAAATGGATGATCTCTACAAGACCATCTACGATCTCAAGAAAAAGGTGAGAAAACTTGAGACCCAACTCAGGGAGGCAAGTCCATGAAGACGCCCTTGGTAAACTTCGACGCAAAATCCATGATCAAACAACTCAGTGAGATCAACTGCAAGTTGATCAAAGGCGCGGAAGCGCTGACTGAAATCGATGAAATCGACGTGGGGACGGCGCCGAAAGAGTTAGTTTATGAGGAAGACAAGCTGAGACTGTATCGCTACAAGCAGGCAGGCGAGATCACCTGCCGCACGCCGGTGTTGATCGTTTACGCGCTGGTCAACCGGCAGTACATGCTTGACCTGCAACCCGACAGGAGCATGGTGAGAAACCTGCTTAGCCAGGGTTTGGACCTTTTCATCATCGACTGGGGATATCCAACCAAGTCGGATATGTACCTCACCCTCGATGATTATATCAATGGTTATCTGCATACCTGCGTCGATGTCGTCAGAAGGACCTCAAAGAGCGAACAGATCAACCTCATGGGCATTTGTCAGGGAGGGACCTTCTCTGCCATTTATGCAGCGCTCTATCCGGAGAAAATACGGAATCTCGTCACGCTCGTTGCCCCGTTTGACTTCTCGAGCAATGAAGGGCTCCTTTTCAACTGGTCAAAGCACATGAACGTCGATGCGCTGGTCGATTCCTACCGCATCGTCCCCGGCGACTTCCTGAATGCCGGTTTCCTTATGCTCATGCCGTTCAGCCTGAATATCAGGAAGTATGTGGATATGCTGGACATCATGGAAGACAAGGAAAAGCTCCTTAACTTCCTGAGAATGGAAAAGTGGATCTTCGACAGCCCCGGCCAGTCGGGCGAATGCCTGCGGCAGTTCATCAAGGATTGTTACCAGGAGAACAAGCTCGTCAAAGGGGAACTGAGAATCGGCGATCGTCGGGTGGATTTAAGCAATATCACCATGCCGCTCCTGAACATCTACGCCTCCGCCGACCATCTGGTACCGCCCGCAACGACCAAGCCCCTGAACGACCTCGTCGGTACGGACGACAAGACGCTTTACGAGTTCAAGGGAGGACATATCGGCGTCTTCGTCGGCTCGAAATCGCAGAAGGAACTTGCGCCCGCCATATCGAAATGGCTGCATGAAAGGGATGGAAAATACGCCGGCCCGCCCACTTCGATCGCAGCGGACAAGCTAAGCACAGAAAAAAAGCCGACCAGAAGAGGGCGGGCGCAAAATTAGCCCGTCCGGTTCGAAACACTTGATCATGCAAAAGAAAAGGGGCTTCCGCCCCTTTTCTCGTTTGTCCATCGAGCCGTGCGGTATTTATCGAACCCGCTCGACCAGCATGGCGATGCCCTGTCCCCCTCCGATACAGAGCGAGGCAAGACCAAGCGTCACGTTCCTCCGCACCATTTCGTAAAGAAGCGTCACCAATATCCTCGTTCCGCTGGCGCCTACGGGATGCCCCAAAGCGATGGCGCCGCCCAGCACATTCACCTTGTCCATGTCCCATCCCATTTCGCGATGAACCTGAATGGACTGCGAAGCGAAAGCCTCGTTGACCTCGATCAAATCGATGTCCCTGACCGAGCAATGGCCCCTCGCCAAAAGGAGCTGACAGGCATTGATAGGCCCAAGCCCCATGTAGGCAGGATCAAGCGCTGCGGACTGCGAGCCGAGAATCCGGAAGGCCCAGGGAGGATTCATCGCTTCCATCTTTTCCTTGGAGACGACCAGCACCGCCGCCGCTCCGTCATTGATTCCGGAGGCATTGCCAGCGGTAATGGTGCCATCGGACCTGAATGCGGGTTTCAGCTTGGCGAGCGACTCGATAGTCGTACCGAAGCGCGGGTGCTCGTCAATGTCGAAGAGCTTGTCCTCACCTTTTTCCTGCTTGATGCGGATCGGCACGATTTCGTCGTGGAACATTCCTTCCTTGATCGCCTTCTCGGTTTTCTGCTGGGAAGAAGCGGCGAACTCGTCCTGTTCCGCCCGGCTAATGTGATATTTCTCGGCGATATTCTCGGCAGTGATACCCATGTGACAATCGTAAAACTTGTCCCAGAGGGCATCATGGATCACGGTATCGATGATCTCCCCGTCACCCAGACGCTGCCCCCAACGGTGGGCTTTCATGACGTAGGGCGCACCCGTCATATGCTCCATGCCACCCGCAATCACCACGTGATCCTCGCCCGTCGCAACGGACTGCCCGGCGATCGCCACCGATTTAAGCCCCGATCCGCAGACCTTGTTGAGCGTAAAAGAAGGGGTTTCCTCGGGTAGCCCGGCCTTGATGGCGGCCTGCCGCGCCGGATTCTGTCCCAGGCCGGCCTGGATGACATTGCCCATGACCACTTCGTCCACTTCCCCTTTTTGGATAGCCGCTCTGGCCACGAGCTCCCGGATGACCGCAGCGCCGATTTCGATGGCGTCCAGCGAAGCCATCGCCCCGCTGAATCTGCCGATCGGCGTTCTAACGCCCCCCACTATATAGGCTTCCATCGATTACCTCGGTCTTAAAAGATCTAAACGTTTTGATGGTTTCTATCCACGAGTCCGTCGCGCTATATCCTCATACCGCCATCCACTTCGAGCACCCGGCCCGTGAAGAAATCGTTGCGGATGATGAACTGGACGGCCTGGGCTATTTCGTCCATTTCTCCCAAACGGCCCACGGGAATCTTCTCGACAATTTTGTCCAGCACTTCCGGTCTGATCTTGGCCACCATCTCGGTGTTGATGTACCCAGGGGCCACCGCGCCGACCCTTATTCCGTATCGCGCCAATTCTTTTCCCCAAGTCACCGTCATGGCATCGACGGCGGACTTCGTGGCGGAATAGTTTGTCTGGCCCAGATTGCCCGCACGGCTGATAGAGGAGATGTTGACGATGACGCCCCCGGTCTGGTTCCTGACCATGTGGAAAGCCGCCTCCCTCGCGCAGAGAAAAACGCCGGTGAGATTGACATTGATCACCTTTTCCCAGTTGCTGAACGGGAACTTGGTGATCTCATCGCCCTTCTGCTTGATGAAAAGCGCATCTGAAGTGATGCCGGCATTATTGATCAGCACGTCTGGCGCGCCGTGCTCTGCTGCATAGCGCTCGAAGAACGCCTCCACGGCCTGCTCGTTGCCGACGTCCACGATATCCCCGCTGATGCCGGTCTCGCTCTTCAGGGCATCGAGATTTTCCTGGAGCACATCCAGCACATAGGGCTTGGCCCCGGCGCATTTCAAATCCTCGGCAAAACGCCTGCCCATGCCCCGCGCGCCGCCTGTTATGATCACATTTTTTCCGGTTATTTCCATTTATCGACCTTGGATTACAAAAAGCTTTAAGAAGAGTAAAAATTCCAACGGCATTTCAAGGGATATCGTTGCCCGGGCCAAGGCCTTCACCTCTGAGGGCTTTATTTTGCCATGATTTGATTGACTCCACGAGGCCCAACTGGTGCAACTCCGTCGCTGCCGGATTCAACCCGAGTGGTTTCCGCATCTCTTGGGAGGCTACCCTGATCTCCTCATCCGTTTCGCCGCGAATGATCAAAAAGGGCACCTGCCACTCATCCATTCTGGCGAGATGCATGCCGATAGCATTGCTCATCTGCACTTGCCGAATCAGCTCAATCAGCCGGTAAAAACCGGGATCGGCCGATTTAGCGCTCGCCGACCAAGGGGCGATACGTCACGGTGGGACGATCCGAATAAGTGCCCGCGCCACCCAGCACTTGAGCCGGATAGTCGCTGCTTGGAATAAAGTCCGCCTTACGGCGCGGGCTTGTTCTTGCCCAGCTCGGAATGATCCGTAGGCGCCGATGCATGCTCACGGTTCCAGTGCCTTCCTGATAGCGCGCTCGTGCTGAGCGATCACTTTCTTGGCTGCGGCGACAACCAGATCACGGTCGCAGGCGGATTTCAAAAAGAGTCGCGTCACAACCCCGGCCAGGTGCTGGGCGACGTCGATCGGAGATTTCCAGTTCACACGTTCTTCCCGACAGGACTGCGGCAGATCGCTCAGATCGTCCTTCCACTGGGCATCCGTGTGCCGGAGCCCGATCAACACAATCTGCGCCGGGCCCGGCAGCAGGTCCTGCTGCTGGGCAACCCTGAAAAAGAGGGCGCGATACGCCAGAGAGCGTTCTTCCATGATGCTCGGCATCCGCGAATAGTCATCGTCGAAGAGCGAAAACCCTTCTTTTCGATGGTTCAGGGTTTTACCGCCGACATCGAACGGGTACGAGCTATCGAGCGCAAGGATCACGGCGCGTTTGGCTCGTCGCTCCTGCAGCTTCTTGAAAAAGACCATGAGCAGGGACTCGCCTCCGGTATTGTCGGACATGCCGCCGTCGCCAACGTGCCAGTACTGGTCCTCTCCTTCGTTGCCCAGCGTGATCGGTCCGATGATGGGCGGATAGGACATGGAGCCCGCCACAGCGCTCGAGACTTTCACTTGACACAAGTCGAGCTTCAGATCCTCGGGCGTGCGACTCTGCAATGCTTCCCAGCGGGCGCGGAGGATCTGGTCGGCCTCCGGACTCACGTTTTCCCAACCGGGCCGTTGCTGGAGATCGCGAATGAAGTCGTAGCGCAGTGAGTCGCGGTCGAGCGTACTCAACACCAGCCGGCGCCCGTCGTTATACAGCGTGGTGTTGATCAGCCAATACGGGCTGTCGCCACGGGCTTGCCGCTGTGCGAGATCTCGAAACCTGATTTCATCGAGGTAGAAGTCATCGACGATTTCGCCGAGTGACACTGCCGTCCAGGCCGGATTGAACCAGCGCAGACGCAAGATATTCCGCCGGATCAGCGGCCCCTCATAATCGCGCGCCATGGCCTGCTTGAATCCGGCAAAAAACGCTTTGTACGCCTCGGTCATCTGGCCGTCCGGCGTCAGCATCGGCACCTCGCGCGGCGGCTTCTTCACGTGGTAATACGCGGAGGCCAAGCTCCCGCCCGACACGCTGGAGATGTACGAGACCTGCTCGAGCAGCGAGCGTTGCTCGGGACCGACTCGAAGTTGACTCAGCGCCTCGAAGGCGCTGGCCGCAAAAAGTGCGGCTCGACTCCCGCCCCCAGAGACGGAGAGGCCAACGAGAATCTCGTGGTCGGGAGCCGGTTGGGCACAATCCTGGCGCTCAGCCGCCGGTTTGATCATATACACAGGGGCAGTCACGCATCCCGACGCCGTGAGCACAACGACGAGACAGAGCGCCGCGGACATCCGAATGCTGTCATATGACGTTACGCCCATAATTTTGCCTCCCGACAAGTCTTGACCCCCCATCCCTGTGTTAGAACAGAGCCATCGGCTCTCCAACCTTGCTCTATATCGCGATCGCTGTCATGAGTCCCCGCAGGACTCGGAAGCCGGTGCGTCCACCAGTTAAACTTGAAGATACGCGTTGACGAAGGAAAGGAAATTTAGTGGGCTTTCTCGCCCATTTGGGCCGTACGTTGCGCTTGGGGTGAAAGCCGTCAAGCGATCGATGAGCAACGTGAAAACGAGTCAAAAGTCGAACTCGAAGCGGGTTTCGAATACGTTCAGATCGCCGACGACGGGGCCACCGCTGGCGCTGGCAAACACGTAGTTGAAGCGCAGTTTGGAGTTGGCGTGGAGATACCAGTTGAGCCCCGCCGTAAGGGATCGGAGTATGCCTCCCTTGACCGGGCCGTCACTGAGATCGACATAGGAAAAACGCAGTGCCGCTTCCACAGCGCCGAGACCGCTACCGCTGAAGGAGAAGTCCTGGCGTGGTTTGAGGCGGGCGAAAAAGCCGGTCGTCGTATCATAATGCCGGCTTTCGCCGGTAAAGAAATAACTGCCGTAGGCATAGAAGCCATAGAAGTTTTGACCAGTCGCGCCAGTGACGTAGTTGCTGAGATATTCCCCCTGGAAAGACCACGGGCCGTCCAGCCAGGCGACCTCCAGGCCATAACTGCCCATGTCCTTGGCAGGGATATCGCCGGTGTTGGCGAGAAGCGGCGCCATGCGGCTTTCCGGACGGGTTTGGTAACGGATCGTGGCGTCGTCGGAGCGTAGAAAGTTGGCATTCAGGCCGACATGGAGCAGTCGCTGCGATCCCGATGTCGGATCCGGGACTTCGTAAAACGGCAGCCAGGTCGCTCGGCCGATGGCGCGCACGAAACTCTTGGTCGCATCGCCGACGTCCGCGCCGAGGCTCTGGGTGAAAACGCCGAGGCTCCAGGTCGCCCGCTCGCGGAAGACGGGACGGCTGAATTGCCCGCCGATACTGATTCGGGGGCCCAGGGCCTCGACGGCGCTGCTCCATTCCATGAAGGTCGCCTCGCGGCTACTCGCCGAAGTTTCCAGCCCCATCCGCGGGATGAATGCGCCGACCTTGAAGGTGCCAAGATAGGGAATGCGTTTGAACTCCAGAAAAGTGTCGTCCAACACAAAATTGTTGTTGGCGACAGCGACGACGCTCAACGTGTAAGAGAACGGAACGACCACAATGGCATCGCCGGTGGTGTAGACCCGCCAACGTCGGACTTGCACGTCGTTGGCAACCGGGCCGAGTCCATCGGCGGGCGCGAAAGCCGCCGCGTCCAGGTCCACGCGGGCGCCGAATTTCCCTTTCATCGTCAGACGGTCCAAAAAAATCGAAGGAAACGAGGGCTCCTTTTCGTCATCGGTCCACTTCCAGTCACGGGGATGTTGCGCGGAGCCCTCGTAATGCAGTCCTTGCCAGCCGCGCCAATCGAGACCCCCGTGAAGACCTGCCTGCGCGCTCGACGGGGTAGCCGAACGAACGGAGGTCGTGGCCTGCTGCGCGTTCTTCCTCGTTCGCCGATGCAATGGGGCAGCTTTATTTGGGAACGTTGCCGCAGGCCGGTGCCTGTTAATTTCCAGCACCGGCGAGGCCGGCGCTTTTGGGACGGTCGTGCAGGCGGTCAGGAGCAGAATGCCAAGCCCTAACAACGCGAGACCGTTGCGGTCTTTTTGAAGCCACGAAGTGCGAATTCGCCGGTGGTTCATTGTGGATCTTCTTTGAGATTGGCGAATGAATGTTACCGCACTGAGTGGTGTCAGCTTTTTGATCATGGAACGGCGACGATTGAGTGGAAGGCTTTCCTCCTCTTGATGATCCGATTCGTTGTGATGAGCGCTAACGGTCCGATATGGGAGATGGCTCCACAGTTTCTTCCAAACTGGGGCCCGGCGATTCGTATTCCCTGACTGCAAAGGAGAGAAGCCCGCTGGTTCCTTTTGCCAGCGCTAACCAAAGCAAGCTGGCTTGTAGCCGGTTTCGAACAACACGTTCATGACGCGGTTGTTGAACTTGTCGGACCGGGTCACGGCAAACGCATCGCAAAGGCCTTGCTTTCCCCCCCTCGCCCATCATCCATTGCAGCGAAACGCCGGCGATGGGCACGGCTTTATCGTGTCCATCGATTATTCCAATTCTGGTGGGCAAACAAAGAGACTTTTGCCCACCCTACAGGACTGACCGGAACGTTTGAAGGCCGCGACGGGTTACAAAACGTGAGTGACGGAATTACAAACCCCGTCACGCTTCGGTCCGGATATTTCATCCCCGGGCATTAAAATCATCTTTCCTTCCTCAATTCTTGCAATGCCTTCTCAACCGTGTGCGCTGGCTCGGAAAGGCCCGCCAATAATTTTTGCCCCTGCCTTTCGCCGTCTTCCATGAGCTTGTGGATGAGGCCAGGTTCGCGGGACAGTTTGCTGGGATAGTCCAGGCTGTCCTGGACTTCCCTGGACATGTGCACGAATCGGATCTTGACCCACTTATCCAGGCTGTAACCGTACTCTTTCATAACGTCTTCCGAAAATCCCTTCTTCTCCAATACTCTTTCAAATATCGCAAGGGTTTCCAGGTCCTGCAGCACGGAGACATTGCCGATCATTTGATTGCGCCGGTCCACGATCTCGTTGGGCTGGGTCGGTACGGTTTCACACGTGATCGGATTGATGAGGATGATCCAGATTTCTTCGGGGATATTATCCTTACCCACGAACCTGTACTGAATGAGTTCGTCCACCGGCGGGTTGGCGGAAAACAGGCCATCCCAATAATAATGCTCGCCGACCTGCACGGCGGGAAAAATATTGGGGATGCAGGCTGAGGCCAGGATCGCCTCCACAGTGAATTCGCCGTTTTTGGAGCAGAAGATTTTCAGGTTACCCTGCTTGACATTCGCTGCTCCAATGAGCAGAACCGGACTGTCGGGTTTTAGCAGACTTTCGATTTGATTAAACCCGATGTGGTCTTCCAGTAGACCTTTGAAATTGGTGAACCGTTCTCGGGGCAGGAATTTGGCCAGGGTGGATTGCATCCATTGCATCCAGGGATTAGAGGGGCTGATTTCAAACATGGGCAAAGTTCCCGCGCTGACCTTGCGTAAAGCGTCCGTCGCGGCTTGGTCCAAAAAAAGTTCCAGCGGATGTTGGGCCTTCAAATCTTCCCAAAAATCGGCGATCCGTTTGCCAATCGGCGTCGTATCGCCCTTGGCGGTTTTCAACAGGCCATACCACGCCAGAGCGGCATTCAGAGCGCCCCCCGAGGTTCCCGTTAAACCGACGATCTGTTTTTCGTGGTGAATGTTGTTGTCGAAAAAGGCTTTCAACACGCCTGCGGTAAACGCGGTTTGACTTCCCCCGCCCTGGCAGGCGATGGCAATTTTTGGCTTGCTCATTTTTCGATCTCCTGGGTTATTTATTGTTGTTGGGCCGGGAACTCGACGATGGGCGCGTTTTTCAGCAGTTTCTGAGCCACGGCCATCATCGGCGCGGAATTTTTTTGAGAAAGGACAAAAAGGTAGTATATCCGCGATGGAAAGGGGGGACGTCTTCAGGACTCAGGAAGATGAGGATGTGATGGAGATCAATGCGCTGCTCGCTGCGATCGCAGCGTTGAGAGTCGGCGGCCCTGATGTGGCCCGGGCCAAGGCCGAATCTGCGGCCAGGGCAGCCGCAGAAGGGGACTTCGGTCTCTCCGCCACGGACATTGTGAGAATCGCGGAGAAACTCCCCCCTGACCACTCAGCGACCATCGTCCTCTTCGAAAATCCCTGGGTGAGAAAATTCAAAGAGGTCGCCAGGAAGCACGATGGAACGGTCATCGACCAGAGAATCATCCCCTCGGATACCCTCGGCAGTCTAGTCTAGGGATTGGCCGCGACCGGCAGGGCAGAGGGGGACCCTGTCTCGAGCCGAGAACAATGACTCAGGCAAAGGCCCTTGGCTTCGGCGCGACTGGATAAGATTCAGACGGAGGCGGCAGGGGAAGACGCCACCGACTGTTCCGTTGCCTCAGAAAACGGCAAAGAAGTCGGAGACTACTTCATGAACCGAACATCGCCCTTTCCAGCATGGCGTCGCGGCCGTAGACGTCGGGGCGGAAGCGGAGGATTTCATCCTCTCCGATCACCACCGTACGATACAGAATGTTGACGGCTATTGGCCTTTCGAGTCGAACGGTCGACGACTTTCCGCTAGCCACAGTCGCCTTGACACGCCCGAGGTTCCAACCGGAACGTTCCCCATCCAGTACCCAAGTCGCGAGTTCATGGGGCCGGCTCACCCGAATGCATCCATGGCTGAACGTTCGCTGATGTTCAGCAAAGAACTTAGGCTGAGCCGTGTCATGCAGGTAGACGTTATACCGGTTAGGGAACATGAATTTGACCGTGCCCAAGGCATTCCAGGGCCCTGGATCCTGACGGAGGGTATAGCGACCCATCATCGCCGGGGTCACTTGCTTCCAGTTGATGCGCTGCGGATTCACCTCCGAGGCACTGTTCCCGGATCCTTCGAGAATCCGAATATGTTTGCGCATCAGGCTAGCAGGATTTTTCCTCAGTTCCGGGAGATACTCGTTGGCGGCGATCGACGGGGGAACCGTCCAAGTCGGGTTGAAGTCAACGTACGTCATCCGCTCGTTGAATACTGGCGTCTGGTGGTAGGTCTTTCCCACGACCACGGGCATGATCAACTCGATGTGGCCATCCTGCATGCCGACCAAGTTGAAGCCAGCGATATTGGCGAAGATCTGTTTACCGGACAAATCGCGCGAAACCCAGCGCCACCGTTCCAGGTTAATGATCATCTGCCTGATGCGTTTCTCAATGGGTACATTCATGGCAGCGAGGGTACCTGCGCTGACCGTACCATCCTGCGTCAAATAATGCCGCATTTGAAAATTTCGCACAGCCGCTTCCAGTTCGCGATCGAACATACTCGATGAGAAGTTCTTGCTCGCAAGATCGCCGGTGACGGCGAGGCGCTGGCGTAAGAGGGGGATTCGTGGGTCGGCGTTGCCAACCTTCAAGGTGGGGCCCGGCGGTATCGACTTCCAACCGCCCCGCTGCGCGATGGCGCGATAGTGCTGGAGGCTGTTCTTCAATTCCTGATAGTACGGGTGCTGAGGCTCCTGGCGCCGGAGAAAGCTCGTCAGATCCGGTGCCTCAATGCCCCTTCGGACCACTGCAGCCACGTCGACTTTGACATCCCGGGCATCCGCAAAATGCTTTTGATCGAGCAGTCGCATATCGACCCGCCCCTCGTTGTTGTCCGCGACGTATCGGACGAATCCAAGGGTCAAGAGGAGTTCCAGTTCGGCGCGACTGCGCTCGTTGGTCTGCCCCCACAGCCTTGCCAGATCCTTCACCCGGTAATCTTCGGGTTCCAGTCCTGCGTCCGCGGAAGAATCGAGAAAGCTCTTCAGCGTGGCGGCCCGTTGCGTCGGTTTTCCAGCCGCCAACCAGATCGGCTGGAATGCCCGATCGCGATAGAAACGCAGGATTCCCGCATTGACCTGCTCCGCCGTAAAACCATGTCGACCTTTCCCGGCCTGGTTGACGGGGCCTGCTGCCAGCAACTGCTCCAGTTCGCCTTGGATGCCAACAAGCGCTCCGTCGGTAGCGAAAATCGAGGAAGAAAATCCTATCAACAAGCCCATAAAAAACGCACGCCCTAGCTTCCAACGGATGAAAACCCTTCCCTGGTGCTCTAGCTTCATGTCCAAGTGTTTTGCCTTTGAATGTGAATTAACGCGGCTTCGCTCCAAGCAGGGACTCGGCAGAGCACCTCAAGTAGCGTGGCGGAAGTACCATCCAACCGAATTGCATCGGCGTTGAAAAATGATAACAGACGGACATGGCCGAGGATAAACGAACATGGACATGTTGTGCCCCGCGTATTTTCTGCTGTCATGTCTCAGCCCTGCGAGGTCCAATTCTCACATCGCTGATCGCTTGACGGCTTTTCGTTCCAAGGGCATTTTTGCAGATGCGATGGACAATTACGCCCAATGATTTCTAATACCTGCCGACGGCCTGCAGTATCGCTGCATGTCCCGGCTCAATGTTGAAACATGCCCGTCGGAATACAGAACGGCCAATTGGAGGCGCCATGACCAACGATAGAGCAGACGGATGGGTGGCTGGCCGGGCATCGGCCCGCTGCGTCTTGGCGACATTGGCGTCGAGCCTGTGCACGGCTGCAGCGCTGGCCGGAGAGGCGGGACCTGGATTCCGCTGGGACCTGGGTTGGGTCGGGGGCGTGCTGCATTTCCTCGGCGCGCAACCGTTCGTGCTGCTGTTCCTCACGCTGGCGTTGGGGACCATGGTGGGGCGACGCAAGCTGGCATTCATCTCGCTGGGCTCCACCGCCGGCACCCTGCTCGCGGCCATCCTCGTCAGTCTATGGGCCTGGCTCGGCTACGGGATCAAGTACGAAGTGCCGTCGCTGCTCACCACGGTCGCGCTCAACCTGTTCATGTTCGCGGTGGGCCTGAAGGTCGGACCGCAGTTCTTCGCGGGCCTGCGCCTGGATGGGATCAAGTTCGTGGCCATCGCGCTGGTCGTGGTGTGCCTCAACTTCGCCATCATCTTCGGGTCGGCGAAGCTGCTTGGGCTCCAGCCCGGCTTCGCGACCGGCCTGATCTCCGGCAGCATGACGGACACGGCGGTGATTGGAGCGGCCACCGGTGCCGTCGAAAGCGGGTCCTATCGCCCGCCGCAAGGGGTGACGCCTGCGGAGGTCATCGGCAACGTCGCCGCTGGCTACGCCATCAACTACCTGTTCTCCCTCATAGGGATAATAGTCCTGGTGCGCTACCTGCCGCGGCTGTCCGGCGTCGATGCCAAAGCCTCGGCACGCGCGGCGGAGGAAAGCTACGGAGGCGGCGCGGACAAGACCGTTGCGCTGGGCGCAGACGTGGCACACACACTGCCCAGGCTTGGGGTGGACGTGCGTGCGTATCGCGTGAACAACGAGCAACTCGTGGGTGGGCGGCTGAATGCACTGGCAGCCAAAGCGGACCTGCCCATCTTTCAGCTCCTGCGTGGGGAGCTGATGGTGGACCTCGACACCGATCCGGTCCTGCAGAAGGGCGACATCGTCACCCTGGTAGCGGACATGGAACGCCTGGTCGAGCAAGCATCCAGCAAGATCGGACCGGAAGTGGCAGACCAGCGGGCCCGCGACGTCGATCTCGAGGTGGCCGATCTGATCGTGACCAACAAGGCCCTGGTCGGGCTCACCCTCAAAGAGGCCGTCAACGGCCTGCGGCATGCGGTATTCCCGGACGCCGATGAAGTCGGACGGCTGGTGCAGTTGGTAAGTTTGACCCGCACCGGAGAGCTGCTGCCGGTTTATCCCAATACACGAGTCGAGCGTGGGGACGTCGCGCGGGTAGTCGGCCCGAAATCGCGGATCGATGCGATGGGCAAGCACGTCGGGTCCGTGGTGCGCACCACGACGGGGTCCGACATCCTCACACTCGCGCTGGGGCTTGCCTTCGGTTACATCATCGGCTATCTGAGTTTCCAGGTGGGAGGGATACCCATCAGCCTGGGCACGCCCGCCGGGGTCATGCTGGCGGGCATCGCCATCAGCACGCTGCGTTCGCGCTACCCATTGTTTGGCGGTCCGGTGTCTGAGGGTGCGCGCAGCTTGCTTCAAGACCTGGGGCTGGACTTGTTCATCGCAGTCGTGGGACTGAATACTGCGCCCAACGTCGCCGGGGCGTTCGCGAACGGCGGCGCGCTCAGCATCCTGGCCGTAGGCATCGTGGCGAGCCTCGTGCCGCCGGTAGTAGCGTGGGCCGTCGGGCTCAAGCTGCTTAAGCTCAATCCGGCCGTGCTGACAGGCGCGCTGTGCGGTGCGCGCTTTTCCACGCCCGCGCTACGCGCGGCGCAGGAAGAGTCGGACAGCGCGATTCCTGCGGTGGGCTACCCGGTCCCCTATGCAGTGACCGCGGTACTCGTGCTGGTAGCCGGCTATCTGGCGCTGTTTCTGTGAACAGACCTGCCGAGAAAGCTCTGACCGGGGGACGTGAAGACATTGCTGCGGGCAAGCTTACGTGACCGCCTGGAGCGTCTGGTCGTTATCAGGCCAATCGGGGACAATCAACATGCCGGTGGGAAGTACATACGGTTCATCTACGGTTCATCATTGATCGGTGCTTCGTCGATGGGCCAATGCGGGCTAAAAATCGAACTCGAAACGGGTTTCGAAGACGTGGAGATCACCCTCCCTCGGGCCGCCGCTGGCGTGGCTGAACACTTAGGTGAAGGGGATCTTGGAATGGTCATGAAGATACCGGTTCACGCCTGCCGTTACCCCGCGCAGGATGCCTCCCTGAACGGACCCATCGTTCACATCCAGGTAGGAAAAACCTCACAGCAGTTTCCAATGCACCGTAGCCTTCTCCTCCCAAAGAAAAATTTCATTCGGGTTTCAAACGGCCGAATATGCCTTTGCGCCTATCGTGCTGACGGCTCTCGCCGGTCAGAAAGTAACTGCTGTAAACGTAAAAGCCGCCAACGCTATTTGTCTGGTCGCCAGACACGAAGTTATTCAGGTATTCGCCCTGGAATGACCAGGGTCCATTCACCCAAGCCGCCTCGATTCCGAAGCTCTTCACGTCCTCAGCCGCAATGTATCCTGTGTCGGCCAGAAAGGGTGCGAGACGGCTTTCAGGACGCCTTCGCCGGCCGGTAAGGGCAAGGCACCGAGGTTTCCAATCCTCATTCATGTCCACTATGATACACGCACGCACTTCACCGGCCGAGGTGGCGTTATCTAAAATGGATACCCTTGTTTGTCCTGACTTCAATCTGGCACCGAGCACTCGGCCTTGAACGGATGGACTTGCGCTCGGTCGCGCGCCGCTTTCATGGCATTTCAAACCTGCCTTTAGCTCCATGCCAGCCCGGTTGACAACACCTCGCCGGGGCGCACTGTTTGAATGAATGACGCGTTGGATTCCACCCCTTTTATAGCCCCGCCATGTCACCCACAGAGGAAGTCAGTCGACTAAAAAAGCTTTATGAGCTCAGCATGACCTTGTCGGGCGACCCCATGGATATTTTTGTCCATGTCGCGCGCGTGATCGGGGAACTGCTGGACGTTAAGGTTGTTTGCCTATCCGAGATCCGCGGGCGCGAACTCTATTTCTTGAGTGTGTACGTTCAAGGAAAGACCTTTTTGAATGCAGGCAACTGTCCGCTGGAGATCACGCCCTG
>DATIXD010000342.1:0-5763 GCA_035518875.1 Methylococcaceae bacterium | reverse complement strand
TTTCAGGGGTTCGAAGCCAGGCGGGATACCCTGAAATATCGCTGTCCGGCGGCGGCCTATGGCCTTCAGTGCCAAGGACAGGCCCACTGCCACGCGGCGGGGCAGGTCAACCCGGGCGAGTATGGACGCATTGTGCGCATCGACATCACCGCACAGAATCGGCGCATCTTTGTCCCCACCCCGTACGGCAGTCCCTCCTGGAAGCGTGGCTATGCGCGGCGCAGTGCGCTGGAGCGCATCAATAATCGGATCGACCACGGCTACGGGTTCGAACAGCACTTCATCCGCGGCCAGGCCAAGATGAAGACTCGGATGGGCCTGGCACTGGCCATCATGATGGCCATGGCGCTGGGGCATGTGAAGGCGGGGCGCATCGAGCAGATGCGCTCGTTGGTTCGCCCGATTCGAAAAGCCGCTTAATACTTAAGCGTCAAAAAGAAAGCCGGCTTAGCCGGTCTTCGGGGGACGCTGGCTTAAAATCCACCCCAATGCGAGTGTTTCTCATCTACAAGCCGCGATCCGATCGATTCTCGTCTTTTCAGGTATCTTCGCTGGTCTTCACCGGTGAAGACATTCAGTTGTGGCGAGCCAAGCGTAAATAAAAACGGCACAGCGCAAATGGCTCAGGAATAGACGGTATTGACAAAGACGAATGACCGTTGAGGCCGACGATGCGACGTAGGCTGTAGATGGGGGAGCGTCGGCTACCTGGGTAAAGCGGTCGTTGAGCAACGGAAAAACAGTGGCCAAACACGCCCCTGAGCTGCCACTTGAACAAGATTTACGCCCCAGCCTTAGTCGTTTTTCCAGACAAGCGATAGCCCACCCCCACTTTGGTGAGCAGATACCGTGGCCTAGCGGGGTTGGTTTCCAACTTGTGCCGCAGTTGTCTCATGTAAATTCTCAGGTAGTGGCTGTCATGGACGTGATCAGGCCCCCAGACTTCCTTGAGTAATTGGCGATGAGTCACGACCAATCCGGCATGACGGATGAGCAAGTGGAGTAGACGGAATTCGATAGGCGTGAGGCGAATCTCATTGCCGGCCATGAATACTTTGCGCCGCGCCAAATCGACCTTCAACTCGCCGGTTTCGAAGGCTTCGCCGCTGGTGGAAGCCTTGACCACGCCGCGAAGCAACGCCCGCAGCCGTGCGTCTAGTTCCGCCCATCGTCGGAGTTCTGCAGGAAGCCTTACGCCCTGCGTGCGCCAGCTAGATGCCCGCCACCGCGCCTTGCGCGCAGATAAACTCGGCCAATTTTCCGAAGGTCAGGATGTGCTCGTCCGACCAGAAACCGAGGTCGCCGGAGGTGATCCGTCCTCCCGGCGTCACCGCGGTGGCCTCGATCATCACCAATCCAACCCCGCCCACGGCCCGGGTCCCGTAATGGACCAGATGCCAGTCGGCGGGATGGCCGTCATGAGCCGCATATTGGCACATAGGCGCCATGAAGACGCGGTTGCGGAAATTCAATTGGCGGAGTCTGAAGGAATCGAAGAGGCGTGTCATAGGAGTGAGCTGCTAAATGGATGAATCGGTTTGGGGCACGGCCGACTGCAAAGCATGCCCTTGCTCTCGGATATCCGAGCAGAATGGCGCGAACGCCAATGCCTGCTCAAGGCGCCATCGACAAGCCGCGTTCAGCCATCATCTCCCACAGCTCCCGGTAACTCAGTTGTTAGCCGACGTACTATCCAAGGTATCGGGTGATGAGGATGCGGCCAAAGTGGCGGCCTTTGAAAAGATGATAGGCGAATGCCATAGTCACGATGCCGATTTCCCCCAATCCACGTTATTTGCACCAGAGCCAAATGACATTACATTACGATGCAGACAATGGAAAAATTGGGTGCTGATTAACACATGTTGCGGTCTATCCAGCGGTTGACGATTATGCGATTTGTTTGGTCCAGATACCTTTTTATCGGCTTGCTGTCGGTCCTTGTAATCGGCGGCATTGCCACGCTGCTGCTGAACGCGGGCCTTGTCCGTTGGACGCTGAAGGTCGTGACAGGGCCAACCATGGAGGGAGGGCCGGTTTTTTTGGCCGCCATCACCCAAGTCTTCGCTGAGGAACGCCCGCATGTCCGTCTCCAGCGCATACAGACCGAAAGCATGGCGGCCAGCGCCAAGGCCATCGAAAAGGGCGAGGCTGATCTTGCTGTCGTGCGCAGCGACATTGCGATGCCCAACAACGCCCTCACCATTGCCGTCTTCCGCCGCGACAACCTGGTTTTGATCGTGCCCGCACACTCACACATAAGGAACATCCAGGGGCTGGCGGGCAAGAAGGTCGGCCTGCTAAAAGGCGCATTGCCGGAGCAAGACGAGGGTTTGGAGCGCCTGCTGAATGCGATCTTGAACTTCTACAACATCTCCCCGCCCAGGGTGGCTCGGGTGTTCCTGTCTGCGGACGAGGTTGGCACGGCGGTCAGCAAAAAACAAGTCGCCGGCGTTTTGGCTTTGGGTCCTGCCGGGCCGGGCCACATTGCCAGGGTGATTGCCGCCATCACCCATGCAACAAAAGCGTCGCCGGAGTTGATAGGCGACAAGCAGGCGGAGGCCATCGCCAAGACAATCCCGGGCACCGAGCCCAACGAAATCGAGGAGGGCGCTTTCGGGGGGGCGTCGCCAAAGCCAGAGGAAGCGCTAGGCACACTGGCCGTCACCTACCGCTTGGTGGGCAAGCATTCCATGCCCGATTTTGTCGCAGGAGAAATCGCCCGCATGTTGTCGCTGGCCAAGGCCAGGCTCATGTCAAGCTCGCCCCTTGCCATGCAGATAGAGGCGCCGGACAGCGAAGACGGCAGCGGGCTGCCCATCCACCCCGGCGCGGCGGCGTTTTTCAACGGGGAACAGGAATCCTTGTTGGACAGCGCCACGAACATCTTCTGGCTGGCCTCCATCATCCTGGGGTTTTTAGGCTCTGGCTTCGCCTGGTTGCTGGGCGCATGGAAATCCACTTCCTCCAACGGGGGGCAAAACGACATCGACAGGCTCATCACCATCATGCGCGAGGGGAGGAACGCTGACCTGGGAACCCTGGACCGGCTCGAAGATGAGATCGATGGAATAGTCGCCAAGTCTTTAGGCCAGGGCGGGGGCAGAGCCTTGGACGCTGACCGGCTAAACATCCTTTCCATCGTCATCCACCAGGCCAGGTTGGCCTTGGACAAAAGGCGCAATGGCATCCAGGGGATAAAATTGTGAAGGGTGTGGCCCCCCAAGTCGGGCCTGCCAAGCATGTGCTTGCGAATTGCTGCCCCCTGTCCACATGAGTGAATCCTTGTAAGTGGGTGTAAGCCAAACCCCAGAAAATTCCGTGAGGCCAGTTTTCGCTTGTTTCTCGCCAAAATGTTCCATAATTGGTTCCAAAAATGGAAAGTTTTTGACGTCAATCACGACCAAACCAGAGCCGAATAAACACAAATTTGGCCATTCCAAGCATCGTAAACCGGAAACTTTACTGCGCCGGAAAAATCGGGGGCTGGGCTTACACCTTACTAAGGCGGAGCGTTTTCCAAGCCACGCCTTGCCCAAACTGTTCCGCGACGATGTCCTCTACTTCGTCGTAACCTATTTTCTCGTTTTCGCTGACCTTTCAATTTCGTTTTTTATCGCTACAAGTTCTGTGATAAATTTATTCCTTTCTTCATAGAATGGAAAATGAGATGACTTTTCAAACCAAATAAGTTTTTTAGCTCCCTTGATATAATCAAAATAGCACTTTGCAAGAGGTGCGGGGGTATCATAGTCGTGTTTGCCCATAAGCAAGTAGATAGGCGTCTCAAGGTCAATATATTGACTTCGAGCATTCCAAGAAACAACCATCGGATCATTAAAGAGATTTTCCACAGAGAATTCAAGTCCCTTATTCCAGTTTCTTTTTTTGCCATTATAGAGTTTACTTGAAAGTATCTTCTTATCGACCTCTTCAGAACCGTCTTTGCCATAGAGCTCCCCCCCAAACTCTTCAACCCAGCGCATAGTCACATCAAAAGCATCTATTTTATCTGGATTACAGCCTTTTCCCCCTTGTCCTGGAAATGGGTAGTTGTAGTCAACAGTCGGCCTACCTATGCAGTTAAGCTCTTTGATCGCCTTTTTGATATTTCTTTCCTTTGCCTGGGTGAGGGCCCAATCGTACATCACCTGCTCATTTTCAACAACGTTGACGACTTGTCCAACTCCAAAATATGCCTTGTATGCGCCCTGGTATTTTCTGACCAGTTCGAGTCCCAGCATGGTTCCCATGGAGTGACCAAGCACATAGCTAGGTTCATTTTGCTGACATCCAAGTTTTTTGAGGACAACCCTTCGGATAGCTTCTGCGTCTTCAACAAGTTGGTACAGAGTAAGCGATTTTGGATCAATATCCTTATTGTAGGATAAGCCAGCGCCCCTCTGGTCGTAATTCACAACTACAAAGTCATCCTCGAGTTTTGGAATGATATCGTGAAAGAGATCTATCATTGCATAACCAGGACCACCATGAATTACAAGTAGCAAAGGAAGGTCTCTCGTTTTACCGTGAACATTTATGGCATGATCTACACCGTTTATTGGCTCTATGACGAAAAAATTGCTCATTGAATCACCTGCTTCAGGTTCATTTGAATAAAGTTGATAAGAATCTCTCCCATTTTGCAAAAGATATCCATAGAGTTCCTCCTTTCGATAAGCATATGAATTTAACCTATTTTCAGGTTCCAGAGGCCCTCCGGAATTCAGAAACAGTATTCAAGAGCGCGTCCAGGTGGTTTCTTATCCGATGAGTCAGCAGGCAGTGGAAAGCCTTCATCCCGCCGATGACATGCTCCACTGGAGGGGATCATCCTCCAATCCTCCCAACTTAAAAAAATCTGCTTCCAATTGAGTCGGGCGGCGGCTAGAATTCTTCGTCTAAATTCATGATTCTATGAGGATAAATGACAATGGGCTCTTGAATTCCTGAACATTTTGTGCTCCTTCGTTTCCTACCTTCACTCCCAAGAACTGCTCGACGCGGTTCGCCTTAAACCCACCGCCTTTCTCCGCAACCGTAAACTCCCATTCGCCAGGCTGATTTCGTTCATGCTCTTCGGCACACTCGCCAGCGTGCAGAACGAACTCAACGCCTTCGCCGCCCATCTGGATAACCGCGCCGACCTGTGGCGGGAAGTCGCGTCGTACGGAGTCATCATGTCCTGGTAACGGCAGTGTTTGCGCCGCTTTCCCTTGACATCCGACGGATTCGGTCGGGAAGTGGCAGGGCCTGTGGAAGTTGAGGTATTCGGTGAGGATGCCGCTGGTGATGCGATCGACCGCCTTGGCGAAGCGGCCGCGGATGTGGCTGTAGCCGAGATGCTTGCGAACAGGTATGTCGGGTGCGGGACTTGGTTTGTTCAATACGGAGTTTCTCGAGGAGCTCGGCGACGTTGCGGTTGATGTACTCGGAACCATTGTCGCTGTGGAAGCCCTGGATGGCGGAGGGAAAGGTATCGATCAGTCGTTGCAGTACCGGCAGCAGGAAGCGCTCACTGATCTTCGCCGTGGCAAAGACTGCCTGGAACTGACTGACCTCGTCCACTGCGTTGGTCAGGTAAAGGTGTAAATCAGCACTGAGTTTTTCCAGTTGCAGCAAGCTATTTTTGAACAACTGGCATGTCAATACTGCAGTGTCAACCGCTTGCGCTGATGGTCGCTGAAAACAGAAGTAGTGAAACCTGTTAATCTTTGGATGCGGATTAACAGGAGTGTGATCGCGCTTTTGTTAGCCTCGCTG
>DATIXD010000341.1:0-6915 GCA_035518875.1 Methylococcaceae bacterium | reverse complement strand
CGTCCCGCCGGGACGAGGATCACGTCTCGGCTCACTCGACCAAGAACTCGCGCATCATGCCCATGTCTTCGTGCTCCAGGTTGTGGCAGTGCACCATGAAGACACCCTTGTAATCCTTGTAAGGTTTGATGAGGCGCACCTTTTCGCCAGGCATGACCAGCACGGTGTCCTTCCAGCCGCTGTCGATGAAGCCTTCGCGCACGGTGGCGTAGTCCTCGGCCTCCTGGGCGCCGATGGTACGGCTGATGATCTGAAAAGGCTCCTCGTGCAGGTGGATGGGATGAGCCATGGACATCATCATACCCATACCTCCCATCATGCCCATGCCGCCCCCCATGCCATGGCCACCCTCTTGGGGCTTGTCCTCGCCGTCGTGGCGCATGCCCCCCATCATGCCCATCCCCATGCCGCCGCCCATCATGCCGTGCTGCATGCCACCGCCTTCAGAGGGTTTGCTCTCGCTGCCATGATCGCCCGACTCGCCGCCGGCGGAGCCACTGCCGTGTCCGCCCTCGCCGCCATGGGCATGGAAGATTTCCACCAGTTGCAGGGTATTGAAGGGGATGCGTTCGCTCGGTAGGAAATCGTTGGGCGCATAGGGCCTGCCATTGAGCAGCATGGCCATAGGCGCTTCGGAGATGCCGAGGGGCACCGGCTTGTTGGGGTTTGCGGTGTCCTCGATTTGATAGCGGGTGATTTTGGAAAGCCGAGTCGGCAGGCTTGGGCTGTCGCTCACCTGGCGGGTGACGCGGACGGTGAAAATGGGATAGTCGCTGCCGAGCGGAAGTTTGTTGCTCATCATCCCCATGCCATGACCCATCATGCCGCCCATGCCGCCGCCACCGTGCATGCCGCCCATCATGCCCATCCCGCCGCCCATGGCTTGGCCGCCTTCCTTGCCCTCGCCGCCATGGCGCATCCCTCCCATCATGCCCATGCCGCCCATTTCGCCGCCCATCATGCGCTCTGCCATTTCCGGCAACACGCCGGTGAAGGGACGACTGCGCATGACCAACTGAGAGCCAACTGCGCGCCCGGTGAAATCCGCCCACACATCGATGCGTTCGCCGGGGCCCAGCATGACGTAGGGCTTGTGCACCGGCGCTTCCAGCAAGCCGCCGTCGACGCCGATGACGACCATGTGCGAGCCATCGTCCCAGGCCAGTTTGTAGATGCGCGCGTTGGAGCCGTTGAGAATGCGCAGGCGGTACGCGCGGCTGGCCACATCAATGCTGAAATCGGGCCGGCCGTTGATCAGGATGCGATCGCCGTGAAAGCCGATCATGCGATCGTGCATGTGGCGTACGTAGATCAACTGGTTCTGCTCGTCGAACAGCCGGTCCTGGATGACGATGGGAATTTCGTATTCGCCGGCGGGCAGTTCCAGCTTCTGTTCTTCCGGGTCGGCGAGCAGTATGCCCCCGGCCAAGCCGTGATAAACCTGCTTGCCCGTGATGCCGTGGGTGTGCGGGTGATACAGGATCATGCTTGCCCTGTTGCGGATCTCGAATTCGTAAACGAAGGTTTCACCCTTGTCGAGCGCATACATGGGATGGCCGTCCATCAATGCCGGCACGTTCAGGCCATGCCAGTGGGTGATGGTGGGTTCATCCAACTCGTTGCGCAGATGGATGCGGATTTTTTGACCCGTCTGGAAGCGCATGAGAGGCCCCAAATAGGAACCAGGGATTTCTGTCAGACTCTGTTCCGGGCCCTTCATGAGTCGACCGACGTACTGCTGCACTCGGGTGGCCTGGCCGGGAAGGATGGAAACCGTGCCTGGACGGCAGATCAGTTCGAGTTCGATGTCTGGATTGAAGCTGGGCGATGCCTTGTTGGGCGTTCCCTTCGGCATCGTCATCATCCCCTCCATGGCTCGCAACCAGGCGGGTATACCGGCATAAGCCAGGACGCCGGCGCCCGCCTGGCACAGGAAACGGCGCCGTGAACGGTTGAATAGCGCTTGCATAGAACCTCCTCGTCTTTTTATTGTGGCGTCCACCGCGACCGGCGATGGCGCTCCTCCCTGACGGTGGGCGCTTTGTGGCGAATCGGCGTTTTCCCGCGCCGAAACTGGGAAAGAGCATTCGGGAGTGCTTGTTTTTTGATGATACCCGGATTGGGTTCGATGTACTAACTTCTTTGCACCGGCGCTTACTGCCGGCTGGAGGATGAAGACCCCACAGCCCATCGGGTCGACTCGACTTTGAATACCGATTACGCGCGAGGAACACCGGCAATCCCTCGCCGCATGTTAAGCAGAGACCGGAAGTCAGAATTTCAACTTCGCACTGGCAAACAAGCTGTTGTCGGTATAGTTCGCAAACGGGCTGGTGGAATCGCGTTCCTCGGCCAGGTAGGCGAGACTGACCTCAGCGTTGCGTATTGGTGTGTAAACTACCGCCACTTGACCACTTAGCACCTTGTCATGGCGTTGACCGCCCCTTGCTCCGAGGCCTGGATCACCGGTGTAATCGCGCGTTTCATAAGCAATCTTGGCCTCCACGGCCAGTTTTGCGGTAGCGCTCCACATCGGCGAGAAACTCACGCCTTCCGAGACCACATAGGTCGCATTCACGAGCTGTGAGGGCTCCAACTCCCGCCATCCGTCAAGGCTAAATTGCGTCTTCACGGTCGGCGCCCAACCCAGCGTCAGGTGCCAGGTTTCACCGCTGAAGTCGCGGTCTGTGAACTGGCGGTTCTCAAGGCTCGTGTAACCGAACCGGCCGTCCAGTCGGGTCTTTTCCGTGACATTCCAGGCGAGCACGGCGCTGACGGTTTGCACTTGATAGTGGTTGTCGATCCGGAAAGCTGGGTTCAGCGGTCGGTTCGGCAGATCGACGTCGGCGAACTTGTATTCTATCCCGGTGGAATTGTTCGACGGCGTCGTATAGTTCAAGCCGATCAGTCCGGTTGCGCTTTGCCTGTTTAGGATCGCGCGGACTTCGTTGCTGTGCGTACTTTCCAACCAGCGCGCGCCGGTCGTCATCTTCCAGCGGGGATGCCAGGCGTAGTCAAGATCAAAAAAGGCGTTATTTTCTGTAATGATGTCTTTGGAGAAGGTTCGGTTATAGGTAAAAGGGGCCAGCGACCGCTTGTAGCCGTAGCCCCCATCCCCCGATAGCTGTCTGCCTAGTTCCCAGTACCATGTGGCCCGATCGTTCGTGGATACATTGTTCAAATCCTCATTGTGAACGAAGCGGTTATCGTCTACACGCAGGTCAACGACGAATTTCTGGCGACTGAGCGCATAATTGATTGTGCCGCCCGCGGAAAGCTGGTTTATCACATCGCTCTTGCTCGTTCCCGCGGGAAGAACGGCGCCAGGATCGACATTGCCGGGGAGGCGAAACAAGTTATCGTCGTAGACAGCGGTTTCCGAGACGAACGGTTGGAACGTGTCGGTCGGATCAGCTGCGGGATGGCACGCGGCACTCCATAGCAACAGGCAGAACGACGAGCCGTATTTAAGAAGTTTGTTTGAACCTACCACGATTAAGCTTTAAGAACGCACTAGCCGATGAATGGCGGATGACGGGAACGAACCGCCCAGCTTTTCCTAATTCAATCATTAAGTTATAGAACGTCTAACTCGGAAAACCGGCGATCCAAATTGGTAAGTGTAGACACTCAGCAGAAAGTCACACGCTCGGGCGGGCCCCAACGCCATGGACAAGACTCCCGCTTCTGGGATTACCACGCATCGCGTAAACTAGAAAAAAACGCTCCCAACACCGACCCCACCGATGACAACCCTGCTCGACGCGCTTACTCGAATAGTCAAGATCGCCGCCCGCGAGGAGCTTCTGCCGCGTTTCGCCGAATCCGAGCGCCGCTTCAAGAGGGACGGAAGCATCGTGACTGACGCGGATATCGCCATGCAGCGGCGGCTCGTCGGGGAATTGGAGGCGTTGGCGCCGGATTATCGGCTGCTGGGGGAGGAAATGTCCGAACAAGACCAAGGTGAACTGATTCTGGCGGGCGACCGCGGGCTTTGGTGCCTGGACCCGCTCGACGGCACCAGCAATTTCGCCTCTGGCATCCCGTTCTTCAGCGTTTCGCTGGGCCTGCTGATCGACCGCCAGCCGACGCTGGGCGTGGTTTACGATCCCATCCGCGACGAGTGTTTCACCGCCGCAAAGGGCAAAGGCGCCAAGTTGAACGACCAGCCGCTGCGCTGCCGACCGGTCGGGTTACCGCTCCGTCGCAGCATGGCGGTGGTTGATTTCAAGCGCATTCCGGAACTAGCCGCAGCGCTGGCAGCCAGCCCGCCTTACAGCTCGCAGCGGAATTTCGGCTCGGTCGCGCTGGAGTGGTGCTGGCTGGCTGCCAACCGCTTTCAGGTCTATTTGCACGGCCGGCAGAAACTTTGGGATTATGCGGCAGGCGCGTTGATCCTGACGGAGGCCGGCGGCTGCGCAGAAACCCTGGAGGGGAAACCAATTTTCGCCCCCGCCCTGCAATCCCGTTCGGCGGTGGCCGCGACCGACGCCAATCTGTTTGCGGAATGGCAAGCCTGGCTGGCCAACGCCCGAGCGAGCTCAGACCCTCGTTGACACTGCCGCCCCGATAGGAACGCTTGCGGCATTTTGGAATTGCCCGATGAGCATGTAAAATGCCCGCCGTATGAACCGAAACACGGCAGGGCATGTCTTACATTCGGACAGCGTCGAAACTGTCGTCTCTTCGCACCCAGCAGTCATGCGAGCCCGCGTGCCCGCTGAATGACCTTGACCCTACAGGACATTTAAGATGACTTTCGTTGTAACCGAGAATTGCATCAAGTGCAAATTCACCGACTGTGTGGACGTTTGCCCCGTCGACTGTTTTCGTGAAGGCCCCAATTTTCTCGTGATCGATCCCGATGAATGCATCGATTGCACGCTCTGCGAACCCGAATGCCCTGCGCATGCGATCTATTCCGAGGACGAAGTGCCAGCGGATCAGGAGCAATTCATTCAATTGAACGCCGAACTCGCGAAAGTCTGGCCCGCCATCACTGAAGTCAAACCAGGATTGGAAGCCGCAGACGAATGGAACGGCAAACCGAACAAGCTTCAGTACCTGGAAAGATAAAGTTCACCAGTTGAGCCGTATGCAATGCGTCCCTCCCAGGGCGGGAGGATCGATGCGGAACTAAGACTCGCCCTTCCGGACGATCGCTCGGAACCATTGCCTGGTCGCACTGACCCACTTCTCCCTAGTTCAAGTCTTTCCTGATCAGCCCCCTCCAACCCCGCCGATTTCTGCGCTTTCAGCGCGGACGGTATAATCTTGAAGGCCCGGCTCATCGTACTCCGGCCAGACTGCCCCGAACCGCATCTCCCAAACCGCCATGAAATTGCAGCAACTGCGCTATATCTGGGAAATCTCTCAGCACGAACTCAACGTTTCCGCGACGGCGGATAGCCTCTACACTTCCCAACCGGGCATCAGCAAGCAAGTCAGGCTGTTGGAGGATGAACTGGGGACGCCGATTTTCGCCCGCAACGGCAAGCACCTGACCGAGATCACTGCCGCCGGCAAGCAGATCGTCGCCCTGGCTGGGGCAATTCTCGGCAAAGTCCAGGACATCAAGCACATCGCCCAAGAACACAAGGACAACAAGATCGGTTCCCTATCGATCGCCACCACCCACACCCAGGCGCGCTACGCGCTGCCCGATGTGGTGAAGGAATTCATGCGCCGTTATCCGGGCATCAAATTGAACATGCACCAGGGCACGCCGATGCAGATCGCCGAACTCGCCTCGCGGGGCATCGTCGACATGGCCATCGCCACGGAAGGGATGGAGTTTTTTGAAAACCTGGTGATGTTGCCCTGCTACGAATGGAACCGATGCATCCTGGTTCAGCCCGGACATCCACTCGCTGAACAGCAGGAGATCACCCTGGAGGACGTGGCCGCCTATCCGATCGTGACTTATGTTTTCGGCTTCACCGGCCGCTCCCAACTCGACCAGGCTTTCGAGAAGCATCATCTCCATCCCCAGGTGGCGTTGACCGCCGTCGACGCCGACGTGATCAAGACCTACGTGAAACTCGGTTTGGGCGTCGGCATCGTGGCCAGGATGGCTTACGACCCGGTCGCCGACAGTGATTTGATCGCGCTGGACGCCAGTCATTTGTTCGGTCGCAGCATCACCAAGATCGGCCTCAGACGGGACATGTTCATCCGCGGCTTCATCTTCGATTTCATCCGGCTGTTCGCCCCGCATCTCACCCGGGAACTGATCGAGCAGGCCATTGCCATTCGAGAGCAGCGGGAATTCGATGCCTTGTTCAGGAACATCGAGTTACCTCTCAGGTGATTTCACACCAACCCAATGACCACACAGAAGCCCCGTCAATCGGGGCTTTTTTATTTCCTGCCATTGCATATTGTCTCAAGCAATCCCATAATTAGGGTGTACTTACCGGTGTACTTAATTTGCGGGAGCATCGAAATGGCAAAGCTGACAGACCTTAAGATCAGGGCGCTAATCAAGGCCGGGGATCGGTTCGGCGCTGTGTCGGACGGCGACGGCCTTTATTTATGCTGGCCTGAAAAATACGCCAAGCCTTTCTGGCGTTTCCGCTACAAGCTTGCCGGCAAGCCCCGAGTCATGAGCATCGGGAACTATGACGCCTTGGGGCTGGCCGATGCCAGAAAGACGGTCAAGGAGCTACGCGCACAAGTCGCCCTGGGCCGCGACCCGGCCGGCGAGAAGCAAGAACGCAAGGCCATGTCACTCGCCAAGATCGAGGAAGCCAAGAATGCCCGCACCGTGGGGCAATTGGCCGACGAGTATTTCCAGCGGATGATCGAAGGCAAGATTAAGAACCATCACATCCTAAACGGGCGGATCGAGAAACACATCCGCCGCACGATTGGCAAACTACCTGTCCAGGACGTGAAGCCCCTTCACATCGATGG
>DATIXD010000340.1:0-3435 GCA_035518875.1 Methylococcaceae bacterium | reverse complement strand
AGCCTGAGCCAGGGCCGGAGCGTCATTGGTGCCGTCGCCGGTCATCGCGACCAAGCGGCCGTCGGCCTGATGCCCCCGAATCAGCTTGAGCTTGGTTTCCGGCGTGGCCTCCGCGAGAAAGTCGTCGACTCCCGCTTCCGCCGCGATGGCAGCGGCGGTCAGGCGGTTGTCGCCGGTGATCATGATGGTCTTGATGCCCATCTGACGGAGCTCCGCGAAGCGCTCCTTGATGCCGCCTTTGACGATGTCTTTGAGCTCGATGACGCCCAGGGCCTGTTTCCCTTCCGCCACCACCAGCGGCGTGCTGCCGCGGCGCGCGACATCGTCGACCATTTTCTGCATTTCCTGCGGAAACTTACCCCCGAGGCCTTCAACATGGCCGCGGATGGCGTCCGCTGCCCCCTTGCGGATCTGGCGCCCTTCGATATTGACGCCGCTCATCCGGGTCTGGGCGCTGAAATGAACGAATGTGGCGCCCAAAGAATGAATGTCTCGCTCCCGGAAACCGAACTTCTGCTTCGCCAGGATGACGATGCTGCGACCTTCCGGGGTTTCGTCGGCGAGTGAAGCCAATTGCGCGGCGTCGGCAAGCTCTTTGTCGGAAATGCCTTTGCCCGGAATGAAGGCCGAGGCTTGACGATTGCCGAGGGTGATGGTGCCGGTCTTGTCGAGCAGGAGGACGTCCACGTCTCCAGCGGCCTCCACGGCGCGTCCGGAGGTGGCGATTACGTTTTTCTGCAACATGCGTCCGATTCCGGCAACGCCGATCGCGGAAAGCAATCCGCCGATGGTGGTCGGAATGAGACAGACCAGCAGTGCCACCAAAACCGTGATGGTAATCGGTTGTCCAACCTTCGCAACCTCGACGCTATAGAGGGAAAACGGCAGCAGGGTGGCTGTCGTTTTGAGAAAAATCAGCGTAAACGCAACCAGGAGGATAGTGAGGGCAATCTCGTTGGGGGTCTTTTGCCGCTTGGCGCTTTCCACCATGGCGATCATGCGGTCCAGGAAGGTCTCGCCCGGATTGACGGTGATGCGCACCACCAGCCAGTCCGACAGCACGCGCGTGCCGCCGGTCACCGAACTGAAGTCTCCCCCCGACTCGCGAATGACGGGTGCACTTTCACCGGTGATCGCGCTTTCATCCACCGACGCGACACCCTCGATGACCTCGCCGTCGCCGGGGATGAAATCGCCTGCCTCGACCAGGACTACATCACCCCGGCGCAGGCTGGCTCCCGTCACCTTCGAGTAGTAGTTGCGCATGTGGGCATCATCCAGCTTTTTCGCCATGATGTCCCGCTTGGCGCTGCGCAGAAACGCTGCCTGGGCCTTGCTGCGTCCTTCGGCCACCGCTTCGGCGAAGTTCGCAAACAACACGGTGAACCACAGCCAGAGCGAGACATGGAAGATGAATCCAGCCGGCGCCTCGCCTTCTCCCCCCAGAGCCTGGATCCCCAGCACCGTCGTCAGAATGGCTCCGATGTACACGACGAACATCACCGGATTTTTCCACTGAATCTGGGGAGCCAGTTTCCGAAACGTATCGATCAGCGCTTGTTGGAAGATTCCAGGTCCAAGCAAGCCGGCATGCGGTTTTGTCACTTCATGGTGCCGAATTTCAGAGCCCACAAGGGTAGTGTGTTTGTTGCTCATACTCATCTCTCAAATGGAAATTAATGTACGCCGAGCATCTGTAACTGCTCGACAACCGGTCCCAAGGCCAGCACGGGGAAGAACGCCAGAGCGCCGACGATGACAACCGTTCCGACAAGGAGCACTACGAACAAGGGCGTGTGGGTCGGTAGGGTGCCGGCACCGGCCGGTACGATTTTCTTCGCCGCCAACGACCCGGCAATGGCCAAAACGGGGACCGCCAGCCAGAAGCGCGAGAACAGCATGGCCAGGCCGAGTGCCGTGTTATAGAAGGGCGTGTTCGCCGACAGCCCGGCAAACGCGCTGCCGTTGTTATTGCCCGCCGAGGAAAAGGCGTAGAGGATTTCGCTGAAGCCGTGGGCGCCCGGATTGGCAACCGACGCCTTGGCCGGCTCTACCAGAACCGCGACGGCCGTACCCACGAGCACGACCAGGGGCGGAATCAAGATGGCGATTGCGGCCATCTTCATCTCGTACGCCTCGATCTTCTTGCCGAGGTATTCCGGGGTGCGACCGATCATCAGCCCCGCCACGAACACCGCGACGAGCGCGAACATCAGCATGCCGTAGAGCCCCGAGCCCACGCCGCCGTAAACGACTTCACCCAGCTGCATCAGCCACATGGGAATCATGCCGCCGATGGGGGTGAAGGAATCGTGCATGGAATTGACCGAACCGTTCGATGCCGACGTGGTGGCAACCGCCCACAAGGCCGAATTGGTAATGCCGAACCGAGTCTCCTTGCCTTCCATATTGCCGCCGGCCTGCAGGCTCGATGCCGTCTGATCGACGCCTAGCGCACTCAAGGCCGGATTGCCGCTTTGTTCCGCCGGCACCGTGACGAAGATCAGGGGGACGAAGATCACGGTCATGGCCGCTAGGATCGCCCAACCCTGGCGGGTGTCTCCCACCATCTTGCCGAAGGTGTAGCACAGCGCCGCGCCGATCAGGAGGATGGCCAGCATCTCGAAGAAATTGGACAAGGGTGTCGCATTTTCGAAGGGGTGCGACGAGTTCACGTTGAAAAAGCCGCCACCGTTGGTACCCAGTTGCTTGATGGCGATCTGTGAAGCCGCAGGACCCACGGCCAGCGTTTGCTCCTTGACTTCGACTTTCTGGGTCACCGGGTTGCCGCCGGCATCCTTCAGCGGCTGCCCGTCTTCGCCCGTCTGGGGTTGCTCGTAGCTGACCGACTCGGCGAGCGGCACGCTCTGATAGGGACTGAACGTCTGCACCACGCCTTGGCTGACCAGTATTAAAGACAGAATCAGGGCGAGGGGCATCAGAATGTAAAGGGTGCTGCGGGTAAGGTCCACCCAGAAATTACCGATGGATGTTGCATTGCGTCGGGTAAACCCGCGGATCAGGGCCACCAGGGTCGCCATGCCGGTCGCGGCGGAAACGAAGTTCTGTACCGTGAGCCCGAGCATCTGGGTTAGATAACTCAGCGTGACTTCGCCGCTGTAACCCTGCCAGTTGGTGTTGGTGGCGAAACTGGTCGCCGTATTGAACGACGAGTCCGGGCTGACACCCGGAAGATCCTGGGGGTTAAAGGGCAACACGCCTTGCAGTCGCTGCAATAGATAAACCGCCAAAGTGCCGAACAGGTTGAAAACCAACAAAGCGATGGCGTAGTCCGTCCAGCGCATCTCCTTTTTCGGATTGACGCCGCTGACGCGGTAGATCAAACCCTCGATCGGCGCCAGCAGACGGTTTAAGCCCACCGACTCGCCCTGATAGACGCGCGCCATGTACCCGCCCAGCGGCTTCGCCAGCGCC
>DATIXD010000339.1:0-9275 GCA_035518875.1 Methylococcaceae bacterium | reverse complement strand
CAGCGGCGGAGAACGGAAAGACTTACGCAGTGCGGATCGGGCAAGAACTTCGATAAAGAACGCTGGGTGCGCAATGCGCACCCAGCCTTGCCATCAACCGATCAATTCCAGGGCGTTGCCCTCCGGATCCCGGCAGAACAGGGCCCGCCGTCCGGAGCGGCTGCGCGTATAAGTGATCCCGGCTCTTTCCAACCTGCCGGCCAACTCGTCAAGGTCATTCACGCAGAGCGCGATATGCCGATCCCGGCCGCCATGTTCGGGGCGCTGTACACCGGCGTCGGGATTCGGCTGCACCAGCAGGTGGATCTGCTGTTCCCCGATTTCATACCAGATGCCGTCGAAGTCCATCGGCGGGCGCAAGGGACTTACCTGCAAACCCAGGATACCCTCGTAGAAGGCACGGGCAGCATCCAGGTCTGATACGATGAGGGAAGCATGGTGGAATCGGGTGACTAGGGACATTTCAAGCACATACGGATTTTTCGTTAAACACGATGCCGCATTCGACCCAAGACCGAGAGTCGCAAACGCGCCAATCCATTGAACCACTGGCGCTCGACTTCTTCAATGACTGAGCGGGTGAAAACGTAATTCAAAGATCCTCGGGTCGAGTACCCGACATAAACATCTTAAATCGCAAGGTCAATGATGCGGGAAAAATGGGAGCCGTTGCGGTTCTGGGAAACGACTTGCGCTCCAAAGAACAAGGCAGCGACGGCTCCGAACGCTGACCATTGCCAATCATCAGTGATAATGGCCTTGCTTACCTCCGAGTATCAGGGTAATCGCTTGGTTAGCAAATATGGCATGTACAGCCTTGGTCGGGTGAATCCCGTCCCAGAAGAAATACCGGTCAGGCTTCTTACAATCGTAGGGTTCAATGAGCGGGGTCACACAGGTATCCGTCACGTTGGATAGATGGAAAGCTTGCGGGTGATTTAGTATCCGGTTGAAGGTCCCAAAGACATCCAAAGTCTTCACGCTGTTTACGCCGGGTAACTTTTTGACCTCAGCGACCACCGCGGCAAGACCGGCATTAAAAGCTTGAGACAAACCTTCGCCTAAGGCCGCCACGCCGGGCTGCTCATACTTGTCCAATGCTTGCAAGGCCCAGGTTCTTCCTATGTTCGGCGCCGTCGCAAAGACAAACTTCCTGGCCCCCATGAGGTAGAGTTCATGGACGGCATCATAGATGGCTTCTACCGCATCGGAGATCAGGGTGGGGTCACCCCTGTCAAGGGCGTCGCGAATATCATTGGCACCAAATTCGATTACGTACAACGCATTGCTCGGAGCTTTCCCTCCGAAGTCGGCTTTGAATGCGTCCAGTTGATCCTGAAGGTTGACTCTGCAGGGATAGTCGGCATTCCACGCACGGGCACCGCTGACTGCGTAGTTGCTTGTGTGAACGTACTTGTCATGGTGATTGCGGAAAGCGGGACCGACGCTGTCATCAAGGCCCAACCGATCGCCAGCTTGCTCTATCCAGGTGGGACCATTAGAAAAGTGATGTCCATCTATGGAATAGGGCCTGTCGGGGATTCGCAGCGGATCCAGCAATTTATAGGGTGGAGAATTCGTCGTTGGAGGCGTGACCACGTCACAGAAAATGCCAGGGTCGGTTTTCAAGATGAAGAACATATTTCCGGGATCGGATATGCTGGTGCCGAAAACCACAATGCGGCTCAATGGCTTTACTGCCAGCACTTCGGCGGAAAAGGCCGAGAGCGATAGGGCGAGCAAGAGGCACAGGAACGACGGCCTCCTGGCTTTTTGGTGCATGATGGATTTTTCGTCGACCTTAAGACCCAATAAGGCCGCGATCATAACTACGATCTTGTTCCAATGCTTCACATTTGAAGCTCGCTTATAAATAACCATGGCTCTTCTCCTTATGTTTCAACTCGCAATCCCTTCCGCTCCGGTTGATACAGCGCCTTTTGAGTACACCTCGATCACGCATCCAAGGAACTACTCAGAATCCTGATCACTGGAGCTAAGGGGATATTACCTATGTTTAAAAGCCAATCTTGCCAGCAAAGCACCCTCCTTTATTTCCTCAAGAACAGAAAAACTGAACCTCACTGCGTATAGGTAACAGGGTAACACTCGGCAGCCCGACTTCCCGGAGTCTTTGTACCCATAAATCTCTGTGCCTATCTCTCGATAGGTTTAATTCGATCCGATTTGTACGCCAATTGGGGGAAAATTCAACATAGTAATTTTGTCAGGTGTTAACGGGCTCGCTCGATCTCCGTCGCCCATTAATAAAGCGCTTGGAGTTAGGCGATTACGTCGTCTTGTTTTTTGATTTCGTGTTCGTACCGTCCTGTACAAAATTTCTTGGCTGATATGATCCGCTTTTGGCCACAGTTCGGCCAAGATTCGGTTATCAAGGTAATAGTCGGGCGGAGGTTGTGTAACGGCATCCTCCGGTCTTTCGATGGTCAGCGGCGATGGCGCCGTGATACGCTTGCAGTACCGTTCAAGACACGGGGAATAACCGATGGAAACCCTCAACCACATCTCCCAGACCCTTGCGCTCACGATGGGCGTGGCCTGGGCCAGCGGCATCAACCTCTATGCCACTTTGCTGACTTTGGGCATTCTGGGCACCACCGGCGACATCACCCTGCCCCCCGGCCTGGAAGTGTTGACTCATCCTTTGGTGATCGGCGCGGCGGGGTTGATGTATTGCGTGGAGTTTTTCGCAGACAAGACGCCGGGCGTGGACACCGGCTGGGACGCGATTCACACCTTCATCCGGATTCCCGCCGGCGCGATGTTGGCGGCAGGCGCCATCGGGGAGCTCAGCCCGGCGGCGGAAATCACCGCCGCCATCCTCGGCGGCGGGCTTGCCGCCGGCACTCACGCCACCAAGGCGGGAACCCGGGTTCTCATCAACACTTCGCCGGAGCCATTCAGCAACTGGACTGCGTCCATTGCCGAGGACATCGCCGTCATCGCCGGCGTGTGGGCGTCGCTGCACCATCCCGTCCTGTTCATCGGCTTTTTGATCGTGTTTGTGTTACTGATGATTTGGCTGCTGCCGAAGCTATGGCGGGGAATCAAGAAGGTATTCGGAACGCTGGCGAGACTATTCGGCGGCGGAAAGGAAGAATCGCTTCCGAAGCTGGAACAGCGCAACGGGGGCGGCTAAGGCCGCCCGTTCGTTTGGCCGAGCGCGCCTTTGAGCTGGCGCCGATGGAGGCCATTCTCAGACCAGGCCCTTTCCCGTCACCAACACCCGCCCCATTCCGGGCATCAGCTCATAATCGAAAGGCGTCGGCAGATGTTCCATGGGCCACTGCGGCGACACGTCGACCAGCGGCGGCGGGCTTTGGACATAATGGTAGAGATCTTCGACGTGGCAATGCTGGCGGTTCCAGGTATCCTTGTTCAGGATGATCAGAGCCTCGGAGGCACTCCCGATGACGGCCTTCCAAAGAATCAGGACGGCCGGATTGGGATGCGACCAAACCTGGGTAATGCTCTCCTCCTGAAAAACCCGATGGTGTCTCTTGATGTGGTTGACCTCACGGATAAAGACGGTGAGATCGACACCGGTGTTTTCCCAGTCGGCCGGTTTGGTTTCGACCACATGCAACGGCTTCTCGAAGCCGAACTCGAAGCCCATCGGCATCATCACCCCTGACGAAAACAGGGCCGCGAACAGATAACGCTGCTTCATGGCATCCAGGTTCCGGTGAGACTCCGCATAGAGCCTCGGGGTGTCATGACTCTCGGGAAAGCCGATCGAAGGCGCCGTAGACCGGGTCAGATGATATTGCTCGAGCAGCCAGGGGCTTTCGAAATCCCACCACTTGGAGCTGTTGAAGATGGCGTCGAAACCCGCCTGGGCAGTTTGGCGCGTCTGATCGGCGGAGCAACCGAGTGTTTCGGCGATGAACACCACATCGGGATGGTTGCGCTTGGTCTCCTCGATCAGCCGATGCCAGAAAGCGCCTGGAATTTGATAGGCTGCATCGCAGCGAAAACCCTTGAAACCGAGCCCGATCAGATAACTCACGATCTCCCGGCAATAAAGATACAAACCCTCGGCGTCCTGCGAGTGGTGGTGATCGAACTGGGCGAGGTCGCGCCATACGACTTTTTCGCCGTCATGCATGCAATAGGGATGGGCGATGTGCCCGGCTTCTTTCACGAACCACTCGGGATGCTGTTTGAGCAATTCCGAATCGTAGGCGCAGTGGTTGATGACCAGATCGATCATCATCCCCAAACCCAAGTGCTCGGCCTCGGCGACCACCGTGCGGACCTGCTCCTCGGGCGAGATGGAACCGCGCGCGCAAAAGGCCGGGTTGATCTGGAAATAATCCCTGATCGAATAAAGGCTGCCGGAGCGCCCGAGCTTCTGAATCGGGTTGACGAAAATCCAGTTAAACCCCATCTCCGCCGCCCGCACCAAGTGCGGTTGCCAGTTTTTGAACGGCCCCGCGAGCAGCGGGAAAAGATTGTAAATGCGCATGCAAAAATCCTGTCCTAGCCATCGGAGGGAGGGTTATTCCTGAGCGTAGCGTTAGCGAAGCCGAAGGACGTCACCCGCCGAAGGCCTATTTGTCCCGAATGTAATCGTAGATGTTGAGGTAGTCCTGCCCAGGATTTTTCCAGGAATAATCTGAGCGCATGGCGTTTTTCATCAGTTCCCGGAAATGTTCGGGATACTCGTAATAGCAACTGATCGCCCGGCCCAGCGCGAACTCCAGCCCCTTACCGTCGTAATCCCTGAACACGTAGCCGTTGCGCTCGTGCAATGGCTTGGGGGAATAGTCCTTGTCGACCACGGTGTCTGCCAGCCCGCCGATTTCCCGGACTATGGGAACGGTGCCATAGCGCATGGCGATGAGCTGGGCCAGGCCGCAGGGTTCGAAACGGCTAGGGACGATCATCATGTCCGCGCCCGCGTAAATCAGGTGAGAGAGTTCCTCGTTGAAGCCGATTTCGATATGGCAGTCCGGATGCTCGTTGAACTGATGCTTCAGGCTCCAGAAATAATTGTTGATCTGCCCATCCGGGCTGGACCCGAGCAGCACGAATTGCCCACCCCGCTGCAAGGTGTAAAAGATTGCGTGACGGATCAGCTCCAGCCCCTTCTGCGGATCGAGCCGGCCGACGAAGGCGACGACGGGTTTTTCATTGTCGGCGATCCAAAGCCGATCGCGCAGCGCTTTCTTGTTCTTGTACTTTTCGTCGAGGTTGTCGACGGTGTAGTGGAAGGGAATATAGCGGTCGATTTCCGGATTCCAGAACTCGTAATCGATGCCGTTCACCACGCCACCGTATTTCAGGTGATGAATGTGCAGGGTCGGCTCCAGTCCGAAACCCTGGCCCTGATCCTTCGCCTCCATGGCATGGCGAGGGGAAACGGTGGTGACGAAATTGGAATACACCACCCCGGCCTTCATCATGTTGAGCGCATGGGGATTGTGATTGTCGCGCATGCGGTCGTAGTGGAAATAGTACTCGGGCCGGTGCAGCGCGGTGGCGTTGAGCAGCTGCGCGCCCGTCACCCCCTGGTGCTTGAAATTGTGGATGGTGAAGCACGTTCTGGGATGCCGCATACCCAGATGTTGATAGATTTCGAAAAGGAACACCGGCACCAGCGCCGTCTGCCAATCGTGACAATGGATGATTTCCGGCTGCTTGCCGGCTTTCCACAGAAATTCCATGGCTGCACGGCTGAAAAAGGCGAAGCGCATGACATCGTCGTTGAACCCGTAGATGCCGCCCCGGTTGAAAAAATTGTCGGCGGAATGGGGCTCGATGAAAAAGCATTTGCGCCCGTGTACGAAGCCGAAGAACACCGTGCAATGGATCGCTCCTCCGTACCAGGGCACCCACAGGTCACTATACGTTTCGCACAACCCCCAGATATGGTCGTAGCGTAGGCAATCGTATTTGGGCAGGATGATCTCGACATGATTGCCGCGAATTTCCAGCTCGCTGCTCAGGCCGAATACCACATCGGCGAGGCCGCCCACTTTTGCGACCGGCGCCAATTCAGGCGTGATCTGCACGATGTACATGGAAGGAATCACGTAGGCCGGGGGCACATGATTCGGCTGAGGCTCGGGGGCTGGCTCCGGCTCGACGACCTCGACGGTTTCCCATGCCGGCGCCGGGGCGGCTTCCTCCACGGTCGGCAGATCCTTGAATTCCGCCTCCACCGCCTGCAGAAATTCGGCCTCTTGGCTTTCGTCGATGACCTCCTCGGTCGGCAGCGGGGGCAGGTTCGCCATGAACTCCGCCTCAGTGGGAAAGCTCGGCGGACGGGCGGGCTTGGCATCCCCGCGCGGACTTTCGATGCCCGCGGCTGGTTTCTTGGGCGCGCTCGCAGGTTCGGACACGCTGGCCGCCTTCACCGGTTGCGCGACAGGCGGTTTTTCGGCCTTGTCTTTAGCACCTTTCTGGGTCGAAGGCGCCGGCCCGCTGGCAAGCTCCCCGATCTTGGCCTTTTCCACTGCGGGTTGCACGGGCTCGGAGGCAACAATCTTAGCGGGAGCGGTTTGTGCGGAGGCTGGCGCTGAATCCGGAACTAGCGGCTTGGGCTCAACCGCCTTGGCTTTCGCCTCCGGGAGAACGCTGGTCTTTGCGGATGAGGTGTCGGAGGACGCTGCAACGCTGCCCTGAGGGGGGCCACCCTTACCGGGCGCGGCTTTCGATTCGACCGGCCCATTTGAGTCCGGCCCGGAACCGGCCGCGCCCTTCGCCGCTTCCACGCGACTTTCGTTGCTGGCCGGTGAAGCCTGTTTGTGCTGCGCTTGCTTGTCTTTCGAATTTGGAGTTTTCTTAGCCATGTCGCCTTTGATCGAGTCTTGAGGGTTTGTTAAATCGGGCTAGTTTAAGTCATCCGCTTGCCCCTGGAAACGCGCCGCAGTCGTAGTCATCGAGAAATCTGCCCGACGTCGTCCTTCGGATCAAGCGCCCTGTCGGTTTATGGTACATTGAACCGAGCTCGACGGGCGGGCTTATCGCCTGCCGCAAGAGAACAAGAAAGCCAAATATAACAATAAGATGATGCCTGTTACTTGCCTTGCAGGCATGAGGGGAAGATGCATGGCTAGAGACTCCGAAGGACTATTTCCGCGCGGAAGCCTGTTTTCTCGGCCCGTTCCACCGGGCGACGCGGCGTACGCCCCGCACGACAATCCAGACGCTCGACTCAGGACGGGACGCCATCAAGAGCGCAACCTCCGCTGGTTGTTCTTCGCCTTCGCCATTTTCGCGGGCGCCTATCTTCTTTTTCAGGTCGAACCATTGATCGGCAAATTCATTCTGCCCTGGTTCGGTGGTGGCCCCGCGGTTTGGACGACCTGCGTACTGTTCTTCCAGGTGGTCCTCCTGGCGGCATATTCCTATGCCCACTTGAGCCTTTATCGGCTGAAACCGGCGCATCAGGGATTCGTTCACGTCGCCCTGTTACTGTTGGCGCTGCTGATGCTGCCCATCACCCCCGCCGAGACCTGGAAGCCGGAGAACAGCGGCGATCCGGCGTTTAAGATCTTGCTGTTGTTGTTAAGCAGTGTCGGACTGCCCTTTTTCGTGCTGGCGGCCACCAGTCCGCTATTACAGGCCTGGTTTGTTCGGATCTGTCCGGACCGCTCCCCCTACCCTTTATACGCGCTTTCCAACTTGGCGTCGTTGTTTGCCCTCCTGAGTTATCCTTTCTTCTTCGAACCGTATTTTAAACTCAGCCAACAAACGGACGGCTGGTCGGGGGCCTTCAGACTCTTCGTGCTGGCGTGCGGCTGGCTGGCGTTCGAGTACCGGAGCATGGCACTGAACGGCAGTATCGCCGCCACCCCCGAGGTGGACGGCGGGGCTAAGCTGTCCGATGCCGTGCCCTCATCCCTTCGCTGGTTTCTCTGGCTGGCCCTGCCGACCGCGACCTCCGCGCTGCTTTTGGCGGTAACCAATCAGCTATGCCAGGACACGGCCAGTGTGCCCTTCCTATGGGTTGTACCGCTGAGCCTTTATCTTCTCTCTTTCATTCTCTGTTTCGCGCGCCGCAACTGGTATTCCCGGCGGCTTTTCATTCCCGCCCTCATCGCCGGCGCGTTCGGACTGGTGACGGTGTTATACGAGGGGTCCACCATCGATCTGGAGTGGCAGATCGGGGTTTACGGCGCGGGATTGTTTTTCTGCTGCATGAGCTGCCATGGCGAGCTCTACCGCTTGCGGCCGCATCCCGAGCGGCTGACCGCCTATTATCTCGCGATCGCTGCCGGCGGTGCGGTGGGTGGCGTGTTCGTCGGCGTCTTCGCGCCGCTCGTGTTCCCGCTGTATTTCGAGTTCCACATCGGCCTGTTCGCCTGTTGCGCCCTGATCCTGCTCGCGTTGGCTCAGGACATGGAGGCGTTTCGCCACAAAAGACATAAAACGGTCATCCGGCTGCTGTCTCTCCTGGCCTTGGCTTTTCTAGCGGGAAGGCTAGCCAATCAGGCTTATCAAACCGCTTCTGCAAAAACCGTTGTCACCCGCAATTTCTACGGCGTCCTGCGGGTGGAGGAGCGCTCGGCGGATAATCCCGAATTGCGCCGGCGCGTGCTGCGGCACGGCGCAATCGACCACGGCTTCCAGTTTCTGGCCCCGCAAAAACGGCACCTGCCAACCGCCTATTACGGCCCCACCTCTGGCATCGGCCTGGCGATCGACCATTCCTTCCCTACGAGCAACCGCCGTATCGGGCTCGTCGGCCTGGGAACGGGCACGCTCCTCGCCTACGGCAAACCCGGCGATCATTTCCGCATCTACGAGATCAACCCCACGGTCGTTCGGCTGGCGCAAGAGTACTTCACCTATCTGGCCGATTCGCCGGCCGCACGGAACATCGTGGTAGGCGATGCGCGCCTATCGCTGGAGCGCGAAGCACCCCAAGCCTTCGATCTATTGATTCTCGATGCCTTCAGTGGTGGCGCCATCCCCATCCATCTGCTGACCGCCGAAGCCCTGGCGTTGTACACCCGCCACCTGAGCCCGGACGGCGTGCTAGTGATCAATATTTCGAACCACTATCTGGACTTGAAGCCTTTGGCAAGGGGACTGGCCGAGGGCGTTGGCTACCAATACCTGATCGTTCACTCCGAGCCTTCGCCGGATGGCGTTTCGTTCTATGGAGCGGACTGGGCGATACTGACCCGCAATCAGGCGTTTCTCAAACAGCCGGCGATCGAAGCCGCGCTAGCGCAACAGTTGACGCCGGCAGCGAGCCTGGTGTGGACGGATGATTTTTCCAATCTGTTCCGCGTGCTGAA
>DATIXD010000338.1:0-6667 GCA_035518875.1 Methylococcaceae bacterium | reverse complement strand
GTCGCGAAAGCGGGCGGTCAGCGCGGCGGCGGCGCCCATGGCCGTGCGCCGGCGATGGAACGGGTTGAAGCGGGCGAATCCGAACCACGCCTCGTCCCAGAGGAAGATCAGGTCCGGCTTGATAGCGAGGCACTCTTCCATCAGGCGCGCCGGGTTGTACATATGGCCGTCGAAGGTGCAGTTGGTCAGGTCCGCCACCTTCACGTGGCCGAGTGTTCCCTCGGCCTGGCAGTCGAGCAGCGCCTTCTTGATCGTGCGCAGCGGCACGGCACCGTACATCGAGTACTGCGTCAGCGGGTACGCCTCGACGTAGCACGGTTGCGCTCCGGCCAGCACGAAACCGTAATGGTGCGACTTATGGCAGTTGCGGTCGACGATCACGATGTCGCCCGGCTTGCAGACCGCCTGCACGACAATCTTGTTCGATGTTGAAGTGCCGTTCGTGGCGAAGTACACGCGCTTTGCCCCGAAGGCCCGCGCCGCCATCTGCTCGGCCTTTTTGATGTTGCCCGTGGGTTCGAGCAGGCTGTCCAGCCCGCCCGTGGTCGCCGACGACTCGGCGAGAAACAGGTTCGTCCCGTAAAAGTGGCCCATGTCCCGGATCCAGTTCGAGCGGAAAACGGACTTGCCCCGGGCGATCGGCAGGGCGTGGAACGTGCCCACAGGCCGCTGCGCGTATTTTTTTAGGTTCGAGAAGAAGGGCGTTTCATAGCGCTCGCTCACCCCTTCGAGGATCGCGAGGTGGGCCTCCATCACCTCTTCGACATTATGGAAAATCTTGCGGATGGGCTCGGCCTCCTCGCTGCCGGCGAGCTTCTCGACCGCCCGGTCGGTGAGGAGGTAGGTGTCCAACTCCGGTCGCAGGTTCCTGACCGCCCGCGCAAGCATGGTGGCAAGCGCACCGGGCACGATGCTGGCGGGATCAACGCGCAGGTGGCGCAGCAGGAACTCGCGCATCACCGGCAAATCGTGCCGGGAACGGAATGGGAAGCCGTCATAGATCACCACGGCCTGCGCATTGTAGTTGAAGATCGCGCCGAGCACTCCGTCCTCGAAGCTTCCGACCTGGACGATCTCATAGTTAAACGGATCGTCAGGCCGGCGCAGGCGCTTCAGGTCGTACCTCGCGCGTTCCCACGTCTTGGGGTCAGTGGGGGTCACCACGAGCACCTCGAAGTACGGCTTATGGTTCTCCACTCGATTGACGCCCGGCGGCAGAATGTCAGCGAGGTCCTCCTCGTCTTCCTGCAGCGGGTCCCATGCAGCACTTTCGTAGCGGTACGCACCGGTGAGGAGCGCATTGGATATCTTCTGAACGAGACGGGCCAACACCCCCGCGTTGTGTTGCTTGATGGCCTCACCGATCGTGTTCATCAGCCGGGGCCCGGGATAGGCCCAATAATCCTCGAGCGGCCTTATCTCCGTGAAGAGCTGTGTCGCCTCGGCGCGTAAGTTTTCATCAGGCTTTGCCTGCGCAATCGAGGCTTCCCAGGCTCGGCCGGCTGCGTTCAACTGACGCCAGCGGTCGGTCCTTGCCTCGGCAGCAGAGAAAAAATCGACGAGATCCATGGCTATTCTCCTCGTTGATCATTGTTCGGAAGCCTATAGACCCACTGTCACGGGTCAGTGTCTCAGGATGGCGATCATAATAAACATCGATCATACCGCCCGCACCCTTTTTGGCAGGATCCAAACGGCAACCGGATGGCCTCTCTTTTAGAGACTTTTCTTTGGCCCCGGACACGGGTAAGCTCGGACCTGTCCTTAAGAGCGAGAAGATCCCGCATCATGATCATCCAAAGTTTCATCAGTGACAGCATTCCCCCAGAACTGCCCCAGGTGCGCCTGGGGCTCTATCAGGGATACGGCCCTGCAGGCGACACGGCGGCTATGGAGCACAACCTGGATGTACTGCGCGAGGTTGCGGCCAAGGCACATGCGCATCGGGTGAGCTTGCTGAGTTTCCCCGAGCTGTTTCTGACCGGCTACAACGTCACGGAAGTCGACGTGGCCCACCAACTGGCCGAAAAAATCCAGAGCGAAGGCATCCTGGACCAAATAGCTGGCGCGGCCAAGGAGAAGCATCTGGCCATCATTTGCCCCTACCCCGAGGCAGCCACCGTGGCCGGTGAGCGTCGCTACTACGACAGCATCATCGTCTATGGCCCCGACGGCAGGTGTTTGAAAAACTACCGGAAGACGCATCTTTGGGGCGGCGACGAGCGCAACAACTGGTCGTTTGGCCACGTTTATCCCGAAGAAGGCGAAGCTTACACCGTCTTCGAGGTCAACGGCGTGCGCGTAGGCGTACTGAACTGCTACGAGGCCGAGTTCCCTGAGCTATCGCGCATCCTCGCTCTGAAAGGCGCCCAATTGTTGGTCATCCCCACCGCCGCTGACGATTTCACCATCCTGCGTACCGGGGAAAGGACCCAAACTGCGTACCCCAACGTCGACTTTCTGATCCGGGCCAACGCCTATCAGAATGAGATATTCTGCGCCTATAGTAACCGGCGCGGCCTGGAGACCCTGGGCGGCCGGGTGGTCGGCCGCTATCTGGGCAACAGCTGCCTTGTGGACCCCCATGGCAACTTCCTGCTACCCCCGATCAGCTTGCCTCCGGTCAGGCCGGACAAGCCCGGATCCGGCTGGAACGACCACATGCTGATGATTGCCGACTGCGTACCCAGTTACTATGGCCCTACCCATCCGGAGACCAAAATTCGCGACAAGTCGGCGGCCACTCGCTACTTCACTGATCGCCGCTGGAGCCTATACGGCCAGCTGACCTCCCAAACCTATGTGGATCAGGAGTCCGGTGAAACCAAAATCTATCCGGAAACCCCCGAATGACCCGTGTTTCTCAGTCTTGTCGAATCAAGCCTCAGGGCACAAGCACACCGTGCGCATTACCGACCCGGCTAAATTCATCTACCCAGCTTTTTTATGTCCCACTTACCGCCGTGGCATAAACGGACGGAGTTCGTCCTGGCCCGGCTGAACGATTCCGACGCTCGACTCCGGCACTTCCTTCCAGACCTCTGACACTTCGCCCAACGGCTCTGAGACGACGATCCGCGTCTCCTCAGAGAGACTCTGGATTCGCTCGTCGTCCGGAAATCTGTCTTTGACGGCCTGAACGTTGTCGCTATAGAAAAGGGAGCGGGATTTTCGTTCGCTCGAATAGAGAGCCACCACGATCCGCGTGCCATCCGAAACGGCCACCGCGATCTGCAAGGGGTATTCGATACCGTGCTTCTCGCCAACGGCCTCGACCAACCCGGCCATCCGCTCGAGTGCTCCGATCGGCTCTTGCTGCAAACCGAATGTCAGCGCCAAGTAGAACAATAGTTCGGAATCGGTTGAACCCTCGATCGCCGGGATGAGGGAGGGCTCGGCCTCCAGCAACAGATCGCGCTTGACTCGCGGGAACTCGCGCACCAGCCCATTGTGCATGAATAGCCAGGAGCCGTACCGGAACGGATGGCAGTTCGTCTCCTGCACCGCTGTGCCGGTCGAGGCCCGGATGTGAGCAAAGAACAGCCGTGACGAGACGTGTACTGCCAGTTCCCGCAGGTTACGGTCGTTCCATGCCGGGTGCACGCTTCGGAATAAGCCCGGCTGCTCGCCTGTTCCATACCAGCCGATCCCGAAGCCATCCCCATTGGTGGTGGTTGCACCGAGGCGAGCGTGCAAGCTCTGGTCGAGCAAGGAATATTTGGGCTGCAACACAACCCACTCCATAGGGATCCGGTCACCAAAATAAGCGAGCCATCGACACATGACGAATGGGAAAAAAAGACCTGGAATCAAATTACCATGCCGGAGCCAAATCAGCCAGCCAATCCCGGTTGTCTGGTGTAGAAGTAGTAATGGAACCTCTGATCAAGTCAGAGGTTCCTGCGGTGCATGGACGCACTGCCAAGTTCGATCGATTCAAGCGATTGAAGTTGTGAGTCACCGGGACACCGCGTTTTCCGGTGACTCCTGTGACAAGTCCTAGATAGACCTGTTCAGAGCTCCCTTAAATTAATAATTGGCCTTTCTTTATCCTGAAGTTGGTCGCGAAAGTCTATCAATGTAATCGATGTAATAGCGAAGACGTTGTGCTGATGGCGTGTCCGGCAAACAAGAAAGATCGTCGCGAACAGGCATGTCCATCCGATAAACTCCATCTTCATACGTGCCGACCATGCCTAGCCGTCCAAGCCAGTTCAGCATGACAAGATTCTCAGGGAGAACAACACCTCGAAGTATCTCGATTCCTTTTGTCCTTGCCATCAAATAAAGGATAGCCATTAGGATCGTACCGACCTCCCGTCGCTGATAGCTATCAATGACCACCACCGCGAATTCGGCAATGGTCGGCTGCTCCTGACTTCGTATGAAGCGTGCGATACCTAAACCCGGATATTGAGCTTGATCGTGGCCTATCGCTATCCATGCAACATGGTTATGTTGATCGACTTCCGTAAGGTAATGCAACCACTTATCGGGCAGTTTTGCAATCGGCGTGAAGAAACGGAACAGACGAGATCTTGACGACAATGCAGACATGCCGCTTTGTATGGTTTCCCGATCATCCTGCGTAACCGGTCTGAAATCGACCAACTCGCCGCTCTGCAACGGCAGAGCAAATCCCGTTTCACGGCAAGAAAATGAAAGTTCCATAGATGTATTTACCGATGAGCATGGGCTCGGATGATGTCAAGCGCTTAGACCTGAATTTTGCATTACATCCATGATCCCTTGGACAGCGGGATTAGCCAATCCGACCACATGCGCGGAGACCGGTTTCCGTGTTGGAACCCGATCATGCCATCGTCCTGATGGTCTTGCGGAAGCGGCACAGTGCCAGCCCGAAGAAGGCACTGCCGATCGCGATGAGGGCGAGGCACTGCGGCCAGACGATCGTGATGTCGGCCCCGCGATACAGGATAACCTGGATGAGCGAGACGAAATAAATAGTCGGCGCCCCCAGCATGAGCTTCTGCACGAAGTCGCGCATACTCTCAAACGGGGTGGGGCCACCGCTAGTGTAACGTCCCCGACAAACGTTTAGTTATGATAGGATTGGTGTTTATGAGAACACCAATGAAAATTACGCTGAGTGAAGAGGATCGATCGACGCTGAACCGTTGGGTGAAAAGTCGAGCCGTTGGGGATAAACAAACGCTGCGGGCGAAGATCGTGTTGATGACGGCGGATGGTTGCACGACGCAGGAGATCATGCAGACCCTGAAGGTGAGCAATCCGACGTTGAATGTGTGGCGCAGGCGTTACCAAGCATGTGGCCTTGAGGGATTGAAAAAGGGCAAGACGCGCCCGTCCCGAGTGCCGCCGCTGTCTACCGAGAAAGTACAGGAGGTGCTGACATTGACGGCGAGTGGGAAGCCGGCGGCGGCCACGCACTGGAGCTGCCGAACGCTGGCGCGACAGGTAGGGATTTCGCGGATGGCGGTGCACCGCATCTGGCGGGCGCACAAACTGAAGCCGCATCAGGTGAAGGGATTCAAGATGTCGAACGACCCGCTGTTCGCGGAAAAGCTGCGCGATGTGATTGGGCTGTATCTGAATCCCCCGGAGAAGGCGATGGTGTTTTCCGTCGATGAGAAAAGCCAGATCCAAGCGTTGGATCGCACCCAGCCGGGCTTGCCCATGAAGCCAGGCAAATGCGGAACGATGACGCACGACTACAAGCGCTGCGGTACCACCACGCTATTCGCCGCACTCAATGTGCAACAGGGAACGGTGATAGGGCAGTGTCAGGCTCGGCATCGCCATGACGAATTTCTCAAGTTTCTCAAGAAACTCCATCGCGAAACCGACAAGCGCTTGGATGTGCATTTGATCGTCGACAACTATGCGACGCACAAGCATCCCAATGTCAAAGACTGGCTGGCTAAACACCCGCGATTTCACATGCATTTCACACCGACCTCGGCTTCCTGGGTCAATTTGGTCGAGCGCTTCTTCCGGGACATCACCGAGGAGCGGATTCGTCGCGGTGTGTTTCGCAGCGTCGACGAGCTCAAAGTTGCCATCCAGGAGTATCTCGATCACCGTAACGCCAATCCCAAGCCCTACCATTGGACGGCCAAGCCCGAGGCCGTTTTGGCAAAGGTGGCCAAAGCTAAAGAAATGTTGGGGACGTTACACTAGGTTCTAGTGCGGGCGCTCGGAAGATGGCCGAATTTATCATTTTATGGCGTAAGATAAGAGCCAGACCTTAATGACGGGAGGATGAGTGATGTCTGATCATTTGTGGGCTATAGGCTACGAAGATGTTTCGCGCGCAGACCAGGTTCGCGATGAGATCATCAGGCTTGGGTGGGGTACGCGCCCCTACCTGTACCTCGACGACATAGCCGTAGTCGTGCGTCACCCTGACGGCTCTTTCGTATTCAATCGAGAACCGTTCCCGACCACGATTAATATCCTGGGCTGGACTGCTCTGGGTTTGCTTGTAGGCCTGGTGATCGCCGCGCCTCTGGTCAGCGCAACCGTTGGTGCCGCGCTGGGCACTGCCGGCTCGCTCATCGGGAAATCTGTAGGGATCGAGGATGATTTTGTCCGCGAGGTAGAGAAATTGATGGCGCCCGGGACCTCCGCTCTGTTCGTGTTGGACCACGAAGGCCACATGGACATGATACTGCATCGGATACGT
>DATIXD010000337.1:0-8955 GCA_035518875.1 Methylococcaceae bacterium | reverse complement strand
GAGCGGCGAGGCGCAGCCCAGGCGTGCGGCGGAACCCAAGCAGCGCGGCTGGAATTGCCGCCCTGGCGCGGAAAAGCAGTGGAACTGCGCCTTGGTCGGTCCCGATACCGGGGGGTTGCCGCACGTGGTGGGCGAGGGCGGTAAAACGACGACCGACTGGGCCAAGTCGGCCACCATCACCCCGGAGGACGAACAACGCTTCCACAGCATCATGACGCACCTGCCCGCAAATCCATGGGATTACTTCTGCAAGATTCAAGGTAAATCCGAATGGACGCCTCCCAAACAGTTCCTGATGACGCCAGCCGACCGGCTGGCGCGCGAGAGTGCCCCGCTCGAAATTTATTCCGATCAGGCCGAACTCATCCGCGAGGAACTCGCGAATTTCAAGGGAACCGCCGAACTCACCCGGGCGGATCAAAAATTGTGGGGGGATTTCGTCAGCCATAATAGCGAGGCGGAAACCTTGAACGCCCAAGGCAGCGTCATCTATCAGGAAAAGGGCTTGTCTTTTGCCAGCGACACCGCCTTCCTGAAGTTGAAGACCGATGAAGGGGTGCTGCGCAATTCCCAATTTGTCATCGGGACTGTCCCCGGGAGGGGAACCTCCAGGCTCACCCGTATCGACAGCAAGACCCTGTCGCGCTACGAAACGGTGACCTACACCACCTGCCCGCCGGGCAATCAGGACTGGTTGTTGCACGCATCAAAGGCCAAGATCAACAAGGAAAGCGGGGTCGGTTCTGTTGAGAATGCCTGGCTCGAGTTCAAGGGGGTACCGTTTCTTTATACGCCCTACATGAGCTTCCCCGTCGATGATCGCCGTAAGTCGGGGTTCCTGACGCCTTCCTTCGGAAATACCAAGGCCAGTGGGTTCAATCTGATGCAGCCTTATTATCTCAATTTGGCGCCCAATTACGACCTGACCCTCAACCCCCGCTATCTGACCAGCCGAGGCCCGAATTTGGGCGCGGACTTTCGCTACCTCACCGATTGGACGAAAGGCAGGATGCTGGTCGAATATATGCCCAACGACAGCGTTCTCAATAAAAGCCGCGGCCAGGTCGGTGTGATCAACTATACCAAATTCGCAGACAACTTCACGGCGCATGTGGATGCGCATTATGTGTCCGACTCCACCTACCTGAACCAGGTGAGCAGTATTCTTAACATCAATGACAAGCGTAACATCCGCAGCTACGGCACATTGAATTATTCCGGCGAGAACTATTCTGTGAGCGCGTTGGGCGATTACTACCAGAGTCTCGATCCCACTATTTTGACCGCCCCCTACTGGCGTATGCCGCAGCTGCTCTTGAACTATGGGCGTAACGTAGCGGACACCGGATTGCAGTTTCAGGGGTATAGTGAATTGGTGAATTTTCAGAATAACAGTTCCGATCCAATTACCGGCAAGCCCAAGGTGACCGCTCAACGTCTCAACCTGCGGCCGAGACTTTCCTATCCCATCAGTGGCCCACCGGGTTTCGTCATCCCGAGCCTGGCTTTGGAACACACACAATATTGGCTGCAAAACCCGGCGCCCGGCGTGAGCAACAGTCTCAGTCGAACCGCGCCGATTTTCTCGACGGACGCCGGGATGTATTTCGATCGCGAATTCGAGCTGTTCAAGACACCGGTGCAGCAGACGATCGAGCCGAGGCTATATTACCTGTACGTGCCGACAATCAACCAGCGGGATATCCCGATCTTCGATTCATCGGAATACGACTTCAACTTCTCGCAGTTATTCCGCGAGAACCGTTTCGCCGGATCAGACCGTCGGGCCGACGCCAATCAGGTGACGACGGCGTTGACCTCGCGCTTCATCGACCAGGAATCGGGGCTGGAGCGGTTAAGACTCAGTGCCGGTTCGATTTTCTATTTCAAGAATAGGGACGTGCAGCTCGTTTCTCCCGCAGGTGCGCCGCTGACTCCACAGCAGTTGACCGCACAGCAGATTGCCAACCAGAGGAGTACATCGGCCACGTCCAATCTGGTTGCCGAGGCTGCATCCTGGCTGAGCGATGACTGGCTGCTCCGCGCCACCGGGCAGTGGAATCCCTCCACGAACCAGATCGACCGTGATCAAATCAGCCTCCAATACAATAATAAAGCAAACAACCTACTGAATCTGGCTTATCGTTACCGTCGTCCTTCGACCGCGACCATCAATCAGGCGCCAATCGATCAGACCGACGTCTCTTTTCGCCTGCCGATCACCCAAGGCTGGCACATCCTCGGCCAATGGCAATATTTGCTGAATGATCAGAAGACATCGCAAACGTTTTTTGGCGTCGAGCGGGAAACTTGCTGCTGGCGTTTCAGTTTGGTCGGCATCCGGTACCTGAACAACCTCACGACGTCAGCTACAAATCCGACCGTCACCTACAACGATGGCATCTATTTTCAGTTTGAGCTGAAGGGGCTCAGCACATTCGGCAGCCAGGTAGATGATCTGATGTACCAAAGTGTTCCCGGCTACCGCAGGCAGAATGAGTTGCTCGGAACATATGCCGACGATTTATGAAGAAAACCGCCTTTATGTTGAAATCCGCACGTTTTTTAGGAATCTGTATTTTCACCCTTGGCCTGTGGCTGGCCGGCGTTTCATTCTTCGCCGCAGCGGAAGATGCCATAGACCGCATCGTGGCAGTCGTCGATGACGGGGTGATTCTGGAAAGCGAGTTGGTACAAAAAGTCGGGGCCATCAAGAAGAATCTCCAGCAAAACAACACTCAACTGCCACCCGATGAAATCCTCGCGAGACAGGTCCTGGAGCGCATGATCGTTGACAAGCTCCAGGCGCAGATGGCCGAAAAGGCAGGTATTAAAGTGGACGAGGAAACGCTGCGTATGGCGGTTCAGCAAATCGCCCAGCGCAATCATCTGAGCATGGAGGAGTTCCGCCGCTCGCTTCGGGAGGAAGGCATCGACTATGGCGATTTCGTCGAGCAGATCCGCAACGAAATCGCCATCGGTCGTCTGCGGAGCAGTCAGATCAATAGTCAGGTCAAGGTGAGCGAGCGAGAAATCCAGCATTATCTGGAAACCCAGGGTCAGGCGGGCAGTAATCGGGACGCGGAGTATTTGCTCGGCCATATTCTGATCGCCACCCCCCAGGCCGCCTCCCCGGCGCAGGTGCAGAAAGCCCGCGAAAAAGCGGATAAGCTGATGGCCGAAATCAAGCAAGGCTTGGATTTCAAACAGGCCGCCCTGGGCGCTTCCGACAGCGAACAGGCGCTCAGTGGCGGCGAGCTGGGCTGGCGCAAGAAGAGCCAGATTCCGACCCTATTCGCGGACATCGTGGACAAAATGCGGGAAGGCGATATCGAAGGCCCGATCCGAAGCCCCAGCGGATTCCATATCGTCAAGCTGTTGGGAGTCAAGGGCAGCGGCCAGCACCTGATCACCAAGACCCGCGTGCGTCACATTCTGATCAAGCCCAGTGAAGTGCTCTCCGACGAAGAGGCGAAGCAGAAGCTACTCGGCTTGAAGCAACGCATCGAAAACGGGGAGGATTTCGCCGCCTTGGCGCGCGGAAATTCAGATGACAAAGGCTCGGCCATCAAGGGCGGCGATCTCGGCTGGGTGCAGCCGGGCGCTCTGGTGCCACCGTTCGAAGAGGCCATGACGGGCCTGGCTGTCAACCAACTCAGCGAGCCGGTGCAAACGCAGTTCGGCTGGCATCTAATCCAGGTTCTGGAACGCCAGGAGTCCGATGACACTAGTGAGTTCCAGAAGAATCAGGCGCGCGAGGAAATCTTCAAACGCAAGGTGGAGGAAGAGACTGAGCTCTGGCTGCGCCGGATCAGGGACGAGGCTTACGTCGAAATCCGTCTGGGTAACGAATGAGACGGGCTGCCGTGCGTCTATCGGCGCCTTGGCCATGATTCCCCGTATTCTCCTGACCACCGGCGAGCCGGCCGGAATCGGCCCGGATCTATGTGCCCTGATCGCCCAAAAGCCGTTCGCCTGTGGACTCGCGGTGGTTGGCGATCCCGCGCTGCTGGCAGCACGGGCTGAGGTGCTGGGCTTGAATTTGCAGATCCAGTCAGCCTCGCTTGAAGAACCCTTGTGTTCACATCAGCCTGGCTCCCTTCGGGTATGGCCGGTCGGCAAGACGGGGCCGTGCGTTTGTGGCAAACTGGATCCCGCCAACGCGGCTTATGTGCTGGATACCATAGCCGCCGGCGTTAACGCGTGCCTGGAGGGGCATTTCGACGCGCTGGTGACCGCCCCCGTGCACAAGGGCGTCATCAACGCATCCGGGATCGAATTCACCGGTCATACCGAATACATCGCCGGAATCACCGGCGGTCATCCGGTCATGATGCTGGCGACGCAAGGACTTCGGGTGGCGTTGGCGACGACTCATTTGCCGCTCAAGGCGGTGAGCGGGGCGATCACGCGCCGGCGCCTGGAAACCGTGCTCAGGGTATTGCACCGCGACTTGATCGAGCGATTCGGTATCGCGCGGCCGCGTATCTTGGTTTGCGGACTCAATCCCCACGCCGGCGAGGGGGGGCATTTGGGGCGCGAGGAATTGGAGGTGATCGAGCCGACGCTGGAATGTCTCAGACAGGAAGGTCTGCAGCTGAACGGTCCGCTTCCTGCGGACACCCTGTTTATCCCGAAATATCTGCAACATGCCGACGCGGTACTGTCCATGTACCACGATCAAGGCTTGCCGGTTCTCAAATATGCGGGCTTCGGGCGCGCGGTGAATATCACCTTGGGGCTGCGGATTGTTCGTACCTCGGTTGATCATGGTACTGCGCTGGATCTGGCCGGAACCGGCCGAATAGATACCGGCAGTCTGGAAGCCGCGATACAGATTGCTATCGAAATGGTGGAAAGCACCGCGGTGCGGAAGAAGGGCTAGGGTGAGCCACCAGCCGCGCAAGCGCTTCAGCCAGAATTTCCTGCGCGACGAGTCGGTGATCTTCAATATCGTTGCGGCGATCGCTCCCCGCGCGGAAGATCATCTGGTGGAAATTGGCCCGGGACAAGGCGCGTTGAGCCGCCTCCTGCTCGCCGAGTGCAACCGTCTGGATGTCGTCGAGCTCGACCGCGACTTGGTCGAACTGTTGACGAGGAAATTCGCGGGAGAACAGAGACTGCACATCCATTCCGGGGACGCCCTCCGATTCGACTTTTGCTCGCTGAGCGAAGGCGAGAAGCTCCGCGTCGTCGGAAACCTGCCTTACAATATTTCGACGCCGCTGTTGTTTCACTTGTTCGAACAAGCCGCATGCATTAAGGACATGTATTTCATGCTGCAAAAGGAGGTTGTCGAACGCCTCTGCGCCCAGGCCGGAGATAAACATTACGGTCGGCTCGGCATCATGGCACGGTATTACTGCCGGATGGAAAACCTGATGGAGGTCTATCCGGAAAGCTTTTATCCGAAGCCCAAGGTGATCTCTTCCGTGGTGCGTTTGGTTCCTCATTCCGGAAGGCCGATCGACATTTCGCCGGAAGCGCTGAACCGCGTGGTCGTCGCGGCTTTCGCACAGCGCCGCAAGACTTTGCGTAATTCACTCGGCAAACTGTTCAGCGCCGATGAAATACGCGGTCTCAATCTGGATCCCAATGCCCGTGCGGAAACACTTGACCTTGAGGATTACGCCCGACTGGGTCGGCTATATCTCGAGAAAAGCGCGGGTGTTTAGGGCCGTCAAATAAAAACCCCGGATGACTGGCGCCATCCGGGGTCTGAAAAAACTCTCGTGATTAGAAACTAATCGGCGAGTGTTATTTCATCATGGATTTCTTGAACATGCGATCCAGTTTGCTGTTGGTTTCCTCGGCGGCGGCGGCGGCTCTGCGAGCGGCAGATTCGGCGCTAGCGGCTTTGGACTCAGCAGCCTGAGCAGCGGACAAGGCTTCGTCAGCGGTGCTCTTGATGGAAGAGGTTTCAGCCTTCAAGCCATCAATCTGGGTCTGCAGATTGCTGATGTCGCTTTTGCTGGCGCAGCCAACGGTCAGACCAGCGGCGACGAGAATGACTGCGAACTGAGTTGCTTTCATCATACGGTTCTTTCCTTTTTTTAAATGAAAGATTGAAAAGAACATTCATCCCAAAGGGAATGAACGGGTCCCACTGCTTATTCTGCCGTCAAACCGGCAGGTTTTCCACTTTTATTTTCACATGACTTAACGTATCACCACCAGTGTTCCCTTTTTCACCCATTGGGTCAACCGGTCGATTTGCTGATTGGTCATGGCGATGCAACCGTGAGTCCAATCGAATTCCTCGTGAACTAGAGGATTGGCGCTGCCCAGGCCATGAATGCCGATCTGTCCACCCAGTGGCGTATCCTGCGGCGGTACCGCCTCTTCCATGCTGGCGCGGAGTATCGACCGGAATGTGCTTTCGCCAATCATCCCTTGTTGATAAGCACGTTTAGCATTGTCGAGGTTGGGATAGGTGAAGCCGAAAAAACGGTGGAATTTGCTGTTCTCGTTGATCCAGCCGATGCGGTATTCGCCTAATGGCGTTTTGTCGTCGCCCCTGGTTTTCGTAAAGCCCGCGCCGTTACGGCCGATGGCGATTTGGGTGAAGACCTCCTGGGGCTCATCGCCTGCCATGACTTTCAGCATGCGGCGTTCCGTATCCACCAACAGCCAGATGTCCCGGTCACTGGCAAAGGTCGTCGCAGCGTTTAACGACAGCACTAACAAAGACACATAAAAGCGCACGCTCACTTTAAGCACTCCCCCACTGCAAAAAAATCTCAGACATAAAGCCGAATACCTTTAAAATAAATAAACCATTTCAATCATCTTGGAAAGACCGACGATGAAAATAGAAATCCGCAAGACGACGCCCTATTTGGATCAGAAGCCGGGTACCTCCGGACTCAGGAAAAAAGTGAAGGTGTTCCTGCAGCCCAATTATCTTGAAAATTTCGTGCAATCCGTTCTTGATGTTCTGGGAGAGGTGAGGGGAAAAACTCTCGTGCTGGGCGGCGATGGTCGTTATTACAATCGCGAGGCCATGCAGACGATCATCAAAATGGCGGCAGCCAATGGCGTCGGTAGGATGCTGATCGGCCAGGGTGGACTCCTTTCCACTCCGGCGGCCTCCTGCGTGATCCGCAAGCACCAGGCTTTCGGTGGTTTCATCCTGTCGGCCAGCCATAATCCCGGCGGTCCCGACGAGGATTTCGGCATCAAATACAACGTTACCAACGGTGGCCCCGCCCCCGAGAGTTTTACCGATGCCGTCTATGCCCGCAGCCGCGAAATTACAGAATACCGGGTCGCGGAACTGCCCGACATTGACCTGGACACCTTAGGGAAGACCCAGGCCGGCGATATGGCCGTCCAGATCATCGATCCGGTGGAAGATTATACTGGCTTGATGGAGCACCTGTTCGACTTCAAGCTGATCAGTTCTGCATTGAAAGCGGGTTCCATCACATTATGTTTCGACGCCATGCATGCCGTCACAGGGCCTTATGCGAGGCGGATTCTGGAAGACCGTCTGGGTGCGGTGGCGGGTTCGGTTATCAATGCTATCCCTGAGGAAGATTTCGGCGGTGGGCATCCCGACCCCAACCTCGCCCACGCCCATGAGCTGGCCGAACTCATGTACAGCCCCAAGGCCCCGACCCTGGGTGCTGCTTCCGATGGCGATGGCGACCGCAACATGATCATGGGCAATCGGTTTTTCGTCACACCCAGCGATAGCTTGGCGGTGTTGGCCGCCAATGCACACCTATTGCCGGGTTACAAGGAGGGTTTGCGAGGCGTAGCACGTTCCATGCCGACCAGTCAGGCTGTCGACCGGGTGGCGCGCGGCATGGAGATTGAGTGCTACGAAACCCCAACCGGCTGGAAATTCTTCGGCAACCTGCTCGATGCCAAGAAGATCACCCTTTGCGGCGAGGAGAGCTTCGGTACTGGATCTGATCACGTGCGCGAGAAAGACGGCTTGTGGGCGGTGCTGTTTTGGCTCAATCTGATTGCAGTCCGGAAACAGTCCGTGGCGGAAATCGTGCGTGAACATTGGCGCCGGTTCGGCCGCGATTTTTATTCCCGCCACGATTATGAGGGCATAGACACCACCACCGCTGAGGGCATCCTGGCTCATCTGCGCGACCAGTTGTCCGGCTTGCCCGGCAAGAGTTTCGGAGATTATCGCGTCACCTTCGCCGATGACTTTCGTTACCAGGACCCGGTCGATGGCAGCGTCAGCGAGAAACAGGGGATACGCATCGGCTTCGAAAATGGGTCCCGTATCGTGTTCCGTCTGTCTGGTACCGGCACCGAGGGAGCGACGCTTCGCGTTTATCTGGAGCGTTATGAGCGCGATCCGGAGCGACACAAGCAGGATACCCAGGAAACACTGAGCGATCTTATCCAACTGGCGGAGACGCTTGGGGAGGTCAAGCAGCGCAGTGGGATGTCTGCGCCGACGGTGATTACCTGATTGGAAGTTGTCTGGCGGGGTGCGTTCCGCTTAGTCAAAGTTCTTCGGCGGACCGCACTTTGTCTTCCGCGTCGAACGACACCCGTAGTCTCCGCTGCCGCTTATCAAGGGCGCAGCCGAAACGCTCCATGACTAATTCGGTAAGACCCACCGCAACCGGCCAGTGATCGTTACCCCATTCTTGAAACTCTAAACGTCGTGAGTCGTTGTCGAATCTACCGTTCAGACCGCAAGACCGATTCAGGTCGGGACAGTGTAGGAGATATGATTCAACAACAATTTTTCGCGGATTCTTGTTGTCGCATTTTAGGGTTTCAGCCCGATTGATGAGATTTTTGCCCGGGGCCTTCACACATCGTGCGCCACATCGGTTTTCCCTGAGCTTTAATGATCGACCGCATTCGTCGTGCGGCTTTCCGAACTTGGCAAAGCTGATTGCGATCCCGGCGGGTATGGCGCCTCGGCTTTGGCTATAATCTTCATCGCCTTGGCGGCGACGGCGAATAGGCCACCCG
>DATIXD010000336.1:0-3727 GCA_035518875.1 Methylococcaceae bacterium | reverse complement strand
GCCGGTTGCGCCAATCTTCGGCCGCACGACCCTCCGCCGCCGAAGGCCGAGCTCGGCTTTTGATGAACTGGCTGATCGACATGGCCTGGAGAAGATCAAGACCATTGGAGATGCTTACATGGCGGCGGCCGGCGTATCGTTCCCGCACCACAATCATGCCGCGGCAAATGCCCGCATGGCTTTGGATATGCATGAGACCATCGAGAAATTCAGCAGACAAAGCCAAAGCGCTCTTAAAATGCGGATCGGCATCTGCACGGGGCCGGTTATTGCCGGTATCATTGGTTAGAATAAGGTTATTCACGAGCTTTGGGGTGACACCGTGGACCGCATGGAATCCCATGGCGTGCCCGGCAGTACCCACGTGGCGGCAACCACCTACGAACTGCTCCGCGATCGTTTCCTGTTTGAAGAACGCGGCACCATCGAGGTCAAGGGCGCCATGAAAACCTATTTTCTCTGTCCGGCGTGAGGAGTCTCGCGCTCTTCACGCGCTGATCGGAGTCGGAAGACCCGGGAACCAATATGGCGAAAGTTACTTACTTTCACGAAGCCACGCTCGAGAATGTGCCTGAGGGTCAGACCCTGCTCGACGTCGCGATACGCCACAGAATCCCACATCTCAATCAGTGTGGAGGCCGAGCGCGCTGTACCACCTGTCGCGTTCAGATACTGGATGGGCTTTCCAACGTCTCGCCGCCGAGCGCGGTCGAACAGAAGGTTGCATCCCAACGGGGCTGGGACGAATTCACCCGGCTCGCCTGTCAGACCCGCGTTCAAGGCGATGTAATCATCCGTCGCCTCCTCGATAATGCCCAGGACATCATCGTTCTCGACCTCGACGAACTCCATGGAAGCACCGCCGGCGAAGGCAAAGAACTCGATCTCGCAGTCCTATTTTCCGACATTCGGGACTTCACCACCCACAGCGAGCAGAATCTGCCTTACGACGTCGTGCACATGCTGAACCGCTATTTCACCGTGGCAGCCGAGCCGGTGCTCAACAACAACGGCTTCATCGACAAATACATCGGGGACGGCATCCTCGCCGCCTTCGGCACCCGCGACGAATCGCCGGGGACGGCATGCCGAAACGCAGTCCGCGCGGCGCTCGGAATGTTGGAAGCCGCACGACGACTCGGACCGACGTTCGAACGCGAGTTCAACGTACCCCTGCGCATCGGCATCGGAATTCATTTCGGCACGGTCATCCTGGGCCGCATAGGCCATCCCGGCAAGCGCCAGATTACGGTGATCGGCGACACGGTCAACACGGCAAGCCGAATTGAAAGCATGACCAAGCAGCTCGGGGTACCCATTCTGCTTAGCGATAGTGTCATTGCGCAGATACCCGATGTAGTCGAGCTCGGCCCTCCCGTAGAGGTTTCGCTGAAGGGTAAGGCCGCATGCTCGCTCTTGTACCCCTGCCTGGGCTTCGCCGAGCCTGACACGATTTTCCTCGTACAGTCGTCGTTCGACCAAATCGTGCCCCGTGCCCTGGAATTTGGCGAGCGCTTCTATGCCAACCTTTTCGAAACCTATCCGGAGCTTCGCCCGTTATTTCGGAACGATCTGGCGGCTCAGACCAAGATGCTCGTGTCTATCCTGAGTTCGGCCGTCAAGGGCCTGAACCGTATGCAAGAGATTGTCGGCGGGCTGCGCGCATTGGGGAAGCGTCACCCGGATTATGGTGTCAAGCGGGCCGATTACGACAAGGTGGGGAACACTTTGATCCGGACCCTTGAGGATTTCCTGGGAGACGAATTTACCCCGGAGCTTCACCACGCGTGGATGACTGTCTATGGCATGATTGCCGAGACGATGATCGAGGCGGCCGAGGAGTGATTGCGGTACCCGGAAATGATTTTTTCTGTAGAAGTTGTGACTTGAGCTGACAGCGGGTGTCAGATCGAGTCTAGATTTCTTAAAGTGTACTAACCCAGGTTAGATCTGACACCGACTGTCAAATCACCAACTTCCACTTAGTGCCCATTCCCGACGATGGGTGAACGCACGGGAACGGCGGGTTCATGCCTCATGACGGACACATTGGGCAGCGGAGCAAGGACCGCAGCGCTCTATTGCCAAAGCGTGAATCTTGTGAGAGCCATCACATAACGGCTAAGCCAATCTCAAGTCCGGCGGTTATCGGCCGACCTTCCGGGAACCGAAATAGCTGTTCCCGTGACCGATGTCGGCCGTTCCTACCTGTACCGACGATCCACCCAAGCTTGCGACGCGACTGGCTGTTTACCAGCCGCGCCGGCCGGAGAACACCATCGCGTATCAGGTGGTACAGCGGCATCTGGAGACCTGGTTGGAACGTGCAAAATGCGCTGACCCGGACGGAGATGCGATTCCCGAGTATGTCGAGCGGGACTTCCGCCAATACCTGTCTTGCGGCATTTTGGCGAACGGTTTTGCAAGGGCGCGCTGTGACCACTGCGGGCATGACTTTCTGGTGGCCTTCTCGTGCAAGGGGCGGGGCGTGTGCCCGTCCTGCAACACCCGCCGCATGGCTGAGACGGCGGCGCACCTGGTGGATCATGTGTTTCCGCAGGTGCCGGTGAGGCAATGGGTGCTGTCGTTGCCAAAGCGGCTGCGGTATTTTCTTCATCACCACGCCACCCTGCTCAAGCCGGTGCTGCAGATCTTTCTCGCTGAGGTCGAGGTGGCGCTCCGGTCCTGCAGTCCGGATGTCCCGGACGACGCGCGCTTTGGGGCCGTCACCTTTGTCCATCGGTTCGGCGCGGCGCTCAATGCCAATCTGCACTTCCACTGTTGTGTCATCGACGGGGTGTTCAGCACGGCCGACGAGGTAATACGGTTTCACCCCGCGTTCCTAACCGACGCCGCGATCGCACAGGTGCATCAGCAGACCCGGCGGCGGGTGCTGAAGCTGTTCCATCGCCGTGAGTTGTTGTCACCGGAGGCGGTCGAGACGATGCAGGCCTGGGAGCATGACGGCGGTTTCTCGCTGAACGCCGAGGTCTGGGTTCCGTCTTGGGACCGCGCCGGCCTGGAACGTTTGCTCCGCTACTGCGCTCGCCCGGTCTTCGCCGGCGAGCGGCTGGCTTGGCTCGAACCGGATCAGCGGCTGATTTATCATCTGCCCAAACCCCGCCCCGACGGGCAAACGGTCCTCTACCTGACGCCCCTGGAGTTCCTGGATCGCCTCGCCACTCTAGTGCCACCACCCCGGAAGCATCGGCATCGTTACCACGGCGTGCTGGCCCCGACTATTTCGCCGGGAGCGAAATAGGACGGCAACGACCGGCCCTGATAAGGGCGGATCACAGGGACGTGGTCCGCAATTCCCCATTGCGGCCCGCGGTCACGGCCTATGCCGGCTTGCCGATCGATACACCGGCCGGTCCGGCCGCTGCGCCTGCCTCAACCGGATCCGCCACGACCGAGACCCCGGCCGCTTCGTACGCACGCTATCTCTGGGCCGTGCTGATCGCTCGAATCTACGAAGTTCTACCGTTGATCTGCCCCGAATGTGGGAGCGAAATGCGGCTGATCGCCTGCGTCACCGAACCGGCACCGGTGCAACGCATCCTTCTCCATATCGGCGAACCCGCCACACCCCCGCCGATTTCACCGGCCCGCTCCCCGCCCGGTGGAGAGTCCTTCGACTGGGATCAAACTTACGCCAACGATCCGGAACCGGGCGAACCGGCGCCGGAATTTCAGTTTGATCAAACCGTCGACGGGGAGCCAGCAC
>DATIXD010000335.1:0-5589 GCA_035518875.1 Methylococcaceae bacterium | reverse complement strand
CATGCGGATGGCCGGGGCCGAAAGAGGGGAAGCCTTGGTCGCGCTTTCGACCGAGACCATACGTGCCGTGGCTTCAGGGGTCATCGGGATTGCCTGCGTTCAAGCCCTGTTACTGGGGGCTGGGTTTATCCTGGTGGGCATCCCCGCGGCCGGCATTTTGGCGTTGTTGGTGTTGGTGCTAGGCATCGTGCAGGTCCCTGCCGCCGTGGTTGCACTGCCGACGATCTTTTATGTGTTTTATTCCAACGATTCCACCACGGTGGCGGTGATGTTTGCCGTTTATACCCTGGTTGCCGGATCGGTGGACAATATTCTCAAACCCTTGGTGTTAGGCCGTGGCGTCGATGCCCCCATGCCGGTAATTCTGTTGGGGGCGCTGGGCGGCATGGCGTCCAGAGGTATTATTGGTTTGTTTTTGGGCTCCGTGCTGTTGGCCTTGGGTTACCAATTGTTCATGGCTTGGGTGTATCGTGAAAATGAAAAGACGAACGTCGACGAGAAGGACGAGCAATTACTTTCCTCCGTGAAGTCCGATTGATTGGCCTATGGCTGAAAGTATCGGACGACGTCGTTAGTGAGTTTTACTAGTGTCCTGGCATTTATGTGAATAAATCCAATTGGTTAGAGATTGTGTGTTGATCTGGTTCGGGATCTATATTTGCAGCTAGCTGATTGGGCACCAATTTCTCGAACAGAGCCAGGCTACAAAATTTGTAGAATCGTGTGGAGCGAAGCCTGCGACCCGAGGCGTTTCTTGACAAGGGCGGCCAGAACATGGACGGCGATGGCAATCCAGAGTTGGGTTTCCACCGCGTTCTCGGAAGTGCCGACAAATGCCTTGATGCGCAGATGCTGGCGGATCCATTTGAAAAAACAGTTCGACTTGCCACCGCCAGCGGTACAACTCGATGAGGGTCAGGGCGGGCAAATCAAAATGGTTGGTGACAAAGACCAGTCGCTGATCGCTCGGCTAGCCAAAGTGTTTCACTAGCCGTTCCGGGCCGGGTCAACGCGACCTGTCAGCATCCGCGTCTAGGGCTGTTGATTCACTCCCACGTGCCTCGTTGATTTTTAATAACGACAAGTCATTGCGGACTTGCGTTTGCGAAATCGCAATTGCCAGATCAAAGCGACGTTTCTCCCAGGTTCAATTGCTGACCGAGCACCATCGAGCAACAGATGGCGGGTAGGCAAACGCCACGGTTGAGGCTGATGTGGTTTGGGTGGAATCGCTTGATGGTGGATTGGCAGGAGCAGCGAAACATACTTCCGAGCGTCAATGCATCAAATAGCCGGAGAAGATGGCCAAAATAAAAACACAATCGATGATCGGAAAGTCCCCTAAGGTCAGTCCGACTAGCCTCGATACCGGACAGCGAATTGCGTAAGCGGATCTAGGACGGAACTGCTAAAACGGCAGCAAAAAGGTGCCATTCGCCGGGCACACCCTTTAACACTTGAACGCCGCGGTCCATGAATTTAACGGGCGAATCGACTACCAGATCCTTTACCGTATTGGTCACCAGAATGTCGCCGGGTCAAGCCAATGCGGCAACTCGGGCTCCGATGTTGACAGACATTCCGGCGATGTCATTTTCCATTACTTCGATCTCCCCGGTATGCAACCCGCTGCGAATTTCCAATCCAAGTGCATGCAGGCACTCATTGCCGGGCGCGACGCCCTGAATGGCGAACTGCGCGAAGTACAGACACGATGCAAATACCGCCAGAAACGATCATAAGAAGTCCGAATATCCGGGATATTGGCCCGCCGAACATTATGCCAATCAGTCCGTCCCCTGCCATTAACGCACCAGCGCTTAGGGGATATTTGAGCGCGAGAAAGCCTAATAGAACGCCCACCGCATAAATAGACAGCGCCCCCCAATAGCCCAATGCATACTGGTTCAGCATTAAGCTCGATGGGCTAATGGCGCCGAACAGTTCAAAAAATACACCAAAAATGTAACTTACTAGCCTAATCCCTAACACACTGATGATCGCCAACACCGACCAAACTATCACAAACCACGCTACGGCTTTCAAGTTGACATTCTGGGTATTCTTCTCTGAATCATCTTCTAAGTTCATTCCTGCCCCCAACAGTTTAAAGCAGCGTGTAGCTGAATTTCTGGCCGCCGATGCTCGCTTTCGCACATTAAACCACCCTTCGCCACTGTAAGCACGGCCATCCCTTTACGATAGGCCTCGACGGTTTTGTCGATGCGCTTCCCACCGCTCGCGCTGGCCGAAGGGCTGGGGGTGATAGCGGCCAAAGACGCGCCAGCGTGATCGCCAGAGCACAGGCCCTGAGCGGCAAACTCGAAGCTGCCGCTGGTGAACTGCTGGAAGGCGGTGAGGTGGCTTCGGAAATCTGTACAGTCGGATAAGTGGCTCCTACTTGTGATCGACCATACTCGGCAAGGTTTGCAATGGTATTGACACTCGCTGCGAGACAGGGAGCGACGCGAATGCGAGCGAGTCGAGTAGTCCCCGGAAGCCCATCGACGGTCAGCATTCAAGCTTCGTGCCTTAATACTCGTTCGATCCGTTTTCAGGCTTCGCATGGCTTGACGGTGTTTCACCCAAAGCGCAAAATTCGACCGAAAATGGGCGAGAGCCGATTTAAATCCTATCTTCTAATCCGCATTCCGTATGCGTCGTGGCTGTTTCCTGCCTTGCCGACAATTTCAGTGATCATCTTCGGACGATGGAGATGCCGTTATAAGCCTACTCGATGATAATGGCTGGGGCGGGCTGCAGGTGATGTCGATTAAATCCGACCCTCCTGAGTTCCAGACACGTGCAGCACGGTAGTGGTATTGTATCATTATGACAACCAGCGAAATTCACATCATCCGCTGACGGTTTCTGGCAAGTCAGGGATGGACTTGCCGGAGTTTCGTTAACAATACCCGGAGAACACTCATGGTACGGAAAATTCTGGTTATAGTACTAATGTTGGGCTATATGACTGCCTTGACGGCCTGTAGTACCATCGAAGGAGTAGGTAAAGATGTGGAGAGCGGCGGCGAACATGTCCAGGATGCCGCCAAGAAGGTGAAAAACAAGATGTAATGCGACGTTAAAACTGCTGGGGTAAAACGCCTGTTGCCAACCCCTCACTCGGGGCCTTTGACAAAAAACGGGGTGGGTCGATGCCGGAGTTCGAATGCCATCAAACCGAGGGCTGTTAGTCCACCCAGCCCAGAGCAGAACCCGGCGACGGCTCTGCCCGTCCAAGCGCGCCCAAGAAGCCATACTGCTCATGGCCGTTGGGCGCGTGCCAAGGCTGCTGAAGGAGCCGCGCCCCTTCATCCTCGTCCCTGCGATCCTGTCATTGACCTTTGCCCTTCATCTTTTCTATGGCCTGCGCTTTCTCCGCCCTAGCTTCCATGAGCAGCTTGTAGGCGATGTAGTACTTGTAGATGTTGGCGACGTAGGTCACCGTCTCCGCACCAATCTTCTCGGCGGCGACGTACTCCACATTGTGGAACCAGACGTTCGGGTCCAGTCCGCGCCTGGCGGCTTCCTTGCGCAACTGAGAAATGCGGCCGGCACCGGCATTGTAGGAAGCGAACGCGAACAGCGCCTTGTCCAGCTTGGTCATGGGCTCGTTACCATAGTACTGGTCTATCATCCAACGCATGTACTTGATGCCGGCGTGGATGTTCGCCTCGGCTTTGGTGATGTCGCCCACCTTCAGTTCCTTGCCGGTGGCGGGCATGACCTGCATCACGCCGATGGCACCCACCCGGCTTTTCAAGGACTGATTGAGCTGGGATTCCTGGTAGCCTTGGGCCGCCATCAGCAACCAGTCCACATCGTACTGGTCGCCGTACTTCTGGAAGAACTGTATCAGGGCGAAGAATTTCTTGCGCTCGGCTTCGGAGGCAGCATCCTTGACATACTTGGCGTTTTTCAGGTAGCGCGCCAGGATCTGATTTCCAAGCGAAGTCCCTTTGGCGTGGCGAGCCATGAAATCATCGACAACGGCCTTGAGCTGCGGGCTCCCCTTGCGGATTGCCCAGGCAATTTTGGCACCGGTGAGCAAAGGGACTCCTTCATGCACCTTGATGTTGGGGAAGATCTGCTTCCAGAAATTTGCCAGGAAGTCAGCGGAGACGGTGAGCGGGATCAGTCCCGCGTTCACCATCTCGAGCAGGTCCTCGTCCTCCAGCTCTTCCGGCGCCTCCTTGATGACCACGGCCGGCTTGTTCTCGGCGGCGAAACGCTGGTTGAGGGCCGTCAGCAGTTCGTAATGGACCGAGGACTTGCGGACAAAGACCTGCTTCCCCGCCAGATCGTCCACGCTGGCTATCGCAGGTGAGGCGGGGCCGGACACTATCAACGCCTTGGCGTCGGTAACCATCGGCAAGGAAAAGTCCACCAGCTTCTGGCGCTCTTCGGTCACGCCGAGGCTGGAGGCCGCGATATCGCCCTTGCCGGCAGCCAGCGCTGGCAGTAACTCACCCCGAGCGACCGGAATAAACATTATCCGCACCTTGAAATGCTTTTGCTTCAGCTTCCCCTCCTTGACCAGCTTCTTGTTCAGATCCTCCTCAAAGATGCGAAATCCGTCGGCGACCCCGCCCCTTTGGACGCCCTTGTCCACAAAATAAAAGGTCTTGCTGTAGACCGTCAGGACTCGAATAAACCCCCGCTCGATCATCCCTTCAAGATCGCCGGTCCACGGCTCCATCGCCTCTTTGGGCGAGATGGTAAGCTCCTCACGCTGCGGCGCCGGAGTGGACGGCTCGGCTTTGGCTGCGGCATAGATCGGGCCGGCGAAAAGGGCGCACGTCAAGGCCACAGCGGCGACGATGGCCAGCCCCGAGCGGGTTGGAGAATGAGCCGGGCGATGCGATTGCAGGTTTTGATTCCTTAACATGACAACCCCCATGAGTTTGTTTGATTGGACCAGTTACGGCTGATCCGCCCCTAAAGCTTGCCTTCGGAATCCTCGCGCGGTCGGCGTGTACCGAGATTGAAGACGTCCTCGAAGCGCCTTTGCTGGAGCCCAACAGTTGATTAGACACAATCTATTTAGAATTAGAACAAAACCGCAACCCCCATCCAAGTAACACGGGAGGCTACGAAAAGATGCCAATAATTTAGTTTACCCTACGAACCTTTCACAAATCCCTCTAAGCATTCGAGCCACGAGCGCGGCGGCGCCGATAGGGGAAGGAAACTTGTGCTTCCGTCGCGACGCTGCCCGCCCCGACTGCACCGCGCCTTCCTGCCGGCCGCCAACGAGGTGCGGTAATCAACACTCCAGTCTTTGCTCCAGTGACAATTCCCGCTGAGGCAAGTGGAGATCGATGTGCCCACTTTGCGGCATAAACGAGCCGTTGACGTACGCTCCCCGACCGTCAGGAGTCAATGCTGTTGAATTAAGCCAATACGCTGTAGAATGGCTTTCATGTTATTGAAATATCTGATTATTACCATCAGGAGACCCTAAATATGGCACAGATCTTGACTTGAAAATTCATGCCAGCTTTCTTCCATTCTGGATGCTTTTCTCCAACTCATTCCTCACCGCCTTGACTCGAACGACTGCCAGCTTTCCCCGAAGGCCTTTGT
>DATIXD010000334.1:0-15403 GCA_035518875.1 Methylococcaceae bacterium | reverse complement strand
GAAAATCCCTGAATCAACAAATGCGCGGCAAGGGATCGTCTTCCAACTCCTCCAGAATCCGCTCACCCCCGAGTTGCGTTTCTAAGACAACATGGGCTCTTCCGCTTTCGACTCGGCCAATGATCGCGGCATCGGTGTAACCCATGCCTCGCAGCCGCTGCAATGCCCCTTCGGCGCCCGCGGGATCCAATACCGCCACGACACGTCCCTCGCTGGCAAGATACAAAGGATCATAGCCCAGCATTTCGCACACCGTGCGCACCGGATCGAGGATGGGAATTCTCGTCTCGTTCAAACGGACGCTTGCGCCCGTCGCGTGGGCGATCTCATGTGCGACGGTAGCGAGGCCGCCACGGGTCGGGTCGCGCATGAACCGTAATCCCGGTATTTCGATCAGCGCCTGGGTGATCGGCAAGACGCTGGCGGAGTCAGATTTCAGCTCGCCGGACAAACCGAACTGTTCGCGCGCGAGCAACACGGCAGTACCATGATCTCCTACCGAGCCGCTGAGCAGGATCACATCGCCCGGACGGATCCGGCCAAGTCCCAGTCGCAGATGGGGGGGGCGCGTGCCGATTCCGGTCGTGGCGAAGTAGACGCCGCCGCCCTGGCCTCGGCGCAAGACTTTCGTGTCGCCGGCCACCACTTTAACGCCGCTCTCCCGGCAAGCCTGTGCCATGCTTGCCAGGACCCGGTCCAGCAGCGCGACTTCCAGCCCTTCCTCGATGAACGCGTTGAGGGTCAGATAGAGCGGCGTTGCGCCCGCTACCGCCAAATCGTTCACCGTCCCGTGCACCGCGAGGCTGCCGATATTCCCGCCGGGAAATTCCAGGGGTTCTACCGTGAAACCATCGGTGGTCGTCATGATTTCCCCCAGGGTTGAATCCATGGGTATGAGTGCGGCATCGACATGGGTATCGAGCAATTCATTGCCCAGATGGCGATCGAATAACGCGTCGATCAATTCGCGCATGAAGCGTCCGCCGTTGCCATGGGCGAGGGTGATACGGGAATCCGACAGGGTGATCTTTGAATTCATGAGACGGATACTGCCTTGATTTAAAGGCGAATTACATTCGCCCATAGTTGATGCTGATCAAGAAATATGGTCGGCCTCGTCCTTTGGATGTATAAATTGCATAAATAGTCTTCGTTGCCCGCCCGAATTCAATCTGCGTTGCCGCGGGTAAGGTACTATTGGATCATTTGCCGGCGTCGGTGGCTGCGCACGGTTCGCGCCCTGGCGTGGAGCTTGGGCGGGTTGGAGGATGCAGCTTGAGAGGCAGTATTCCTGCGTCTTTCCTGTTTTCGTTCCGTTTAACTGTAACATAAGGAGCTCCGATGAAACGCATCTATTTCTTGGTTCCCAACATCGAGATAACCAGACAAATCGTCGACGAACTGCTGTTGGCGCGAGTGGAGGAGCGGCATATCCATATCCTGGCCAAGCGCGGAACGCCCCTCGGCGACCTCCCCGAGGCCTCGGCACTTCAAAAGACGGATTTCATTCCGGCGATGGAACGCGGCCTGGCGCTAGGCGGCATCGCCGGAACGCTCGCCGGCCTGATCGCAATCGCCTTACCGACCGGACTGGTCGTCGGCGGCGGGGCGGTTGTGCTGATCAGCGCGCTGACCGGTGCGGGCATGGGGACATGGCTCGCCGGAATGGTGGGCCTGAGCGTGGGGAATACGCGGTTGCAGCCCTATGAGGAGGCGATCGAGAAGGGCAGTTTCTTGGTGATGGTGGACGTTCCCAAGGATCGGGTCGAGGATATCCACGAGCTAGTCCGCAAGCACCATCCGGAAGCGGAGTTCGAGGGTACCGAGCCGACGATTCCGCCGTTTCCGTAAGGTTTCTTTCTCGATGTGAGATCTCGCGCCCAACCCTCAACTTTTTGTGGATCAGCCCATGTGCCTAGCGATTCCCATGCAAATCACCCGGATCGACGGTTTCAACGCCCGGTGCGCAGTCAATGGCGTCGAGCGCGACGTAAGCCTGTTTCTCTTGCAAGAGGAAACGCTTCGGGAGGGCGACTATGTCCTCATTCACGTCGGCTATGCAATCCAGAAGCTCACTGAAGAAGAGGCCCGATCTTCGTGGGAGTTGTTCGACCAGCTGCTGGCCGGGGAGGGCGCCGGTGCATGAGCTTTCCCTCTGCGAGGATTTGTTGGAGCAGGTGCTTGCGATCGCTCGCGAACATCGCGCGCAAAAAGTCGCCGGCATCACGGTCAGGATCGGACCGCTGTCGGGCATCGAACCGCTCCTGCTGGAAAGCGCATTCAGCATCGGCCGAGTCGGTACCTTGGCCGCGCAGGCCGAATTGATCATGGAGCGACAGCCCGTCCGGGTCCTTTGCGGCAGCTGTGGGGCCGAAACCGAAGCCGGGGTCAGCCGTCTGCTTTGCGGCATCTGCGGCGGTAATGATACGAAACTGTTGAGCGGCGACGAACTGATCCTGGCCAGCGTCGAATTGCTGAACGCCGCTGAGCCCAGTCCGCTAATCACTTAAGGAGCAAGGCCATGTGTAACACCTGCGGCTGCAACATCACCCCCGGCAATCGCCACCTGCTGTTCGAGGTCCCTGAAAAGAAGGCGGTGTCGACCGTATCGGTGCTAAGCAATTTGCTCAAGCACAACGATCGGCAGGCGGAACGGAATCGGGCTCGTCTGGACGCTGGCGGCGCGCTGGCGATCAATCTGATGTCTTCCCCCGGTTCGGGCAAGACCGCCCTCTTGGAGGCGACGATCCAGCGGCTAAAGGAAAGGATCGGGATAGCCGTCATCGAAGGGGACCTGGAAACCGAGAACGATGCTCTGCGCATCAGGGCGCAGGGGGTGCCGGCTCACCAGATCACGACCGGAACCGCCTGCCATCTCGATGCGCATTTGATCCACAATGCCCTGGATCATCTCGATCTGGATCGCATCGAGCTGCTGTTCATCGAGAATGTCGGAAACCTGGTTTGCCCGGCCAGCTTCGACCTGGGCCATCATCGCAACGTCACCCTGCTTTCGGTCACGGAAGGCGACGACAAGCCGGCCAAATATCCGGTAATGTTCCGCGCGGCGGACTTGATGCTGATCACCAAGACCGATCTGCTGCCTTATCTGGGCGATTTTTCGCCGGAAAAGGCGGAGCAATGCCAGCGTGCCCTGGCGAGCAAGGCGCCGGTGATGCGGGTGTCGGCCCGCTCCGGCGATGGCTTGGAGGCGTGGCTGGATTGGCTGGAAGGCGAGGTAGCGCAGCACAAGGAGCGCCTGAAACAGAAACAAACCCTTAGGCCGCGCATTCAACAGGACGGCCGGCTTCTGCACGGGGAAGCGCCGCTCATCCGCTTCCGCCCGGTTGCACAAACGTAGGTGAGGTTAAGCGGCTTTATCGCCTAACCGCGTATCGAAAAACCACCCGAGAGAACGCCATGCCCAGCGCCCGAGAATGGTTGGAAAAAATCCGCGCCTTGCCCTTGCCCGCCAGGGTGCGGCTGATGAATGTCTGCGGCGGGCATGAGCGTTCCATCTCGATGGCGGGCCTGCGCAAGGCCCTGCCGAACCAAATCGAGCTGATCCCTGGCCCCGGCTGTCCGGTGTGCGTGTGTCCGGAACAGGATATTTATCAGGCCATTCAAATGGCACTGCACGAGGACATCGTGCTGGTCACCTTCGGCGACATGCTGAGGGTTCCCGTGAATGTCGGAAAGCGCACCATCCGTTCGCTGGAGCAGGCAAAAGCCGCCGGCGCCGATGTGCGCCCGATCGCCTCGCCCCTGGAAGCGGTGACAATCGCCCGCGCTGAAGCCCCGAAGACCGTCGTGTTTTTCGCCGCCGGCTTCGAAACCACCTGCGCCCCGGTGGCGGGCATGATCGCCGAAGGCATCCCGGAGAACCTGCTGTTGCTGATGAGCGGAAGATTGACCTGGCCTGCGGTCGCCATGCTGCTGGAATCGGAACAGCCCGGCTTCGATGCCCTGATCGCGCCCGGCCATGTCGCCACGGTGATGGGGCCGGAGGAATGGCAGTTCGTGGTGGACAAACATGGTATACCCGCCGCCATCGCCGGTTTCACGCCGGATAGCCTGTTGGCGGCGACCTATTCGGTGCTGCGCCAGTTGATCGAGGAACGGCCGTTTCTGGATAACTGCTATCCCAGAGCGGTCAGGCCGGGCGGGAATCACCTAGCCCGGCAATGCCTCGAAACGAGGATGGAAGTGGTCGATGCGCCCTGGCGCGGCATCGGGATCATCCCGGCTTCCGGCTTCGAGCTCAGGCCGGGCTTCGCCGATCACAACGCCCGCACGCGCTTTCCTGACTTTGCCGAAGATGCCCGCCGCCATGCCGGCGAGATGCCGCCAGGCTGCGATTGCGCCCGCGTCGTGCTGGGAAAGATCACACCGACCGAATGCCGGCTTTACGAAACCGCCTGCACCCCCCGCAATCCCGTCGGCCCCTGCATGGTGTCCGACGAAGGCGCCTGCCGCATCTGGTGGGCGGCGGGCGTGCGCAAGAGTCGGGACGCGGCCTAGAAGTCTGTAGGGCGTGAACACCTTGGAGACGACAAGGCAATTGGCGTGCGCTGCTGCCTGATTCGGGCCAAGGTCATCCCGGCGGTATCGGCTTGCCACGTCTTTCTTTCCGGCGGTATCGTAGAGGGAAATTTGCAAGGGGCGCGCTCATGCACACTCGAGAAACCTTTTTCCGGGGAAAGGAAATTAGACGCGAAGGCCGTACCCTACCAGCCGCAATCTACAATCTAACCAAGATCCTGCTCGGCCGCTGCGACCGGAAGGCTCTGTTCGTCCCCATCCGAAGCATGCTGTTCATAGCGGTGGTCGATCATCAGGAAATCATCTTTCTCGACGGCGCGGTGTCGCGAAGCAACATCGAACTGGCTTGGCAAAATTTCCGTCCGCAGGTACGAACCAGTCTGGATGATCCGATTCCCTATGAGGTGGCGTATTACACGCCGGCCTCGCTGGAGACTATGAGGCGGCTGCAAGGCGAGTTCCAAGGCGCATTGAACCAGCTGAAAGCCAAGGTAAGCTTGCCGTCTTCGGCTGAAGTGATTCCCTGGCGGACTCGATGATTCTCCTGCGGCACGAATATCGAACGGCAATGGGCTCGCGATGAGCAAATTACTTCCATCCGTGGAAATCAACCCGGTCGGTGAAATCAAAGCCAGTGTCATTTGGCTGCACGGCCTGGGCGCGGACGGGCACGATTTCGAGCCGATCGTCCCGCAGCTGCGATTGCCGCCAGCCTTCGGGATCCGTTTCGTGTTTCCTCATGCGCCGCGGCGGCCCGTTACCATCAATGGCGGCTTCGTGATGCGCGCCTGGTACGACATTCTGACGCCTGATCTGAGCCAACGGGTCGATGAGGCGGGGATGCAGGAATCGGAGCGGGCGGTGCTTGCGTTGATCGAGCGGGAAATCGCTCAGGGTGTGGCGCCGGCGCGGATCATTCTGGCGGGGTTTTCCCAGGGCGGGGTGATCGCGCTGGACGTGGCGGTCCGATATCCAAAGCCGCTGGGCGGCATTATTGTGCTATCCGGTTATGTCGCTCAGCCGGACCAGATTCCGGCGCCGGCCAGGCCCATTCCGATCTTCATGGGGCATGGCACGCAAGACCCCATCGTGCCGTTTGCATTGGGCGTTCAAAGTCGAAGGTTTCTGGAAGCCAAGGGCTATAAGGTGGACTGGCATGACTATCCCATGCCGCATTGCGTCTGTACCGAGGAGATCGCAGCCATTCGATCCTGGCTGGTCGATCGTTTGGCGGTCGGAGAAAAGTCCGGGCCGGCGCTCTGACAATCGCTTCTGAGCGGGGGCGAATTCCCCCGCGCCCCCCGGCTCCTTTTAATTGATCTAATTGATCGCGCCGCAGGCGATGCGGGCGCCGCCGGGCTTATCCGCGTAATTGTCGTTCTCGGCATGGATCATCAGTGAGTGGCCTTTCAGATCGGCGACGCGAAGCCTTCCGGCGGTGACGGGTTCTCGTGCAATGCCGTCGGCTTCGACCTTGAGCACCGGCAGATCGCCCAAATGTCCTTCCCCGGTTGGTCCCGCATGCTTGCCCGTGCCCTTGGGGTCGAAATGGTTGCCGGCAGCCATACCCGCCGCCGGCTTACCGTCCTTTTCACCGGGGCCGCAACTGGCGAACTCATGCACGTGGAATCCGTGCGGTCCGGGCGCGAGCCCTTTGACATCGGGGGTGAGCACGAGGCCCGCAGGGCTGTCCGCGGCACGGATGAATCCGATGGCAGGGCCCACCCCTTGGCTATTGATTTGATGGATTTCCACATTGATTTCATCGGCCTGTGCGAGCGAGCCAAGCGACCAGGCGGCGATCAAAGCAAATACGCTGCGCATTGTTTTCTCCGTTCGTTTGTTCCGGGCATAGGGGCGCCGTCGCTTATGCGGCAAGACTATGGCTTAATCGCCGAAAAGGGAAGATCGAGGATGGCATATTCCCGCCAGTTCTTGTAATCGAAATGCCACCATTCGGTTTTGTACACCGAAAAGCCCTCCGCTTCCATGACTTTCCGCAACAACCCACGCAGCCGGCGGGATTCGGCCGTGCCGCCCGGGTAGTCCGGATAGGCCCGTTCGGTCATCTCGTCGTATTGGCTGGGCATGGCGACTTCCAGACCGGTCTTCAGATCATAAAGTGACAGGTCGACGGCGCAGCCCCGGTTGTGGCGCGATCCTTCCTTGGGATCGGCGAGGAACGGCCGCTTGTCTTTCGAGACGGATTCCCAAAACAGCTTGGTAACGGTCCAGGGCCGATAGCCGTCAAAGATCAACAGGCCGTAGCCGTATGGTTTGAGTCGGGCATGGGCGCGAACCACGGCCGCCGCCGCCGGTTTTTGCATGAATACGCGCGCTTGCGGGTAGACTGAGCGGCCGAGAAAGTTGTTGGCGGTGGCGTAGCGCACATCGAAGCGCAAGCCGGGATCGAGTTCTTTAAGCTCGACGAGTTCGGGGGCGCGGAATGGGCCCTTTTCGACCGGCGGTCCGTCGGTGTTCGTGGTCGCCGGGCCGGTGCCCAAAAAACAGGCGCAAATTAGGCGCAACCAGGGTTTGAAGAAATACGGGGAATCCGACATCTGTTCAAAATGGTTTCAGTTTGAGGAAACGCCTTGAATTATCTGAAATCGGCCGAGGTGCCACCAGGCCGCCCACAAAGTTATCCACAGAAATTGTGGATATTCTATGACGAACTGTTAAGACCGTCGCGGCGGATGATGCCGGTCAAACGGCGAGCAATGCTTGGTCTGAGCGCTTGGCGGGCCGCCAACAGATTGATTGGTAATTGAAAGATCGAGGCGATCGTTGAGCTGCGCATGGGGCGGCAAGGCCGTCGGCTGGATGGTTGAGCTCTTCGAAATCGAGGCAGAGAGTGGCCCATGGATTTTTTTCAAGTGGCCCGGTCTGTGTTTATCCACAGTGGGATAGCCAGACAGACGCGACGATTCATATGAAAACTTGGCCATAATTCGACTAAAGTTCCAGTGTTGGTTGCAGGCTTAGACGATCTAAATTCTGGGTTCTGTGGCGCGAGGGACGATTCGCAGAGAGTAAAGCCATGCAAGATTTTTTGATCGGCCGACAGCAAATTTTCGACCGTGATTTGAAGGTTTTCGCGTATGAATTGTTGTTCCGCGACGCGAGCGGGCGGGGGCTAAAGCATTTCGAGCCCAGCGAAATGAGCAACCAGGTGATCGTCAATAGCCTGCTGGAAAAAGGCCTCGAACGGGTGGTGGGGCCTCATCGGGCATTCATTAATTTCGCCCGCGAAAACCTGTTGGGCGGTACCGCCATGCTGCTTCCCAAGGATAAGGTGGTCATCGAGGTGCTGGAAAGTGTTGAAGTCGATGACGCGGTGGTACAAACGGTCGGAAAGCTGGCGCATGAGGGTTACCTGATCGCGTTGGACGATTTCGTGCTTTCCGATACATGGCTGCCGCTGATCGAACTCGCTCATATCATCAAGCTGGATATCCTCCAACTGAGCAATGAAACCAGTCTCCGTTACATTTCGCGCTTGAAACAATCGTCGATCCGGTTTCTTGCCGAGAAGGTCGAGACCCGCGAGCAGTATGAGGCCTATCGCGAGCTGGGCTGTGATTACTTTCAAGGTTACTTGTTCAGCAAACCCAATATCGTTCAGGGTAAGCGCGTCGGCACCGGCCACCATGCCGTTATTCGCCTGCTGGCCGAAATCAATCGTGCGGATATCGAGATCGGTGATCTGGCTAAGGCCATCTCGCTGGATATGGGCTTGAGTTACAAGTTGCTGCGGTATATCAACAATTCCGCTATGTTCCGTCTGCCCCACAAAGTCGAGTCGATTCAGCGCGCGATTCTCTGTCTCGGCCTTCGGGAAGTGCGGCGTTGGGCCAATCTGGTCGCGCTGGCCAGTTTCCCCAATACGCCCAAGGAATTGGTGGTCCTGTCTTTGGTGCGGGCCAAAATGTGTGAGTTGCTGGCCTCCTCGGCGAAGCAAAAAGATGTCGACGAGTTTTTTCTCACCGGTCTGATGTCCATGCTCGAGCATTTGACCAATGTTCGGCTGCAGGAAGTTCTGGATGAACTTCCCTTGGCGGAAGCGGTTGTTCAGGCGCTTCTGTATCACGAGGGAATCCTGGGCGATGCGCTCCGGTGCGCGATTGACTACGAATCCTGGGACCTCGACGCGGTAAGGTTTCAGGGCCTGTCTTTGAGCGACATCGGCCGGGCGTCCATGACCAGCGTGGCCTGGGCGAACGACGCCGCGGTTTCCCTGCATGCGTGAACGTGAAGCAATCCGTCAACTCGAATCGAGCAGCCAGATGTGTCGTCGAGTGCCGCAAATCCTCATCCCTAAACCTTCTCCGCGGAGTGAAGGGAAGCAGGAGGGCCGGCTTGAAAACCCGGCGCCCAACCCCCAACTCATGCGGCATTGTGAACAGATATAAGGTATCAACCAATGCGAATGGATAAACTGACCAGCAAATTTCAAGCGGCGCTGGCCGATGCCCAAAGTCTGGCCTTGGGCCATGATCACCAATTCATCGAGCCGGTTCATGTCATGATCGCTTTGCTCGATCAGGAGGGCGGTACTGTACGCCCGTTGTTGAGTCAGGCAGGCGGCAATGTAACCCAGCTGCGCAAAGCTTTGGGCGAAGCGCTGGATCGTAGTCCCAAGGTGGAGGGCACCGGTGGGGATGTGCAGATTTCCAATGACCTGTCGCGACTGTTGAACCTGACCGACAAGCTGGCGCAAAAACGCGGCGACCAGTTCATCACCAGCGAGATTTTCGCGCTGGCCGCTCTGGAAGATCGCGGCGCGCTAGGCGAGCTGTTGCGCAAAGCGGGTGTCACCCGTAACGCCTTGGAGAAGGCCATCGACGCGCTGCGCGGCGGACAGGCGGCGAACGACGCGAATATCGAGGAGCAGCGCCAGGCGCTCTCGAAATACACGATCGACCTGACCGAAAGGGCCGAGGTGGGCAAGCTGGATCCGGTCATCGGCCGCGATGACGAGATCCGCCGCACTATCCAAGTGTTGCAACGGCGCACGAAGAACAATCCCGTCCTGATCGGCGAGCCCGGGGTTGGCAAGACGGCCATCGTCGAGGGCTTGGCGCAGCGCATTGTCAACGGCGAGGTGCCCGAGGGCGTCAAGGGCAAGCGGCTTTTGGCGCTGGACATGGCCGCCCTGATCGCCGGGGCCAAGTACCGCGGCGAATTCGAGGAGCGGCTGAAAGCCGTACTCAAGGACATCGCCAAGCAGGAAGGCAAGATCATACTGTTCATCGACGAGCTGCACACCATGGTTGGCGCGGGCAAGGCGGAAGGGGCGATTGACGCCGGTAACATGCTCAAGCCAGCCCTGGCTCGGGGTGAGTTGCATTGCGTGGGGGCCACCACGCTCGACGAATACCGCCAATACATCGAGAAGGATGCGGCGCTCGAGCGGCGGTTTCAGAAGGTGCTGGTGGACGAGCCCAATGTGGAGGACACCATCGCCATCCTGCGCGGACTCAAGGAAAAGTATGAGGTGCATCACGGTGTCACCATCACGGACCCGGCGATCGTCGCGGCGGCGACCCTTTCGCATCGCTATATCACCGACCGCAATCTGCCCGACAAGGCCATCGATCTGGTCGACGAGGCCGCCAGCCGCATCCGCATGGAGATCGATTCGAAGCCGGAGGAAATGGATCGACTCGAGCGCCGGCTGATTCAACTCAAGATCGAGCGCGAGGCCTTGAAGAAGGAAACCGACGAGGCGTCCAGGAAGCGCTTGGAGGCCTTGCAGGAAAATATCGCCGATGTCGAAAGGGAATATGCCGATCTGGAGGAAATCTGGAAGGCCGAGAAAGCGTCGCTGCAAGGCACGGCCAGCATTAAGGAAAAACTGGAAAAAGCCCGCGTCGACCTGGAAGCCGCCCGGCGCGCCGGCGATCTGACGCGCATGTCCGAGCTGCAATACGGGGAGATTCCGAGGCTCGAAAAAGAATTGGATATGGCGGAGCAGGCCGAGACCCAGGAAAAGCAGCTGCTGCGAAACAAAGTCACGGATGAGGAGATCGCCGAAGTTGTTTCCAAATGGACGGGAATACCTGTGGCCAAGATGCTGGAGGGCGAGCGCGAGAAGCTGCTGCGCATGGAGGAGAATATCCACAAACGGGTGGTTGGTCAGGATGAGGCGATCAAGGCTGTCAGCGATGCCATTCGGCGTTCGCGGGCGGGGCTTTCCGATCCCAACCGGCCCAACGGTTCCTTCCTTTTCCTGGGACCGACCGGTGTGGGTAAGACCGAGCTGTGCAAGGCGCTGGCAGAATTCCTTTTCGACACTGAAGACGCGATGATCCGCATCGACATGTCCGAATTCATGGAGAAGCATTCGGTCGCCCGCCTCATCGGCGCGCCGCCGGGCTATGTGGGCTACGAGGAAGGCGGCCATCTCACCGAGACGGTTCGGCGCAAGCCCTATTCTGTGATTTTGCTCGACGAGGTCGAGAAGGCGCATCCGGATGTCTTTAATATCCTGCTGCAGGTGCTGGATGACGGCCGCCTGACCGACGGTCATGGGCGCACGGTGGATTTCCGCAACACCGTCGTGGTGATGACTTCCAACCTGGGTTCGGACCGCATCCAGGAGTTGGCCGGCGAGGAAAACTATCAGCGCATGAAAGCCGCCGTCATGGAAATCGTCAGCCTGCATTTCCGTCCGGAGTTCATCAATCGCATCGACGAGGTTGTCGTGTTCCATCCACTCGTGAAGGAGCAGATTCGGGCGATTTCGAAAATCCAGATCAGGCACCTGCGCGATCGCCTGCAAAGCCGCGATTTGGGCCTGGAGGTAACCGAGGCCGCGCTGGACAAGCTGGGCGAGGCGGGTTTCGATCCGGTCTACGGTGCGCGGCCCCTTAAGCGCGCCATCCAACACCAGCTGGAGAACCCCCTGGCTCAGGATATCCTGACCGGAAGATTCGACCCGGGCGACACGATTCGCGTGGACGTCGAGGGCGGGGCGTTGGTCTTCAGAAAAGCCGCATAACCTTTCCGGTGACGGGCGTGGCCGGTGGCGAGCCGGCATTTCACGACATTGTCATCTTGCTGGCTTAAAATTAGAAAGTTCCGGGAAAGAATCGAGAGCTGACAATGCCCGACATCAACGTCTTGGTGGTCGAAGATGAGCATGCCATCCGCGAAATGCTGGTCATGGTGCTGGAGCAGGCCGGTTTTTCCGTGCAGGCGGCGGCGGATACGCAAGAGGCCATGATCTTGTTGAGCGAGCGTGTGCCGGATTTGATCCTACTCGATTGGATGCTGCCTGGCATGAGCGGCGTGGAATGGGCGAAGCGTTTGAAGAAGGACAAGATTCACGGCGACATTCCCGTCATCCTGGTTACGGCGCGCGGAGAGGAGGAGGACAAGGTGCGAGGGCTGGATGCGGGTACCGATGATTACGTCACCAAGCCATTCTCGCCCCGCGAACTGATCGCCCGTGTCCGCGCAGTGTTGCGGCGCAGCGGCAAATTCGACAAGGGCGGCAAGATCCTGGTGGGCGGTGTCACCCTCGACAATGACGAGCACCGGGTCAGCGTCGGCGACAGCGAGTTGGCGGTCAGTCCCACCGAATATCGGCTGCTGGAGTTTTTCCTCACCCATGTCGGCAAGGTGTACAGTCGTACCCAGCTGCTCGACCAGGTTTGGGGACGCAGTACCTATATCGAGGAACGCACCGTCGACGTCCATATCCGGCGGCTTCGTAAGATTCTGGCCGAACATGGACGGGAGGATTTGATTCAGACCGTGCGCGGCTTCGGTTACCGATTTTCCGAACACGTCTAAGGCCCATGTCCAGCCCCTGGCGTTCGGAACTGTACTGGGTGCTTTGGCTGGCTTTCGTCGGCCTGTTCGCCGGCAAGCTGACCAGTCAGTTCGCCATCGCCTTGTGGTCATGTTGCCTGATTTATCTCGGTCGGCATCTTTTTCACATCAATCGCTTGCTCGTCTGGTTTCGTGAGGGCGGCAAGATTCCGGAAGGCGGCGGTATCTGGGAGGAAATCTATTTCCTCATCTACCGCCTGAGACGCCGCAACAAACGCCGCAAGAAGCGGCTGATCGTCATATTGGAGCGTTTTCGCACCGCGACGGCCGCCTTGCCCGATGCGACGGTGGTGCTAGGCCCTAGGGATGAAATCGACTGGTTCAACGAGGCGGCCGAGCGCATGCTGGGTTTGCGCAAGAGCGACATCGGCCAGCAAATCTCCAACCTCTTGCGTTATCCAAAATTCACCCAGTTTCTGCGCCAGTGCGATTACAAGGCCACGGTAAGCGTTCCCTCGCCGGCGTCGGTCAACGTGCAGCTGGAAATTCGCATCGTGCCCTATGGCGAGGACTTGCGTCTCTTGGTGGCCCAAGACGTGAGTCACTTGCGCTTCATGGAGCGGGTGCGCAGTGATTTCGTAGCCAATGTTTCCCATGAACTACGCACGCCGTTGACGGTATTGAAGGGCTATATGGAAGCGCTGATCGATGCGGATGGGGCCGTTCCGGAACGCTATCTGAGAGTGTTCAAGAGCATGGAAGAGCAAACCACGCGCATGCAAAACCTGGTCGACGACTTGCTTTTGCTGACGCGCTTGGAATCCTGCCCGCAACCCCCGCACAAGCAGGTGGATGTGCCGGCACTGCTTTGGGAGATTTGCGAGGACGCGAAGCTGTTGGACGAGGCGCGCGTCGCGCCCGAACTGAAGGTTGAAAGCGACGTTGATCTCATTGGTGTGGATTCGGAGTTGCGCAGTGCGTTTTCCAATCTTCTCGTCAACGCCTTGAAATATACGCCGGCGGGTGGCGGGGTGGTAGTGCGTTGGCGCGAGGATCCGGCGGTTGGCGTGTGTCTGGATGTAGAGGATACCGGTCCCGGCATCGCAGCGGAGCATTTGCCGCGGCTGACCGAGCGTTTTTACCGGGTCGAGGTGGGCGATGAAGTTCGCAACAAGGGGGGCACCGGACTGGGTCTGGCGATCGTCAAGCATGTGGTTTCGCGGCACGATGGGGAGCTTAAAATAAGTAGCGAGCTCGGCCGGGGGAGCTGTTTCACCTGTTGTTTTCCCGAAAAACGCCTGATCCGGCGGCTGCCGGCCACAGGCTCGGACGAGCCATGAGCCTGCTTGAGTGGTTCGCGCTCGATCGGGCGGGGCGTGCGCGGCAAGGGGTTTTTGCCTTCCTGGTGCTGGCCTCGGTTGTTAACGCCCCGCGCGCTGAAACGGAAGGGGATCCGGATTATCCAGGAGCCGCGACCGTCGCGGGCAGTTTGTCCAGCATCGGCTCGGAAACGATGGCGCCTTTGATGGAACTGTGGGCGGAAGATTTCAAGCGGGCCCATCCCGGCGTCGATGTTCGTATCCAGTCTTCCGGTTCCTTCGCCGCACCGCCCGCATTGGCGGACGGGGTCGCCCATCTCGCACCGATGAGCCGCATGATGAACGCCACGGAAATGAGCGCCTTCGTTGCGCGGCGGGGGTATCAGCCCACGCCGGTGCAAGTGGCCGTCGATGCCGTGATGGTCGTCGTCCATCGTGCCAACCCCATCCGCGGTATGAGCCTGGCGCAGCTCGATGCGGTGTTTTCGTCCGCTCGGAAATGCGGGCCGGGCGAGGATATTCTGCGGTGGGGGCAATTGGGACTCTCGGAGGAATGGCAGGAGCGCCCCGTGCAGGTGTACAGCCCTGGGCCGGTTTCGGGCACCCGCGATTATTTTCGGCAGCAGGCGCTTTGCGGCGGAGATTTCAAGAATGCCGCACTCGCCTCGTCGACTTCTCCGGCGCTGGTTAGGGCGGTGGGGAATTCCCTCAACGCGATCGGCTATGTGGGGCTGGGGCACATGATCCCAGGGGTCAGGTCCGTGCCGCTTGCGGTCGCGCCGGGTGCCCCATGGGTAACCCCCAGCGCGGCGAATGCGCTGGCGGGAACCTACCCGCTCGCCCGTTACCTTTACATTTATATCGACAAGGCGCCAGGACGGCCGTTGCCTTCCGCGGTAGAGGCATGGCTGCGGATGGGGCTGTCGGAGCGGGGGCAGCGGCTCGTCGCTCGCGCCGGTTATATCCCTCTACCCAGCAGTGTGATTCCGCAACAATTGACGCAACTGCGATAACGCATCCGCAGTTTCCTGTCGTGCGCATCGCGCAAAAGTTTTGCTTGTGTGCCGGTTTGTATTATGATTGAATTGTTGCCAGTTTGGTGAATCGATGTTGTCTATTTGATACAAGGAGCGCGTTATGTTTAAAAAGAAACACTTACTGATTTTTGGCTTGGCGAGCTTGGCAGTGACTGCCTCGGCAGTGCAGGCTGAGGAAGAATTCCTGGATGATCGCTGGTACGTGGCGCCGTTCGGCACCTTCGTACAACCGAGCGGCAACCGCAATATCCATAATGGCTGGGGCGGGGGTATGGGTATCGGCAAGATCATCAATGAATACTTCAATGTCGAGGTGAGAGGCTTTTGGCAGGGTCTGGACGGAAAGAACGGCGGGAATTACGATTTTACCGGCGGTAGCGTCGACCTTCAGTATTACTTCATGCGTGGTGCTTTCTCGCCCTATGCCGTCGTTGGTGTGGGTGGCATGAATACCAGTGGAGCGAGTGTCGGTGACAATCACAGGACTGGAGGGGGTACAAGTGCCGCTTCCGTTCTGGGTGAGATAGGCCTTGGTGCCACGTACGAAATCGCCGACAATTTCCTGCTGCGCGGCGATGTTCGTTATCGCAACAACTATGAAGGCGGCGGCGGGGTATGGAAGCACGAGAACGATTTCAATGATATGGTCGTCAACGCCGGTTTCGTGATCCAATTCGGTGAGAAGCCGAAACCAGCCGAAGCACCGGTAGCAGCTGCCCCGGCAGC
>DATIXD010000333.1:0-4402 GCA_035518875.1 Methylococcaceae bacterium | reverse complement strand
GGTGTTGATGCCCATGGTGTTGCCGAGGGGGTAACCGGACATGGTGGTGGACCGGCCGATGGCGATCTTGTAAACGCCGCTGGCGAGTTCGCCCTTGACCCCGAGGATCGCTTCGATCGGGGCGGGATCGAGGGTGGATTTCTTGGGATCAATGGTCGCCTTCGGAATCTGGCCCTTGCCGCCCGCGGTCTTCCCGATCTCGGCGAATACCCCGCCCACCGCCGCGGCCAGCTTGTCCTCGTCGCCCTGGCCGGCGATGTGCATGAACATCACTCTAGGCGTGTCCCACAGGAAATGGTTGTGCAGAGCCGTCACTTCGAGCCCGCCGGCCAGCACGGCGTCCATCACCGGGCTGACCTGATCTTCCAGCAGCACCATGTCGCCCATGACCTGGGTCGCGGAACCGGATTTCACGAAGGCGGCCCAGGAAGTCAGCCCCATCGGCGGAATCATTTTGACCCCGGCCACGGTCACGCTGAGATCGGCCCGTGGCACGCTGACCTTGAAGACGTTCTCGGACGGGTCGAGTTTGCCTTTGACGCCGGTCAGCCGTTCGATCTTGACGGTATCCAGCGAAGTCGGTTGGCTTTTCTTCTCCTCGGCGGCGGCCTGCCCACCCAATAATGCGCACAAGAACAGCAGGGAAACCTGAGTGCGACGAATCGTGTTCATAGCAATACTCCCGCCTGGGCCAGCCAGGGTTTGAGGAAGGTGAACAAAAGCCCTGCCGCGCCGCAGGCGCCGATGACAGGGATGACGCCGATCTTGTAACGGAACAGGGCCAACAGCGCGCCCATGCCGATCAGGGCGGAAACGCTATCGAAGTGTCCCGCGAAGCCTTGCGGCCAGAACACGTGATAGGCGAAAAACACCGCGAGATTGAGGATCACCCCCACCACGGCGGCGGTGATGCCGGTCAGGGGCGCGGTGAATTTCAGATTGCCGTGGGTGGACTCGACCAGGGGGCCGCCCGCCAGGATGAACAGGAAGCTGGGCAGGAAGGTAAAGTACGTCACCACGGTCGCGGCGATGGCCCCCGCCAGGAACAAGTGATCCGGTCCGAACAGCGCCTTGGCCCAGCCGGCGACGAAGCCGACGAAGGTCACCACCATGATCAGCGGCCCCGGTGTGGTTTCTCCGAGGGCCAGGCCGTCGATCATTTGATGGGGGGTGAGCCACTGATAATGCTCGACCGCACCCTGATAGACATAGGGCAGCACCGCGTAGGCGCCGCCGAAGGTCAACAGCGCCGCCTTGGTGAAGAACCAGCCCATCTGCGTGAGCGCACCGTCCCAGCCGTAACGCGCGCAGAGAAAACCGGTCACGCCGCCCCACAGGATAAGCCCGGCCAGGATTACTTTGGTTAGACTCACCCAACTGAACCGGGCGTGCGCGGGTATGGGGGAGTCATCGTCGATCAGCGCCGGGCCGAAGGTCTGTTTGGCCGCGCCATGACCGCCGCCCACGACGAATTTCTGAGGCGCGAGCTTGCCGCCGATGGCACCCAGTAGCGCGGCCACCAACACGATCAAGGGAAACGGCGCATCGAAGGCGAAGATGGCGAGGAACGCCAGGGCCCCCATCGTCCATAGCACCCAGTTCTTCAACGCCCGCGAGCCGATCCGGTAGGCTGCGAACACGACGATCGCGGTCACTGCCGGCTTGATGCCGTAAAGCACGCCGGCGACGGCGGGCACATGACCGAACGCCAGGTAAATCCAGCCCAATCCGATCAGGATCAGCAGTGATGGCAGGACGAACAGCCCGCCGGCGATCACCCCACCCCAAGTGCGGTGCATCAGCCAGCCGATATAGGTCGCCAGTTGCTGGGCTTCCGGACCCGGCAACAGCATGCAGTAATTGAGCGCGTGCAGATAACGGCGTTCGGAAATCCATCGCCGCCGCTCCACCAGGTCCTGATGCATGATGGCGATCTGTCCCGCCGGGCCGCCGAAGCTGATGAAGCCCAGCTTGAGCCAATACCAGACGGCTTGTCCCAAGGAGATGGGTTGGGGGCGATCCTGTATCGCGCCGGAGTGTTTCATGCGTCGTTTTCCGAGAAGGCCAGATAGAACGAATCGAAGACCTTTCCGGCTTCGGCCAACAGCGCGTCGTCACCGGCCAAGCGCTGGCGCATGCCCCGAATGAGCGTTTCCAGACCCACGGCTTCCGAGACTGGAATCCCGCCGACATCCAGGTAGTGCACCAAACCGCCGAGCCTCTGGAGAGCGACATCTTTCGTCAATCCGAAGCTGGTCAGAAGCACCTCGAAGGTGACCTTGGCGCCCACATGCGTGAATTGGGCGCCCTCGAAATCGAACCCCACCGCTTCGGAGGGACAGTCGGCGGGCGTGGCCAGCCAGAGGAAACGGGCGTCCGGATCAATGAACCGCCCAATCAACCAGGCGCTGGCGAGGCGATCGATCCAGGGCCGCTGGCGGGTTGCCCACACCCTGCCTTGGTAATCCTTGGCATGCAGCCGTTTGATCCGCCGATGAACGGCATGGGGTTCATCCGGCGTCAAGCGATCACTCACCGCATGCTCCAGGTCTTCCAATGCGGATGCGGCCTGTTCCCGCGCCGCAGCCGGGAAAAAGTCCAGGGCCGCGATGGCTTCGAAGTCCTTGCGCAGCCGATTCATCTGCCGCTGCAGCTTGGCGGGTTCTTCCGATTGAAGTTCGTCGGCGGTTTGCTGAATCGCCTCGACCAGGTTGGCGTAATCGGCCGAGCGGTCGAACAAACCTTCGAAGGCTTGTTGCTGGACCTGGTTCTCGCTGTCGAGAACCAGCACATGAGCGTTCCCCCCGCCCGCCACGACTTCCTCGGCCTGAGTCTGAAGGATGTGCCGAAGCCCCGACCGGTTGGGCAGCAGATACACGCCGTCGCGCAGCACACCGCAGCCCAAAGCCTTGAGCGCGCGCCAGACGCGCATGCGTCCGGTGGCGTTGTGGGTCGGCAAACTGATGATCAGGATCAGCCAGGAACAGGGCATCGAGTAGTTCTTCTGTAACGAATCTGTCGACTATCCTACATCGCCGGTATAGAGGGTAGTCAACTGAAATCTTTACCGTTGCGGTCCTTTCAACCCACGGGCCCTTACAGGGGCGTGGGTAAGTCGTTTTAGTCAGAGCACATTCGACGGAGGATGCAGCGGGAGTTTCTGTGCCGGCAGTGCGAGCTTGGGCAAGGCTGGCTGTTCGGATATCCGCTTTCGGCCGGGGAGGCGACGCAACTTCTGAAGGGAGAGTTAGGAATGATAACGAGCGACACCTGACGGCGGCGGACATCGCAGCGTGCCAAGAAACGAGGAAGATTCTGAAACGTACCATGCCGCAGAGCGTAAAATCCGGCTTTGGCTACCTCTACCTGTAGCCTATTGCCAAAGGAACCCAACGCCGGCAGAGGGGCCAATATCTCGGCAGCTTACGGCAGGCACTCATCTCATCCTAGTGTCCAATCTGCGCTATAGGCTCACGCAGTAAACCGGGGGACGGCCTCCTGCCAAACGGATGTCCGGCGCGTGCGTGAAGTGTGCAACTCCTGGTGAGTAAGCGGACGGTGTGGAAAGACACGCGCTTTCAATTTGCCCGAATCATCGGCAATTCCGCCGCCCTCCTACCCAAGAATTGGTATGCGCCACCCCGTTCATAATCCCGGGAGGATGACGAAAATCACCAGGCTCACAATGAGTGCTGAGCTGAATATTGCGGCTTCTTTGAAGCGCTGCGATCTTTGCGCCAATTTCCGAGAAAGCGGCGACAAAAGCCCCGTACTTTGTACTTCGCTCTGAGCGCTAACCACACGGCAACGCCGATGACTGCAACGAGGACTGCGAGCACGATCTTATTCATGGCTCTTCTCCTTCAATCATGAAAGCGGGTTGCGTAATGACGATTAACCCTTGAAGGAGGGAAAGCAGAGATCGTACCAACGTTTGTCGTGGTCTCGAAAATGCGGAACCGGATGATGGTATCTGGAGATGAAAGTCCAGCGTTGTCGCATCGGTTGTAAAAAATCCGATAACTGAGGTAACGGGATTTTGGATGCCGTTGCCTTTCCCACAAGCGAAGTGTTATGGACGCAAAACCAGCAGCATGGTACTTAATAAGCTGCCCAGACCGATTCGGGTCGGGGCGAAATTAATACCAACAATCGAGAGGAGGATGCTATGCGCAGAAGAATTCTGACTGGTCTGCTGGCGGGCGCGTTTGCCGCACTGCTGAGCCTGAATCCGGTAATCGCGGTCGAAAACCACAAAGCCGAAGCGTTGAAGCACGCCGAAGCCGCCGCAGAGAGCGGTAAGAAAGGCGATGCCGCGGGTGTGGGCGAACATGCCACAGCAGCCAAGACGCACGCGGAGGCCGCTGAGAAAGAGAAAGCCAACCCGCATCTCGAAGCCGCC
>DATIXD010000332.1:0-9095 GCA_035518875.1 Methylococcaceae bacterium | reverse complement strand
AGACCGCTCACGGCCGCCGCGAGAATCAAGAGTTTTGGTTTTTTCATGGATGTTCTCTCTCATTTAAGAGAACTTCCGGCGGTCCGGTCAGTTTCCCAATGTGTTTTCGATCGATGGTTGTGGCCTCCAGGTGCCCGGTCGGCCTGATTCTGTATAGCTTTCCGTACCGCCCGTGCTGCAAAAAAAGCGGGCCTGTGGGCCCGCTGATAGCACCACTAGTGGAGAAAAGCCCTCACGCTTGATAGCGCGGGTCGGATCAGTTCTGCCCGGGGGAACAGCCGTTATCTAAACGCAGCTTTTCCTTGCGCTCGATCTGCACGATGCGGCCATCGTGGATAATGATTTCGACGGACCCGTAACGGATGCCCTGCAGGGCTTCCAGTATCTTTTGGCTGGTTAGCGTTTGCGTCTTCTTGTCTTGCTGCGGATCAATTGTTTTCGACATGTATGATTGCCTGTTCGAGCAAAAATCGACTTTCCTGAGGCGAACTATAACGACCTTAATCAGTAGCTAAAAAGAATATTAAGAAAGATGTTTATGCCTATATGGAATAACTGCGTTGCGGCGAGGTGGTTCGGTGGATCTCGCGCGGCCGTTTTGAACGGCAAGTTTTGCGGATTACCGCGTGCGCGGATTACAAATTCGAACGCGCGGTACGGAGGGAGCGGATTGCTTTTACGGCGTCAGGCGTGACGAACTCGGCAAAGCCGGGTAAGGAAACACTTGCAGGCGCTGGCCGGCAACAGGGGGGTGTGTTCGAAGTTTCATGGCAGGGGGTCGTCGAGAGGGAAGGCTGACCGCGGGATCATGGTTTTTCTCGGAGCAACCGAGCGAAGGGGATAGCGCATTCGGCTTTTTCAAACGTGACCGCGGAGACGGCCTTCAGCCAAGACGAAATCGGCGACTAAATATGCCCGGCCTCCAGTATCGGGGATACCCAGTAATGCAGGCCTGCTCCCTGGAAATCCTGCTTCATTCGTTCCAGGATGGGCGTCAACTCGGCTTCGGGCACATGCATCTGGAAGCGGATCTGTTTCTTTCTGCCCGCCACCTGTTCGGCCGGTGTTAGACCCTCCTGCCGGCTCGAATGGCCGTTCACCGGGAAACTGGTAAATCCGCCCTTCGCCGCGAACTGCAAAAGCCAATCCACCACGCTTTCCTCAATGGCCGGGGAAACCGTCAATGTGATCAGATATCGTTGATTCATCACCTTTCCTCAATTTCCAGAAAGCTCTTGTCGGGTTACGCGTTGGAGCCGCTAACCCGACCTACCAGTTACGATTTCAGCCGAAGCGCCGGTACAGGATGGGCAGCAGGATCAGGGTCAGCAGCGTCGAAGTGACCAAGCCGCCGATGACTACCACCGCCAGCGGGCGCTGGATCTCCGAGCCCGGCCCGGTGGCGAACAGCAAGGGGATCAGGCCGAAGGCGGCGATACTGGCGGTCATCAATACCGGCCGTAACCGGCGCAGGGAACCCAGCACGACCACCCGGCCCATGTCCATGCCGAATGTCCGCAGCTGGTTGAAGTAGCTCACCATCACCACACCGTTGAGCACCGCGATGCCGAGCAATGCGATGAAGCCCACCGAGGCCGGCACCGAAAGATACTCCCCGGAAATCCACAGGGCGAACACACCGCCGATCATCGCCAGCGGGATGTTGGACAGAACGAGCGCCGCCTGCCTGATCGAGCCGAAAGTGGAAAACAGCAAGAAAAAGATCAGGCCGATGGAAACTGGAATCACCAGGGCGAGCCGCGCCGCCGCCCGCTGCTGGTTCTCGAACTGACCGCCCCACTGGATGTAATAGCCTTGCGGCAGCTGTACATCTCTCGCTACGGCCTCACGCGCTTCGGCGACGAAGCCGACCAGATCGCGCCCTTTGACGTTGCTGCGCACCACCGAGAAACGCTGCCCCCGCTCGCGCGCCACTGAGACGACGCCTTCGATCCGTTCGATCTTGGCCACCGCCGACAGCGGAATGCGCTGACTGTTGGGCAGGGTGATCTGCAAGGCCGAGAAGCTGGCGGGATCGCCGGAGCCGCGCAGCAGTAGCGGCGTGCGCCGGATGCCTTCCTGGACGATCCCGAGCTTGAGCCCTTCGATCTGGGCGCGCAGCATCTGCTCCAGGGAATCCACGTCCAGCCCCATGCGGCCGGCGGCGAGCCGGTCGATTTTGACCTGAAGGTATTGCAGGCCCTCGTTGCGAATGGTGAAGACGTCCGATGCCCCGGGAACTTTGCGCAAGGTCTCGGCGATTTGTTCGGCCTTGGCGTTGAGCACGGCCAGTTCCGGCCCGTACAGCTTCACCGCCACATCCCCTCTGACCCCGGTCAGCATTTCCGTCACCCGCATCTGGATCGGCTGGGTGAAACCGAAGGCGATGCCCGGAACGGTTTCGATCACCTTGCGAATCTCGTCGATGAGTGCTTCCTTGCTGTCCATGCGCCATTCCTCGCGCGGTTTGAGGATCAGAAAAGTATCGGTTTCGTTGAGCCCCATGGGGTCCAGGCCGATTTCGTCGGCGCCCACTCGGGCGACGATGCGGGTCACTTCCGGAACGTGTTCCAGAATCGCGTTCTGGATGCGCTTGTCCAGTCGTACCGACTGATCCAGCGTGATCGAGGGCAGTTTTTCCAGCTGCACGATGATGTCACCCTCGTCCATGGTCGGCATGAAGGTCTTGCCGATCTGCATATAGACCAGGGGGGTCAGCGCCAGCAGTACGCCGGCGGCTATCAGCACCACTCTAACGTGTGCCAGGCACCAGTTCAGTGCCGGTTCGTACAGCCGGTGGAGGGTGCGCGGCAACCAGGGCTCCTCGTGCGGCATCTTTTTGAGGAGGAACGAGGCCAGCACCGGAATCACCGTCAGCGACAGAATCAGCGAGCCGCTCAGCGCGAACACGATAGTCAGGGCCACGGGCGAGAACAGCTTGCCTTCCAGATCCCGAAGCGTCAGCAAGGGCAGGAACACGATGACGATGATGAGGATGCCCGATGTCACCGGCGTCGCCACCTCGCGCGCTGAGCGATAGATCAGGTGCAGGCGGGGCAGCCTCTTGGCCTTGTCCTCGGCGGCCAGGTGGGTGGCGATGTTTTCCACCACCACCACGGCGGCGTCCACCAGCATGCCGATGGCGATCGCCAGCCCGCCCAGGCTCATCAGATTGGCGCTCATGCCGAACCATCGCATCATGATGAAGGTGAACAGCGCCGCCAGCGGCAGGGAACAGGCCACGGTCAGTGCCGCGCGCCACTCTCCCAAAAAAAGCATCAGCAAGACCAGCACCAGCACGACCGCTTCCACCAGCGCCTTGGTCACGGTGTGCACCGCCCGTTCCACCAGGTGGCCGCGATTGTAAAAGACATCGATCTTCACGCCCTCGGGCAGGGCCGGCTGGAGTTCCTCGATTTTCCGTTCGATCCCCTCCACCACCTGGCGGGCGTTGGCCCCGCGCAGGCTCAGCACCAGTCCTTCTGCGACCTCGCCGGTTCCGTTCTGACTGACCGCGCCGTAGCGGGTCAGCGCACCGATGCGCACCTCCGCCACGTCGCCCACGGTGATGGCCACCCCCTGCTGGGTGGTTATGACGATCGAACGCACGTCCTCCATATCCCTGATGCGTCCCTCAACCCTTACCAGCAGCGATTCCTCGCCTTCGGGGATGCGTCCCGCGCCGTCGTTGCGGTTATTGGATCGGAGCGCCTCGACCAGCATCTGCATGGAGATGCCGCGAGCCGACATCCTACCGTTGTCCGGAATCACCTCGTAGCTGCGCGCCATCCCTCCCAGGGTGTTGACGTCGGCGACGCCCTTCACGGTGCGCAGCGCCGGCCGGATCACCCAGTCGAGCAGATTGCGGCGTTCCATCAGGGTCAAATCGCCGCCTTCGACGGTGAACATGAACATCTCGCCCAGCGGTGTGGTCATGGGCGCGATGCCGCCCTCGACGCCTTGGGGCAGACTACCCCAGAGGCCGTTGATGCGTTCGGCGATCTGCTGGCGCGCCCAATAGATGTCGGTGCCTTCCTCAAAGTCGATGGTGATGTCGGTCAGCGCGTATTTGGCGATCGAGCGCAGCATGGTCTGTCTGGGTATGCCCAGCAGCTCTACCTCGATGGGCGCGGTGATCCGGGCTTCCACTTCTTCCGGCGTCATGCCGGCCGCCTTGACGATCACCTTGACCTGGGTGGGCGAAACATCGGGGAAGGCGTCGATCGGCAGGTTGATCGCCGCGTACCATCCGGCGCCGGCCAGCAGCAGCACCCCCAGCAGGACGATGAGGCGCTGGGTGAGCGCGAACTGGATCAGCCTTGCCATCATTCATTGCCTCCGATGCCGATCCAGCTCGCTTTGAGCGCGGCGACGCCCTGCACCACGACTTCGTCGCCGTCGTTCAAACCGCCGTGAATGACCGCCTCGTGCTCCGCCCTGCCGGCGACCGCAACCGGCCGGGCGGCAAATCCTTGGGGGACTCGCACGAACACGTAATCCTTGCCCTCCTGACTGGTCAGAGCCGAAATCGGCAGGCGGAACAGTTTGTCCGTGCTGGCGTGCATCAGTTGGACGTTGACATTCTGGCCGGGGCGAAGCGGGCCGACTAAAGCCCCAGGACGAAGCTCATCGGTCTTGGCCTCGATGACGGCGCGCACCAAGGTGGTCTGGCTGCTCGGATCGACATTCTGACTGATGTGGGTGATGCGGGCCTTAAGGCTCGTGTTTTCGACGAACACCTTGTCGCCCATCCTGATCTCGCCCATGCGTTCCGTCGGCATGTTGATTTCCAGCCAGAGTTCGTCGAGCTTGCCGACGCGGAAAAGGGGCGCCAGCAGGTCCACCCGCTGTCCGGCCACCGCCATGCGTTCGAGAATCACGCCGGTTATGGGCGAACGCACGGTCAGCGTGGCGGTCAGATTGCGACTTTGCTTGAGCGCGCGAATGTCGGGCTCACTCACGCCCGCGGCGGCCAGCACCTGCTCCGCTTCCCGGAGCGCCGTCGCGTAGCGTTCGAAGGCGCTTTTCGTCTCCTGCCAGCGCATTTTGGACACGATGCCTTCCTCGAGCAGGGTCTTGTCCCGGTCCAACTTGGCCCGGGCCAGATTGAACTGGCTTGCGGCGTCGAGCAGCTCACGCTGCAAGGCCAGCAAGTTCGGGCTCTGAATTTGCGCCAGCACCTGGCCGGCGGCGATTTTGACGCCGAGGGCCACTTCCACCTTGCTGATCACTCCGGCCTGGGGTGCACTGACGATGTATTCGTTCTGCGGCGGCAGGCTCACGCGCGCGGGGGCCCGCTCCAGCGGTACGCCGGAGGTGAGCTGCGGTTTCAAGGTGCGGATGCCAATGTGCTGGGCCTGTTCTTCGGTCAGCCTGACGACCTCCTCTAGCGCCTGAGCGCCAAAACCCAGTAGCAAACCCGTCGCCAGCGCGAGCGAGGTGACGATCTTCCTCATGGCGTCACCCCGACGACCTGGTTGTAAAATGCAGTGTCCCGCTGCAACAGGATGGCTCTTTCGCGGGCGTCGCGAATGGCGGTCTGCGCGCTCGCCTGAATCTTGAGAAAATCGATGAGCGGTATCTCTCCGGTCTCGAAGGCGAGCCGGCTCATCTTGAGCTGGGTTTCCGCAATCTCCTTGCGCTGGTTGGCGATGTCCAGGGTGGCGAGGTCCACTTCGAGATTGTGCTTGGCCTCGTGCAAAGCCTTTTCCAATTGCCGCAACAAGGTGCCGCGATCGGCCACTTTGTGGGTCAGGGCGACATTCGCCTGTGCCACCATGGGGGCGTTCCAGGAGTCGCCGCCGATGGGGATTTGCAGCACCAGGTTGGTCTCGTTATCGAATGAGCCCCCGTGGGTCACGCGGTCGTGCTGGGTGCCCACGAGAATGGTCGGCTGATTGCCCTGCTTGGACCGGCGGGTGAATTCCACTTCCGCCTGGGCCCGCTCGATCAATGCGTTGGCGGCGGAAACCGCCGGATGCTGCTCGCCGATTTCCGCCTGCTGGCTTTGCTCTTCGGTAAAGTTCTTCGGCGCTTTCTCCAGGCGGGTCAGATTCATGTAAGCCTTGCGGGCGTGCATGACCTCGGCCTCCGCCAGAGCCAGCAGGGATTTCTTTTCCAAATGATCGCTTTCGGCCAGCAACAGATCGGACCGGGCCAGATCGCCGAGATCGACCCTTCGCTCGACGGCGGCGACCAGTTGCCCGGAAACGTCAAAGACCTGTTTGGCCAGTTCGTGGCGGTTTTCGACCAGACTCAGATTCCACAGCGCCTCGCGCACCAAGCCCGCGACCTCGTGCTTGAGGGCCTGGGCGAAAAGGTTCGCGCTCTTTTCGGCTTCACCGGCGACGGCCCGGCTGGCATCGCGCTGGCCCCACATCCAGATAGGGACTTGGTAACCGGTTTGTATCTGCACCACACCCCGATCGCTCAACGCCCGGTCGTCGATCCATTGCAGATAAATCATCGGATAACCGGCAATCAAACTGTTGGTGCGCCGGTTCAAGGCCTGCGCCTCGTCGCGCAGGGCCGAGATGATCGCTCCTTGCGGATACTGCTCGAACGTGGCTTCGACCACCTGTTTCAGGCTCAGCGATTCCACCAACCTCAAAGCATCATAATGCTCCACGATCATTTCATCCTCGGGATTGAGTCGGCCCGCTTCGCTCCGGACCTTTAATCGGTCCGCTTCGCCCTGAGCAAAGGCCGCGACGACCCAAAACCAAAGACTGAGGGCGCGAACCGTTGTGTACGTGACTCTCATAGTGACTCCAAGCGATAACCCCCATGGATGTATCGGAACTGGGGTTTTATCCGTCGTAGGGTGGTCAGATGTCTTTTTGTTTTCCCACCGCATCGGAGGTGCTGCAAAAGCCTGAAAGGTAGGTTGGGTTAGCGAAGCGTAACCCAACAAACTCAAAATCTGCGTTCCGGCGCTTTGCGCTCGAACCGGCCTTTGCGACACCTTGCCGCATCGAGGGCAGGAAAACGGCCCACCCTAAAACGCTAGGTGAGAAACGAGAAAATCAGGAGACAGGAGGCGCGCGGGGAGAGGAGGGCGAAAAAAATTGTTGCGGAAGCGGGGGCGGAATATCGACAGTAAGACGGGTCGGCAAGGCCGGCGGGCTCGGGAGAGCAAGGGGCCAAAACGGCGGCAAAACGGGTTCCGGATCCGCTGCGGGGGCGACGTTCTCGCTGTTGTCCTTGAGCCCCGGAGTCAAGCCGACGATAAGGTCGTACGATCCCGGCTCATCCAAGGGCTGGGCCAGATCTCCACCGGTGTTGGCGAGAAACTCGAGCCCCGGAACGTGGATGAAACCGGTCGATTGACCGCCGCCTGCATGGGCATGTACCAGCGGCGCGATCAGCTGCATGAGCGCCAGAAGGCCGATGATGACGATGCGCGAGGCTTGAATCATGTGGAACTTCGGTGCGGCTCTCAATGGGAGGGCTTGGGGCGCTTAAGTATATGCGTGGGATCGGGCGGCTGTAAAAGATTTCAGCGGCTTGAGTCCGAACAGCATTCTTAACAGCGGTGGGGCAGATCAGGCTTAGCCAACCCGTCTCTTCGGTTTTTGTCTCGTCACTTTTTGCGTGATACGCGTTTGCGCAGCGCGTCGATCCGGCTGCCCGCTTCGGCTCGTGCGGCTTTGAGCAGAGCCAGGGTAGGATTGGGTTCCTGCATTGCCTCCAGAATCACGGCTTCTGCAGCGATGAACTCATTGCCAATATCGGCCACCTCGGTGGCGATGTCACTCGGAATGGTCGTCACACCGTTACAGTCCCCGTGAATCAAGTCGTTTGGATAGATGGCGATGCCGCCCACGTGAATGGGCACATGAATCTGCGGGATGTGGAAATAGCCATGCGAACAGTTCGCGCCGTTGGTAAAAACGGGAAATCCCTTCTTGCGTACCTGCTCGAGGTCGCGCCCGGTGCCGCTCGTGATGAGGCCCTGTGCGCCAAAGGCTTGATAGACGGAACACATGATCTCGCCAAACGTTGCCCCAACGGAAGGGCTGTCCAAATCCTGAAAGACCACAATTGGCGGGCCGTCGAGTTCGCTAAAGCGTTCCACCTGATCGTATACGCTGGCATAGCCGTCGCCTTGGCGCAGCGGCAGCGATGCACGGAAGGTTGCCGTCGCCGCAAACCCGACCATCGGCGGCATTTCCGGAAAGCAGGCTTTGATGCGCTCGTCCAGGTAGCCGGTATTGCGCGGGCGCACATCAAACAATTCGATCAGATTGCAGATGGTGGGCGTGTCGAAGCTGGCAAGCTTTTTTACAGTTTGGCCTCTAATCATTGCGTATCTCCCCAATAAATTCGCCGTTGACCGGAAATCGCAAACCGCAGGGTCGGTAGTCTACGACGCCACGTCACAAAGCAGAAATTGGGGCCCCTAGCTGGTGACTATGTGATGATTTTCTTGTCATAACCAATGCCTGGTCTTTGGCCTCTTGGCGTCTGATCGTTATAAGGTAGTCAACTCCATAGGTTGCATGATACACACCCTGTTGGTCTGGGGTTGAGTGACCCGCGCGACGGCTGTCAAGCCGGCTTGCCCTAAGTGACCGCAACGGAACGATTGCCAAGGTCGGGATGCTGAGGACCAAATTGCAGAGAACAACGGCAGAATGGAGAAAAATCGATGCTTGAACTCATTGCCTACACCTTGCTTGTGACCGTCTTGCTGTACGTCACATATCTAATTGGCGCGGGAATTGGACGCCGTTGGAAGGCCTCAGCGAACCGTAAGAAACGGGAAGGTTAGCTGTCCCGGTTACCTGCCTCTTCCCCTCTTCGTGTAGATAGGCTGGTGTTACTGGCGGTCTGGATCATGCGGCGCAGTAGGGCGGGTTAGGCGGTAGCCGTAACCCGCCTTCCGACCTGAACTCGACGGCCTGGGCGCTGGCGAGAAAGCCATCGACTTCGTCGACGGGCAAAAACGGGTGTGGTCATGATGGCGTTCAACCTCCAGCCATGAACGGAACGTGCTTAGCCCGGATTATTCATAAAAGACGGTGATCCTCGTTTAAGTCATTGATATAATGACTATTAGTCCAATAGCGCTTCGGAAGAAGCCAAACGAGGTC
>DATIXD010000331.1:0-3467 GCA_035518875.1 Methylococcaceae bacterium | reverse complement strand
CGAGGAATGGGCCATGATGCTAATCGGGGGTGGGCTGGTTGGTTTTCAGGTCCGACGCAAACAAGCCAATAGGCTGGCTTGCTAACCTCACTCAAAGCCATAAAAAACCGCCTTTCGGGGCGGTTTTTTATGAGCGGATGGCTGGTGCCACGTCGATCTGCGGCTTCTTAAGCGAGGTACACGCGCTGGAAGCGGAACCGTATTTGGCTCTTATGGCGTGCAGCGACAGATTGCGGATCCTGTTGATAGCGGGGTAGCGCCTTTCTTGGACGCACTTGATGCTCGCGGAGCAACGTGTACCGAACCAAAGGGGTACTTTTACGATCGCTACTCGCCCGGCCTTTTTCCGCTGAGGAGATAGGCGAAGGCGATGACTTCCGCCACCGCGAGGTATAACTCCCGCGGGATTTCATCACCCAGAGGCACATTGGAAAGAACTTTGACCAGGGACGCATCGGCATGCAAGGGAACGTCGTGCGCCTTGGCCAGTTCGATGATTTGCTCCGCCACCAGGCCCTTGCCCTTGGCGGTGACCCGGGGCGAGTTCGTTCCGTCATAGTGGAGGGCGACGGCGATTTCGGGCGGATTGATGGTCTTGTTCATGCGCGCTCATCCACCAGTTTGGCCGGCAGTAGCCGATTTTCCGGGCGGCCTCCTCCCGGCGCGCCGGCAAGCGTGTCGAGCCGGCCGACTTCCAGTCCCGCTTGTTGCAGGCGTGCGGCCAAAAGCTCGAGACGGGAGTTGATCAGCTTCGATGTGGCCTCCAGATCGCTCCAGAAATAGGTTTCGATGCGTTCGCCAATCAAAGTGATCCGGCTGTGAATGGTCCCAAGGTTCGGCGGATTCAGTTCCAATAGCACCGACCAGTAGGCCTGTTCGGCCTGTGATTCTGCCTTGCCTTCCCTGACGATCCTGAGTTTGGCCGAATCGCTGTAACGACCGTCGCTGAATGGGATTTCGATTTGCCAGGTGATCGGTTCGCCCTCGTTTTGAGGCAGCGAGGCGAGCTGGTCGAGCACGATCTTCGCCAGCGCGCCTTCGGTCTTGTGCAGCAAGGTCTTTAGATCCAGCGGGTTGCCGAGGGCGGGGTCGAACGAAGTGCTCACGCCATCGCCAGGTTCCTTAAGCAGGCTCTGACTAAGTTCTTTAACAGGCTCAGGACGAACACTCACGTATTGAGTCCGTTCAGGGTGTGCTTGTCGAACCAGGGCAGGAATCAATTTGTTTAGAGCTTCCTTAAGGAAGTTCTGATTAGGTTCCTCAACCGGCTCAGGATCGACGGTTACGTGTTGATTCGGTTCATCGTGAGCTTGTCCAACCAAGGAAGGAATCAACTTATTCAGGGCTTCCTTAATGTGAGTGAGCGGCGTAGCGTTCTGTTCCAACGCAGCGCTAGCGTTCGCCGGCGCCGTTGCAGGCGGAGCAGGGGACTTGGTTTCGGTGACGTGGGCATCGGGGTCTTGCACTGCGGCACCATCTCGTCGTGGAAGGGTTGGCAGTGGTGTTTCCGCCTGCGCTTCGAGATTCTTCAGCATATCGACCAGCGCCAGCAACCGGCTTTTCAGATCGTTGCCAGTTAGGGCCTGGGCGCCTTCGGCAAGATTTGCCAGTTTCGCTTCGAAGAACAGCCCGGAATTCTTGATCGCCTGCTTGAGTCCTTCGGGCTCCATCAATGCGGCTTTCGAGGGTAGGGCGTCGAGCGCGGCGCGGACCGTTTTCTTTAGCGCCTCGGGTAGGATGGCGTTCGCGCCTGCGGTTGATTCCACAGCCTGTTTCAGGCTGGGGGCGAGGTCCGCCAGACCCTGTTGTTTGGGCAAATATTGGCGGAGGGCTTGCTCGATCGCTGCCTTTTCCGGCGTGACCGCTCGTTCGGGCGGTAGGATTTTGAGTTCTGGCGTGGGCCCGAGTGTGACCACTTCCAGTTTCAGGATTTGGCCGGGGGAGAGTGTAAGCTGGCTTTGGGCCCGCAGGAGTTGGCTATTATCGGTGAGTTTGAGGAGAAAGCTGTTTTCGCTCAGTACCGCCTCGACGACCGCAACCATCCGTTGTCCGGCCTCAAGTTGCGGCAACAGGCCGGCCGAAGCCTTGGGAATGACTGGTGTGGGTAACAACGCCGACGGTAACTGAATTTCCACGCAGGAATATTCTCGGGATCAGTTAGTCAACATCTGCTGGATTTGCCAGATTTCTTCCTTGGCGAGGCCAAGGACATCCTTGCTGAGGTCCGTGCTGGTATCGTCATGGATCAGCTTGTGATAGGCGGGAATTTCATCTAGGCGCGGATATTTGTGGATTTGCAGACTACCCACGAAGCTGTGCAGTTGCGAAAGGATCACCAGGTCGGTGTAATCGGGTTCGGACTCATTGCGGCGCCACCAGTTTTCGGCGTTGATCACGACGTCGTCGAAATCGGCGGGAAAGTTCCACTTGCGTATGACCATCACGCCGATTTTCGCCCGCAATTCCTGGATCGTCTGCTCGATATGCCTGGGCTCGCGCGCCAGTTCGGGATGGCGGTCCGCGTAAGTTAGAATCGGCACGATGCCAATATCGTGGACAAGGCCCGCCAGCATGGCGCGGTCCGGGTCGAAGCCTCGGGTCTTGTGGGCGAGCACCGCGCAGATGGCGGCCACATAGCTGCTGTGGGCCCACAGATCCTGTATGCGCTTGCGGATATAGACCGATTTGGCCACAAAGACCGATTTCAACGCGAAGCTGGTGATGAAATGTTGCGCGGCCTTGAGACCCAACCGGGTCAGGGCTTCCGGGCAGCTCTCGATCTTCTTCCGTCCCAAGTAAAAGGGGCTGTTGGCGATATGGATGAGACGGCCGGTGATGGCGGGGTCGATCTGCACCACCTTGGCGATCTTGGTGTTGTTGGCCCTATTGTCGTTGATCGCCTTACGGATTTTCGCCGAAATGTCCGGCAGCGTGGGCAGAGTCAGCGCTTCGGACTGCATGTCCTGATAGCATCGCAGCAATAACGGATTGCTCTCGTCGGGGATGATGGCGTCGGGCATGCGGGGATGGGCTATCGGTTGGGGCGCTCGTCGTGCGTGATCTTCAAGGCTAATTGTAGCCGCTCGCAATTATTCGTCGATTTGCGGCGCAACGCGATCATTGCCGATTCCTGTCTAGATTAAGCGATTCCATTCGAGTCTAACCGCTCCATATTGATTGCGACTGTCGGGTGCTGGCGAGAACCGACCCTACAAGCGGCCTTCGGTGTAGCGTCGGGCAAGATCCTGGAAGGCCGAGAAGCTCCGGAGGAGGCAATTCCTCTAAGCTAAGCCTCACTGCTATTGCCTCCGGGATTTAGAATTAAGCCGAGAGATACCAGAGCCGGTCCCGGAAAATAGGACACCTGCTTAGGTGAAGTTTCTGTTCTAATCACCGACCCCGCGAGGGGCCGAAACCGGAGAACAGAAATGAAAAGACCGAGAAGAAATCACTCAGCGGCCTTCAAG
>DATIXD010000330.1:0-5293 GCA_035518875.1 Methylococcaceae bacterium | reverse complement strand
GCCGGCGGCCGATGCATAGCGTTACCTTCGCCGGATGAAGACGCGGTTACCCAAACGCGGGGGACCAGCGGGCAATTCATCGGCAGGCACGGCGTTGTGGCGGCGTAACAAGTGTAAATGAAAATCACTGGCTTCTAGGGCTGTGGACCCGCTTCGCGCGCGCGCAGCCCAAAAGCGAATCCCAGCACCTTAAATCCTCATCAGTAGCAATGGTAGTCGAAAGCGCAGGAGTATCGAACATCTGGGTGCTCTTTAGCCGAGGCGGCAGGTTATGAACATCCGATCTCTACTCGTAATATTGTTGGCCCTACCGTCGGTTTATGCGGCGGAACTGAAGCCCGAGACACTGGCAGCCTGGGACCAATACATTCAGGCGGCGAACTCGCACATGCAGGAGCGCCTTCGTTCCAATGTCAGCGCCAGCTTAAAACGGACGCATTTCTGCCGGTTTTGTAGCTGAAAGAAGGGCCATCGGCGGGGACGCGGTACGACTCTATAACAGTTTCTAAATTCTTCAGCGAGTGCGGGCAGTGCGACAACCGCCGGTATGGTCGAACGGCGCTGCCGCTACTGTCATCGAATCTTCCAGCCATCGAAGTATCAGCCAAGGCAATCGGTTTGCAGCGAGCCTAGCTGCCAAAGACAGCGCCGGGCCGATTATCACCGCGAGAAGATCGCGGCTGACCCTGAATACCGCCAGGTGTGCCTGGACAGTCCTCAGAAGTGGCGTGCTCGGAAGCCGGATTACTGGCGGCGTTACCGCCAGCAGCACCCGGCTGCTGTTGAACGGAATCGCCAACGACAGCACGTTCGGGACCAAAAAAGCCGTTTGCGCGATCTTGCAAACAACAACTCAGTTTTCGATCTAAAGCATTCCGTAGCAGAGATCTGGCTGCTCGGCTCCGACCTCCAGAATCTTGCAAACAACAACTCAGCTTCGTTGCAAGTCTGGATTCTAGAAGCACTTCCGCCGCGCAAACCTCCCGTCTCGGAATCTTGCAAACAACAACGTCCTGGCGCATACGCCGTTTCCGCCGGATAAAAAGAGATCGCGCCCATGCTCTCGACCGAACAAATCAACGACTTGCATCGCCTGTACTGGTCCGAGCGTTGGCCGGTCCGCAAGATCGCATTGCACCTGCACATGGGCTGCAACACGATCCGCAAGTATCTGAATGCGCCGGCACAGCGTGCTCGCCGGCGACGGCGCATCAGCAAGCTCGATCCATTCAAAACCACCATCACCGAATGGCTGGAAAAAGATCCCACCGTGAGGGGAACTGTGATTGAACAGAGATTACGTCCCCTCGGTTATAACGGCGGCCACAGTATCCTGCGCGAGTATCTACAAAAGGTGAGGCCGGAAACCAGGCCTCCACGCGCGTTTGTTCGTGTCGAGCCCGCGCCTGGCGAACATTACGAAGTCGATTGGGGACACTTCGGGAAGCTCGATTATTCCGGCGACAAAAGGAAGCTGTACGCCTTCGCGCTAGTCGAGGCTAATAGCCGCATGCTGTTCCTGGAGTTCACTCACTCCCAGAGCTTCGAAACCTTCGCTCGCTGCCACATACACGCCTTCTCCGCTATGGGCGGCGTTTCGCGGGAGATCGCCTATGACAACTTGGCGACTGCCGTAGCCGAGCATGATGGCCGGCTGGTCCGCTTTCTGCCGCGCTTTCTCGGATTCGCGCGAGAGTTTGGATTCTTTCCTCGTGCCTGCAATCCGGCAGCGGGTTGGGAAAAAGGTAAAGTGGAGCGCGCCATCGGATATGTACGCCAGAACTTCTGGCCCTTGCGTGAGTTCACAGATCTTGATGACTTGAATCGCCAAGCACGCCAATGGCTCGCGGAAGTGGCTAACCAGCGGCAGCATCGCGAAACCCGTGAGCGGCCCATCGACCGCTTTCAGCCTGCCGCGCTCAAGCCGCTGCCGGTCATCCCCTATGACTATCGCGACAGCGCCGAGCTGCTGGTTCACAAGGATCTGCGGCTACACTTCGATGGCAATCGCTATTGCGTTCCTCAGCGCTTCGTCGGCCGCCATTTAATGGTCAAGGCCGATTCCAGCTCCGTCACCATTTATGACCGTGTCCACGAGATCGTCTGTTACCCGCGTTCCTGGCGCCGCGGCCAGACGTTCGGCGCGGATCGCTTCGAAAAAGAAGTCGCCGACCTGCGGCCCGGCGCCAGAAGATCACGTGCCCAGCAACGTTTCTTCCTTTTTCTCGATGGCCTTTGTTCCAGGGCCATGCTCGAAGCCTATCTGCGCGAAATCGCCGATAGCGATCGCGCACTTTCGCGGCAACTGAGGGAGCTACTCGAACTCATCCGCCAATATGGCCCCGAGCCAGTTGCTCATGCCATCGAAAAAGCCTCTGCGGCTCGCGCCTTTGGCGCTGACTACATCGCCAACATCCTCCAGCAGCAGCAATCGCCTCGTCGCCCGCAGCCACCGCTGGTTTTGCGTGATCCTGTGCTGAACGAGCTCGCTACCGATCCGTTGTCGCTGCTCGATTATGACGCTTTCATCCTCAATCCCGGAAAGGAATCCCATGACTCCGCTCCAACAGAAGTTGAATCTACTGAATCTGTCGACCATGAGCCGCCAACTCGAGACGACGCTGACTGAAGCCGCGGCCAAGAACCTCAGCGCTGCCGCCACGCTAGAATGGCTCACCGACATGGAAATCGAAGCCCGCTCGCAACGCGCCATCGAGCGCCGTTTCCGCTGCTCGCGTTTGCAAGCCCAGCCCAGCATCGATGCCTTCCACTTCCAGCACCATAAGAGCCGCATGCAGGCAAAACCGCGGGTGCTACGTCTGCTCGATCTCTCGTTCCTCACCAAAGGAACCAATATCGTGCTTATCGGCAATCCCGGCGTGGGGAAAACATTTTTGGCGAAGGTGATCGCCTGGCGTGCCTGCCAAGCCAATCAGCGGGTTCTATTCACGACCGCCATGGACATGCTCAATCACCTGCTCGCTTCTCAGGTCGATCACTCCGTGGTGAGAAAGCTCAGAACTTATACGGAGCCTTCACTGCTCGTCTGCGATGAGCTAGGTTACCTGGCGCTCGACCAGCAAACTTCCAACCTCTTTTATCAGGTAATCTCCACTCGTCACAGCCACAAACGTTCCACCCTCATTACCACCAACACCCCATTTTCTGACTGGGGCAACATCCTCTTTAATACGACCATTGCCACCGCCATCGCCGATCGGCTCGTCGAGAACTCCGAAATCTTCCTCCTGGGCGGCGACAGCCTGCGCAAAGCGAATAAGAATCCTGATCCGCCGGCCGAATAGGCCGGCCCCGACTAAGCGCCGCGCTGTGATGATAACCCGCGCGGAGGAGTCCGCCGGCTAACCCCACAACGGCGCTGCCGATGCGAGCGGGAGCCCCACTCCCGCTCCTTGGTTGTTTTTTCCTATGTTCAACTTCAGCGCCAATCATCTGTTCCTGATCTCGCGGACCGAATACCCCTCGTGCGCGGTGCTTCTCATGCTCGACGCCGACACCCGCCGTGTGTATCGCCTGCTGGACTTCACCAAACGTTTCCGCCTCCGCTCTGATCGAGCTTACTGTGTGGCGGGCAAAGTCAACAGCGTGAACACTCTTTATCTGGTCGTCGAGTCGGTCAAGCTGGACGCTAAGCACCAGTGGTCTTCGATTGCTCCTGTTCCTGTTGACGGCGCGGGAGGCTAGAGCTATGGGCTGACTCTTGCTTTCTCCCATCAATCCCGAGCCTGGCGTTTCGGAGCTTCCAACGGCGGGCAGGCATCTGTGTGTGCGGACGATGAATCCGGCACGCCGAACGGATACAAAACCGGCCGAATCGAATCTACTTTAAACCGGCGCTAACATTCCAAGGACCGCTTCCTTTGGCTCGATGAAGCACCGGGTCTGATTAGCCAACTTAAAGGCGGCGAGATCGTCGTCTCTCCCGCGGGACGCCATAGCCCAAAGAAGGTACCTAATGGACTCATCCACGATTGGATCGGCGCGGCATTCATTCCGAGTGCCAACCTTGCGGAGATATTCGCCGTTGTCCAAGACTTCAACCGATATAAAGACTTCTATGCACCGCTGGTGGTCGCTTCAAAGCCGCTTGGGCAAGACGGTCCGGATTATCGGTTTTCGATGGTGCTCCTAAACAGATCGCTGTTCTCCAAGACGGCTCTCGACTGCGAATGCGTGTCCTCCTATTTTCCGTTAGGTGGCAAGAGATGGTACGGTGTGGGCTACAGCACGAGCATACGCCAGATCCAGGACTTCAGCCTGCCTACTCAGCATGAACTACCGCCAGATGTCGGCTCCGGTTACATTTGGCGCTTGTACAATCTCTCCCAGTTCGAAGAGAGGGACGGCGGAGTGTACATTGAAGTGGAAGCTATCGCCTTGAGCCGGGACATCCCGGCTGCCGCCCGATGGTTTGTGGATCCGATTGTTCGGCGCTTATCCAGAGGTTCGCTCCTGACCTCTCTTCAGCAGACTCGGACCGCTGTGACCGCAACGGCTCTCGCCACGAGCGGCGGGGGGAAAACTCTAGCAGTCTCCGGGGACACCTGCGATCCCTCGCAAACCTGCGGCCACCCGAGCGGCATCGCGCTTGAAGGCCTGAAATCGTTTCACCACTAACAGCCCAAACCGTGGGGGAGTCGTGAAATCAGGCGATCACCCGGCTAGAAATGCGCTGTGGCGGATGCCGCGCTGGATGTAGCTCGGCACGCGTCGCCGGCCGGCTGCACCATACTGCTTTCATCCCTTGGGACGCGGAAACCGGCGGTGCGGAACTCATGGGACTCGGCCCTGACCGCAGTCGCTGTCGTGTTCGCGTGACAACGGACGATCCGCCCTCGGACAACCAGCTTCATGCCGCAAATGCCCCGAAGCAAAAAGGGCCACTTCATGGCTAGTTCTACCGATCCGCCTGGGGGTAATGATCGATCCGTTTCGAAAAGCACGCCATGACTGCTGATGTTGACCGTTCTGCCAACGCCGATCCGTTGAACCCGGCCTTTATCCAACAGCTTGTATTGAAGCTCTAAATTTATAGGGTAGCGATCTTTAGCGCGTTGATCGCCCCGACTTGTTTCCTGCAGCACAGTTCCTCCTCCGAGGAAACACCCTCAGTCTTGAAAACTCTCTTCGCTCACAGCCCGTTCAGTGGCATAGTGCACTGGCCGACTCGGACGTTTCACTTCTCCTGGTACTCTCACCACTCTCCGTCTCAGGGTTGCCTGACCAGCACCACCACGCTTCGTCCCTGTGCCGTGTACGTATTCCCGGCGAC